>NZ_CAACVB010000035.1 GCF_900659635.1 Actinomadura roseirufa | reverse complement strand
CGATCTCGGCGAACTCCGCGGCCGACCGGGCGGCCTGCCGGACGGCGAGCGCCAGCGCCCGCTCGTGCAGCGCGCGGGCCTCGGCGAGGTCGCCGGTCAGCAGCGCGACGCGGCCGAGACAGCCGAGCCGGTAGGCGACGTCGGGCCACATCCGCAGCTCCTCGGCGAGCCGCAGCTCGGCGCGGCGGAGCCGGCCGGCGGCCTCGTGGTCGCCGGTGACCTCGGCGTGCCGGCTGAGGACGTCCCCGGCCTCCAGCCGTCCCCAGTCGTCCCCGAGGGCGGTGAACAGCTCCAGGCTCTCCGTGCCGTCCCGCCGCATCCCGTCCAGATCACCGTGGCCCATGAGCATCTTGGCGCGGGTGGCGAGCGCCGCCGCGGTGCCCCACCGGTCGCCGTGCGCGCGGAACACGGCGAGCGCGCCGTTGACTCGCGCCTCGTTCGCGGCCAGGTCGCCGTACGGCCAGTGGACGTGGCTGAGGAACCACTCCGCCTTCGCGCGGGCGAGGCCGTCCGCCTGGGCGTACGCCTTCAGCGCCCCTTGGCGCAGCTCCTCGGAGTCGGTGCCTTCACCGGACGCCATCGTGATGCCCGTCAGCCACATCCGGGCTTCCATCAGCCTGGCCCTGGTAATCGGAGCCGGATCGGCGTCCGGGATCGTCAAGGCCGTGCCGAGCGCGCGCCGGGCCTCTCCGAACCGTCCACGCAGGTACCAGTACCAGCCTTGCGCGTTCACCAGCCGTAGGGCGAGGTCTCCCGAGCTGAGACGGTCCGAGGCGTGCTCTAGGGCCGCACCCAGGTTGGCGGTCTCCTGGTCGAGTCGCTCAAGCCATCGGCACTGCTCCGGCCCGCGGAGACCGTCCGCGGCGCGCTCCACCAGGCCCGTGTAGTACAGGACGTGCCGCCGCCGTACCTCGTCCGCCTCTCCGGACTCCTCCAACCGCTCAAGGCTGTAGGCGGCGACGGACTCCAGCAGGCGATAGCGGTCCCCGGCGCGGACGGCGAGGGACCGGTCGACGAGCCTGGCCAGCACGTCGACGCCGGCGCCGCCCACCTCCTCGGCGGCCTCCAGCGTGCAGCCGCCCGCGTGGACGGCGAGGCGCCGCAGAGCGACCCGTTCCGGGCCGGTGAGCAGGCCCCAGCTCCAGTCGATCGTCGCGCGGAGCGTCTGCTGCCGCGCGGGCCCGCCGCGGCGGCCGCCGGCGAGGACGCGGAACCGGTCGTCCAGCCGCGCGGCCAGCTCCTTGACGCCGAGCGCGCGGACCCGGGTCGCCGCCAGCTCCAGCGCGAGCGGGACGCCGTCCAGCCGCCGGCAGATCGACGCGACCCAGGGCGCGGACGCCACGTCCAGCGCGAACCCGGGCGCCGCCGCGGCGGCCCGCGCGACGAACAGCCGGACCGCCGCAGACTCCGCCAGCACCTCGGGCGCGGTGCCGTGGCCGGGCAGGTCCAGCGGCGGGACGATCTGCAGCCGCTCGCCCGCCAGGCCCAGCGGCTCCTGCGCCGTCACGAGGATCCGCAGCCCCGGCGCGGCGGCCAGCAGCCGTTCCGCCAGCTCGGCGACGGGATCGAGGACGTGCTCGCAGTTGTCGAGGACGAGCAGGGTCCGGCGGGCCCGCAGCGCGTCCGCGAGCCGCTCCACCGGGTCGCCGGAGCCGTCGCCGTCGCGCAGCCCGAGGACGCGCGCGGCCTGCTCGGCGACCTCCGCCGCCGTCTCCGGGCGCCCGGAGGCCAGCTCGACGACCCACACCCCGTCGGGGTGGTCCTCGGCCGAGCGCGCGGCCGTCTCCAGGGCCAGCCGGGTCTTGCCCACGCCCCCGGTGCCCGTGAGGGTCACCAGCCGGTCGGACGCCAGGAACGCGCGGGCCCGGCGCACCGCGTCCTCGCGTCCGATCAGCTCCCCCAGCGGGACGGGCACGCGCGGCGCGGCGGGCAGAGCCCCTTCCCGGGGCGTCTCTTCCCGGGGTGCCTCGGTTCCCCGGTGAGCCCGCGGCGCCGGCGGGTCCAGGGACGGATCTTCGTCGAGCATCGCCTGGTACAGCGCCACCAGCGCCGGGCCCGGGTCGATGCCCAGCTCGTCGGCCAGGCGTTCACGCAGCTCGTGGTAGGAGGCGAGGGCCTCACCCCGCCGCCCCGACCGGTACAGGGCGCGCAGGTGGGCCGCGCGCAGCCGTTCCCGGAGCGGATGCCCCGCGACGGCCGCGGCCAGCTCGTCCACCACCTGCGCCGCCACCCGCCCGGGAGGCCCTGCGGATTCGCCCGGGGCGAGCCGTGCCTCGGCGCGCTCCTCCAGCGCGGTCAGCCGCCGTTCCTCCAGGCCCGCGGACGCGGCGCGCGCGAACTCCGCGTCGGTGAATCCGTCGAAGGCGGGCCCGCGCCACAGCGCCAGCGCGTCCCCGAGGAGGCGCGCCTTCTCCGCCGCGTCCGCGCACTCCCCGGCCCGGACGGTGAGCGCCGCGAAACGTCCTGCGTCAACGGCGTCCGGCGGGACGTCCAGCACGTAGCCCGTGGGACGCAGCGCCACCAGCGCCCGGCCACCGGGCTCGGCGCCTTCCAGGACGCCGCGGAGCTGCGACACCCGCGCCTGGAGCGTCCCGGTGGGGTTGCGGGGCGGCCGGTCGCCCCACAGCGCGTCGATCAGCCGGTCGGCGGAGACGGGCCGTCCCGGGTCGGTGAGCAGGCCCTCCAGCAGGACGGCCAGCAGCGTGCGGACCTTGGGCTCGGGGACGGTGACGGCCTCCCCGCCGTCCGCCCGTACCGTGAGCGGCCCCAACACCCCGAAACGCACGAAGACCAGCGTAATCAACGCTACGGACTGCTCCGAAGCGTTTCCGTGGCGGCGGGCGCGAGGGTGATGGACGAGGGAACACCGAGCACCAGAAACACCCAGCACCAGAAACACCGAGCACCAGAAACAAGCACCAGAAACACCGAGAACTCAGGAGCAACGCGATGTCGAGATCACCGGTGACGGTCGTCGGCCTGGGCCCGATGGGCGCGGCGATGGCGGCCACCTTCCTGCGGAGCGGCCACCCGGTCACGCTGTGGAACCGGACGGCGGCCAAGGCGGCGCCGCTGGTGGAGCAGGGCGCGACCCTCGCCGCGACGCCCGCCGAGGCGCTCGCCGCGTCCGAGCTGATCATCATCAGCCAGACCGACTACACGGCCATGTACGACTCGCTCGGCGGCGCGACCGGCGCGCTGAAGGGCCGCGTCCTGGTCAACCTGGGCTCCGGGAGCCCGAACGAGCTGCGCCGTGCGAGCGACTGGGCGTCCGAGCACGGCGCGGACCTCCTGCCGGGTGGGATCATGGTCCCGCCGCCGGGCATCGGCCGGCCGGGCGCGTACGTCTTCTACAGCGGGTCCGAGAGCGTCCTGGACCGGCACCGCGAGACCCTCGGCGAGCTGGGGGACGCCACCTACGTGGGGACGGACCCGGGCCTCGCGATGCTGTACTACCAGGCCCAGCTGTACCTGTTCTGGTCCACGCTCTCGGCGTTCATGCACTCCATCGCGCTGCTGGAGACCGCCGGTGTCTCCGCCGAGCAGTACCGGCCGTTCGCGAGCGACCTGGTGGGCAGCCTGGCGAGCGACGGCCCGATGGGGTTCCTGCGCATCATGGCGGAGGAGATCGACGCGGGCGTCTCCCCGGGCGGCGCCAACAGCCTCCGGATGCAGGCGGTCGGCGCCGACCACGTCATCGAGGCCGCCCGCGAGGCCGGGATCGACGTCGCCGGTCCCACCGCCCTCCGGAACCTCTTCTGGCGCGCCGTCGACGCCGGTGAGGGCTCCAACGGGCTCGCCGGGGTCATCCAGGCGATCCGGACCCCGGAGACGGCCGCCTCCTGACCCGTCCCGCCCCCGTAAACCGGTTGACCTTGATCTTGGTTGAGGTTCTAGGGTCGGGGACGGCCGGTGAAGGCCGAGCCGGAGACGAGGGACGGAGACGGGGACGGTCATGGCGGGGGCACACGGCGGGCAGGACGGCTCAGCACAGGACGGCTCAGTACGGGGTTATGTGAAACCCGGGTTCGAGAGTGTCCGGGACGTGTTCGCCTCGGGGCGGCCCGGGGTGAACGCGGCGCTGGCCGTCCACGTCGGCGGTGAACGCGTCATCGACGTGTGGCGTGGGCCGGACCAGCGCGAGGACAGCATCATGAGCGTGTACTCGGCCACCAAGGGCGCCTCGGGCATGGTCCTCGCGGTGCTCATCGACCGCGGCCTGGTCGACCCGGACGCGCCGGTCGCGCGCTACTGGCCCGAGTTCGCGGCGGGCGGCAAGGAGGACGTCACCGTCCGCCTGCTCGCCTCGCACCAGGCCGGTCTCGTCAACGTGGACGGCGGGTTCACGTTCCCCGAACTGCTGGCGCACGCGCCGCTGGCCGAGCGGCTGGCGGCGCAGGCCCCGCTCTGGGAGCCGGGCACCGCCCACGGATACCACGCCCTGACGATCGGCACGCTGCTCGACGAGCTGGTCAGGCGGGTGACCGGCCTGCCGCTGGGAGAGTTCTTCCGCCGCGAGATCGCCGAGCCCTACGGCGTCGACTTCTTCATCGGGCTGCCCGAGGAGCAGGAGCCGAGGATCGTGCCGGTCAAGCCGCTCGGCCTCGGCGCGGACGGCCCGCCGCCCGCCGGGCTGCCGCCGTTCTTCCTCCGGGCGATGAACGTCGACCCGCGGGCCGGGGCGTCCGGCCCGCGCGGTGACCTGCCGGGCATGCGGGAGTTCCGCGCGGCGGGCGTCCCGTCCATCGGCGGTTTCGGCAGCGCGCGGGGCCTCGCCGCGCTGTACGCGGCCGTCCTGCCCGGGGACCGCGCGCCGCTGATCGGCGAGGAGACGATCAGGACGGTGACGGCGGTGCAGGCGGCGGGCCAGGACGTGGCGCTGCCGTTCCCGACGTCCTTCGGGCTCGTCTTCCACGTCCCCGCCCGGTACGCGGGACCGGCGTCGTTCGGGCACGACGGGGCGTCCGGGGCGCAGGCGTACGCCGACCCGTCCCGCGGCGTCGCCTTCGGCTACGTCGTCGACACCCCGCTCGGCGGCGGCGCCGACCCGCTGACCGGCGAGCTGAGCACCGCGATCGCCGAGGTCGTCGGCTGACCGCCGAGCACCGTCCCCGGCCGGGCCCAGTGCGCGACCCACGGCGACGGACTGACCAGCGCGTCCGATCGCCAGCCTGAACCGGTGGGCTCAATTGGTTGGGGCAACCGGCGGGCTTACTGCGCGGGCTCGAATGGGGGCTCGGACGGCTGGCTCGGACGGCGGGCTCATACGGCGGATTCAGTTGGTGGGCTTGGCGAGCGGGCTCGGATGGCGGGCTCGAAGAGAGGGCCCAGACGGTGGGCTCAGTTGGTGGGCTTAGCGAGCGGGCTTAGCGAGTGGGCTCAGTTGGTGGGGTCGGAGGGGGCCAGTGGGAGGCGCATGATGAAGCGGGCGCCTCCTGGGGCGTCGGCGAGGGAGAGCGTGCCGCCGTAGATCTCGGCGATCTCGCGGGCGATGGGCAGCCCGAGCCCGGTGCCCTGCGGGTCGCGGCGGCGGGACTCGGCGAGCCGCGCGAACCGCTCGAAGACCCGGTCGCGCTGGTCCGGCGGGATGCCCGCGCCGTCGTCGGCGACCGCCAGCACCGCCCGCCCCGCCTCCCGCGCCACGACCACCTCGATGCGTGACTCTGCGTGCCGCTCGGCATTGCTCAGTAGGTTGCCGAGGACGCGGGCCAGCCGCACCCGGCTCGCGTGGACGACCACGCCGGGCTCCGTCCGGGTCGTGATCAGCGCGGTGTCCGGGCGGCGCTCGACCTCCCGGCGGGCCAGTTCGGCGAGGTCGACGGTCTCGACCGGAAGCGGCGCGCGGGCGTCCAGCCGGGACAGCTCCAGCAGGTCCACGACGATGTCGTTGAGCCGTTCGGTGTCGCGCAGCGCCGAGCGCACCATCGTCCGCCAGCCGCCGCCCTCCGGTTCGGTCAGCGCGACCTCCAGCCGGGTGTGCAGGCCGGCGATCGGGTTCCGCAGGTCGTGTGAGGCGTCGGAGATGAACCGGCGCTCCCGGTTCGCCGCCTCCTCCAGCCGTCCGAGCATCGTGTTGACGGCCTCGGCGAGCCACTGGATCTCACCGCCGGTCTGTGGGACGAGGACTCGCTGGTCCAGGCCGCCCGCACTGAGCGCGTCCATCTCCCCGCGGATGCGGTCGACCGGTGCCAGCGCCCGCCCGACCGTGTGCCACGTCCACCAGGCGATCAGCGCGAGCAGCGCCGCCAGGATCAGCGCCATCGCCAGCGCCAGCAGCCACGCGCTCGCGAGCCGCGGCATCGGCGAGGCCGCGAGGACCATCACCCCGGTGCCGTAGGGGGACGTCCGGAGCCGCAGCCCGAACACCCACACGCACTCGTCGAGGAAGCGCGGGCACGCCCTTCGGTCGACGAGCATCTCCCCGGCGGCCAGGTCGGCGTGCACGATCGGCGGGCGGCCGGCGATCGCCTCGCTGGCCGCCAGGACCCGCCGGCCGTCCGCGCTGACGACCTGGAGCATCGGCGACTCGCCGTCCGCCGGGTTCAGCGTGCCGCCGCTCCGGCCCTGGACGATGTCGAACGTGACCCGCTCAAGGGTGGACTCGGCGGTCTCCTCGACCTTGTTCACCGCCCAGTCCCGCAGGAGCAGCATGCACAGCGTGAACGACAGCAGCAGGATCAGCCCCGCGACGACGGTGGTGAGGAGCGTCGCGCGGCCCCGGACCGAGAACACGAGCCGTCTCCACCATCGGCGGAAGCGCCGCCGCCCTCGTGCGTCCCCGCTCCGCACAGCCGATCCCCCGAGTCCGGGGACCGTTACGACATGTGATCGCCCCTTACTCAGGGTAACTGTTCTTCTTTGGGGGGCGGGTGGACGGCGGGCGGGGCAGTCCGCCGGAGAGCCGGGGGGCGTATAGGCGCAGGTCCAGGGCACAGGACGGTCCCGTGAGACCTAGGGGTTTCATGGGGAGCATGGGCAGGATGGGGAGCATGGAGCTTGTGGAGCGTGAAGAGATCCTGGTCGTGGGCCGGGCCGTCCGGACGACCAACGAGGCCGAGGCCGACCCGTCCCGCGGCCTCCTGGCGGGCCTCTGGGCCCGCGCGGGCGCCCCGGGCGCGTTCGACCATGTGGGATCGCGGAAGGACGCGCGGCTCTACGCCGTCCTGACCGACTACGAGAGCGACCATCACGGCGCCTACACGCAGATCGTCGGTGTGGCCGTGTCCGATCTCGCGGACCTCCCGGAGGGGCTGGTCGTCGTCCGGGTGCCCGCCGCCCGGTGCCTCAGGCTGGAGGCGCGCGGTCCCATGCCGGGTGCGCTCATCGACGCCTGGCAGGTGGCGTGGGACCACACCGATCCACCGCGCGCGTTCACCACGGACCTTGAGATCCACGGTCCGGACGGCGCGGACCTGCTCCTGGCCGTCCGCTGAGAGGCCGGTATCCCCGGTGTCCAGGAGGGCGATCCGCCGTGGGAGCGAGGCGGGTCAGGATGACGTGGGGGTGAGGAGGATCCAGACGTGGCCGTACGGGTCGCGGAGCATCGACTGACGTGCGCCGTAGACCATGTCCGTAGGCGGTGAGAGCAGCTCCGCGCCCGCCTCCACGGCCTGCGCGGTCAGGGCGTCCACGTCCGGCACGTAGACGTGCAGCCCGACCGACGGCGCGCCCGCGGGGGTCGAGAACGGTTTGTGCGCGTCGCCGAGCATGAGGGTCGAGCCTTGCACGCTGATCTCGGCGTGCGAGATGCGCCCGTCCTCGTCCTCCAGCCTGAACAGCTCGGACGCCCCGAACGCGGCGGCGTAGAACGTGATCGCCTCGGCGGCCCCGTCGAGCATGATGTGCGGGATGACGGCCTGCTTGTAGTGCTCCGGGATCTCCATGCCCCCAAGCTAGGCTCCGCCGATCTCTCCGAGGTCGAGCCCCGCTCGCGTCCCATGGCGCCGGAGCCCATTGCCGGAGCCGATCGCCAAAGCCCCGGTCCGCCCTCACGAGGGCGGGCCGGGGACCCTGTCAGCGGCTCGTGTCAGTTCATGTCTCTGTACTTCATGTCGGTGACTCCATCCGTGGGGCGTGCCGACGGCTCAGGCCGCCTGTTCGGGCGGCTTCGGGTCGGCCGCTCGGGTCAGCGGCCCCGGTTGAGCTGCCGGGTGGGCAGCTGCCGGGTGTTGCGCCGGTTGCCGACGAAGGCCGCCGACCTGACATCGGTGTTCTTGCGCTTGCCCTTCTTTTTGGACTTCGCGAAGGGATCAGACGAGTGAATGGCACGCATGAACAAACCACCTCCGGGCACGTTCGAATTCGGCCACGCCGGGCCGAGAAAGGGGGACGGCGATGTGAAAAAAGGGTGAAGGGGAAGGCCGGAGGGCACGCCGACGGCACCGGTCGCGACCTGGTCGGACCACGGAACCGCGATGACGGAGCCGCGATGGCGCACCCGTCGTGACGGGGCTGCGATAGCGGGACCGAGACGGGTTCGCCGTGCGGGGAGTGCGCCTCTGGCGCGGAGAGCGGGAGCGGGCCGCGGTGCTACC
This sequence comes from Actinomadura roseirufa, assembly GCF_900659635.1. Lineage (GTDB taxonomy): Bacteria > Actinomycetota > Actinomycetes > Streptosporangiales > Streptosporangiaceae > Spirillospora > Spirillospora roseirufa. The sequence goes on along the minus strand of NZ_CAACVB010000035.1, from coordinate 39,658 downwards.
GCGGCGGCTCGACCGGGAAGAATCAAAGCTTCATGCGTAAGAGTTAGCCATAATGGCCCCGGCCGTGTCAAGTCGTTAATTGTCTTCGCTCGTGAAATCCGAAAGAGGGTGGGCGGAGGGACGGGGCCGAGGCGCGATCGAAGGCGCCGTGCGGGACGGGCGCGGGCGGTAGCGGATCCGGAGTCGCGGCGCGCCGGATGGCGCGAAGTGTGGGGTACGTGTCGTTGACGCCATGTTCATGAGGGGTCAACCTGGGGGGCATGCAGCGGGTCGCCTTCCTTATCTATGACGACTTCCAGATGCTCGACCTGACCGGGCCGCACGAGGTGTTCTCGTTCACCGGCCGGTACGAGTGCGTGGTCGTGGCGCCGCGGGCGGGGCTCGTCCGCTCGAGCGGCGGACTGTCCGTGCACGCCCCGCACGGGGTCGCCGACTTCCCGCCCGGCACCGTCGACACCCTCGTGGTCGTGGGCGGGAACGGCGTCGACCAGGCCCGCCACGACCCGGCGCTGCTCGGCTGGGTCTCGGCGGTCGCGAGGAAGGCACGGCGGCTGACGTCGGTGTGCAGCGGCGTGATCCTGCTCGCCGCCGCCGGGCTGCTGGACGGGTGCCGGGTCACCACGCACTGGGGTCGCGAGGAGCAGCTCCGCGCCGAGTTCCCGGAGCTGGTCGTGGACTCCGACCCGATCTTCATCCGGGACGGCCGGGTGTGGACGTCGGCCGGGGTCACGGCGGGCATGGACCTGGCGCTGGCGCTGGTGGAGGCCGACCACGGCCGGGAGACGGCGCACAAGGCCGCGCGGGAGCTGGTGCTGTTCCTGCGCCGGCCGGGCAGCCAGTCGCAGTTCAGCGTGCCGCTGTGGTCGGCGCCGCCCGCCTCCGACCCGATTCGCGCGGTCCTCGCCTCGATCCAGGCCGACCCGGGCGCCCGGCACAGCATCGCCGACCTGGCCGCGGACTCGGGGCTCAGCGTGCGGCACCTCCAGCGCCGGTTCAGCGCGGAGGTCGGCGTCCCGCCGGCCGCCTACGTCGAGCGGGTCCGGATCGAGGCGGCGCGGCGCGCGCTCGCGGAGGGCGACGAGCCCGTCGCGACGCTGGCCCGCAGGCTCGGTTTCGGGACGGGCGAGACGCTGCGCCGCGCGTTCCACCGGAACGTGGGCGTGGCCCCGTCCGACTACCGGGCGCGTTTTCAAGGGATGAAGGAGTTCGCATGACCACCTACGGGTTGATGATCTGTGAGGACGCCGAGGAGCTCGACTTCGCGGGGCCCTGGGAGGTGTTCTGCGCGTCGGCGGCGGTCCGCGAGTCCGGCGACGTCGTGGTGTCGATCGCGGAGGAGGCGCGGCCCGTCCGATTCGCCAAGGGGCTGCGTGTGCTGCCCGACCACACCTTCGACGACCATCCGGAGCTGGACGTCCTGGTCGTCCCGGGCGGGCGCGGTCCGGCCGAGAAGCAGGTGTCGAACCCCGCCGTGACCGGGTGGATCGCGAGGACCGCTCCGCGCGCCGCGTGGGTGACGGGGGTGTGCACCGGTTCGATCCTGTTGCACGCGGCGGGTCCGGCGCGTGGGCGCCGGGTGGCCACGCACTGGGCGGCGGAGGAGTTTCTGGAGAAGCGGGGCGAGGTCACCGTCGTCCGCGACGCCCGCTATGTCGTTGATGGGAACCTTGTCACGAGTCAAGGTGTGTCCGCGGGCATCGACATGGCATTGTGGCTGGTCGGCCGTATTCACGGCCGTGACCACGCGAGGGCGGTGCGCCGCTACATCCAGTACGAGCCCGCCCCGCCCTACCTGGCCGACGAGCCCGTCTGAGGGCCGCGCGGCACTGACGGGAGCAGGTTCGATGACGGTGCTGGGGCGTCTCGCCGGCCGGGTGCTGGGACTTCCGGAGGTGAGCACACCCGATACCGGTGTGGCCCACGACGTGTGCGTCCCCATGTCGGACGGGATAATCCTCGTCGCGGACGTGTACCGCCCGCGCGGAACGGGCCCGCTGCCCGCGGTGCTGGTGCGCACCCCCTACGGCAAGCACGCCGCGGACGTGCGGCTGCTCGCCCGCGTCCTCGCCCGGCGCGGGTTCCAGGTCGTCGTGCAGAACACCCGCGGCGTGTTCGGGTCGGGCGGCCGGTTCCGCGCCTTCCACGACGAGCGCGCCGACGGGCTGGCCACCCTCGCGTGGCTGCGCGATCAGCCGTGGTGCGACGGGCGGGTCGCGGTCGCCGGGGCGAGCTACCTCGGGTTCGCCGGGTGGGCGATGGCGCCGTACGCGGACCCGCCGCTGGCGGCGATGGGCCTCGGTATCACCGCCTCCGAGTTCGTCAGCTCGTTCTATCCGGGCGGCGCGCTCGCCCTGCACAACACGCTGGTCTGGTCCTCGATGCTGGGCACGCGGGACGGCGCGCGGCTCGGCGGCCTGGCGCCCACTCCGCTGCACGACCGGCGGGTCCGGCGCGCGATGCGGCACCTGCCGGTGGGGGAGGCCGACGTCGCCGCGATCGGACGGCCCGAGCCGTTCCTGCGGGAGGTCACCGCGCACGCAGAGGGCGGTGGCTCCGGGGACGACGGCTTCTGGGACGAGACCGACCACAGCGGCGCCGTCGCCAAGACGGCCTCGCCCGCCAGCTTCGTGGCGGGCTGGTGGGACCTGTTCCTGCGCGGGCAGCTCCGCGACTTCGCCGCCCTCCAAGAGGCCGGCCAGGAAACCCGCATCACTATCGGGCCGTGGGGGCATGACGCACGGGCGCTCCGCGCGATCCTCGCCGACCAGGTGTCGTGGCTGTCGGCCCACCTTCAGGGCGATGCGGCGGAGCTCAGGCGCGCGCCCGTCCGGCTGTACCTCCAGAAGGCCGGACGGTGGCTGGACTTCGAGCAGTGGCCTCCGCCGGAGACGAAGCCCACCTCGCTCTACCTCAGCGATGGCCTGTCCTGGGATCCGCCCGCCGATCTGGAGCCCGTCAGCTTCACCTACGACCCCTACGACCCGACCCCGTCCGTCGGCGGCCCGCTGCTGTCCCCGGGCAAGGGCGGCCAGCGCGACAACGGCCGGATCGAGCGCCGCGACGACGTGGCCGTCCTCACCGGCCCGCCCCTGACCGGCGACCTCGACCTGATCGGCCCGGTGTCCGCGACCGTCCACGTCCGGACGAGCACCGGCCACGGCGACCTGTTCGTGCGGCTCTGTGACGTGGACGAGCGCGGGACGTCCCGGAACGTCACCGACGGGATCGTGCGGCTGGCCGACACCGGCGAGGCCGGGCGCGCCGTCCGCGCCGAGGTCGAGCTGCACCCGACCGGCTACCGGTTCCGCCGCGGTCACCGGCTCCGGGTCGTGCTGGCGGGCGGGGCGTTCCCGCGCTTCGCCCGCAACCACGGCACCGGCGAGCCCGCGGGCGCCGCCGTCGCTTCCCTCCGGACCCGCTTCGAGATCCTGCGGGACCCCGCGCACCCGTCCGCCGTGGTCCTGCCCGTCTGGGGCTGAGCGGGTCAGTCCGCCTGAGCGCCGGTCCCGGGGTCGCTCTCCGGATCGGCCTCAGGGGCGGACTGAGCGTCGGCCCCAGAGGCGGCCTCCGCCGCCGCGCGCCGCTCCTCGTACTCCTTCAGGACCTTCTTCCGCGCGCGCTTGGAAAGACGGTCGATGAAGACCTTGCCCTCAAGATGGTCGGTCTCGTGCTGGAGACACCGGGCCAGCAGCCCCGTCCCCTCCACCGTCAGCGGCTCGCCGGTCAGGTCGAAGCCGTGGACGGTGGCGTGGTCGGGCCGGGCCAGCGGCGCGTACGGACCGGGGACCGACAGGCACCCCTCGTCCCCGTCGTCCAGGCGCCGGTCCTCCAGCGCGGGCAGCTCCAGGACGGGGTTGACCACGACGCCCTTGTGGTGCTCGCCGTCCTCGTCCGGGCAGTCGTACACGAAGATCCGCAGGTCGACGCCGACCTGGTTGCCGGCCAGCCCGACGCCCTTCGCCGCGTACATGCTGGCGAACATGTCCTCGGCCAGCTCCGCCAGCGCCGCGTCGAACTCCTCGACCGGACGGCATGGCCGGTGCAGGACCGGAGTCCCCACCAGCGTGATCGCCCGTACCCGTCCCGCCATGTCTTTGCCTCCCGCCAGCGCACATCCAGCACCCGTGACCCTATGGCAGCACCGCGACCTTATGGCCCGGAGCGCCGTTCCGCCGCCCCCGACCTGCGCCACTGTGCGTGTCCCGCTCGTCGCACATAGTCAGCCGCTCGTCGACGCGGGCCCGGGAAGCGCCGCCGGGACGGCGAGGGGCTCGCTACGTTCGTCTCATCCACCGGACGACCGGCGCGAACCGCTCCGAAAGGAGCGGACCGCTTCGGGGGGAGCGGCAGGCCCGGCTACGAGGCCGCCCCGGTCGCTCCGGTGGAACGGGGGGAGAGGGGCCGCTTCGGGGGAAGTGGCCCCTCCGTCCGTTGACCCGGGGGCATTGGCCCGGGGGCCGTCGTCGACTCGGGGGCGGTCGCCAGCCCCAGGGGGGCCGTCAGCAGCCGCGGCGGTGGCGGGGCGCCGCGGCGTCGATGACCGTGAGCAGCTCCCGCAGCGACTCCCGCTGCTCCGCCGAGAGCGGCGCCAGCACCTCCCGCACCGCCTCCCTGCGCATCCCCGCCATCCGCTCGCGGACCGCCCGTCCCTCCTCGGTCGCCTCGACGAGCAGCGACCGGCGGTTGGCGGGATCGGGGGCACGGGTGACGAGTCCCGCCGATTCCAGGGCGTCCACCAGCGTCGTCACCGAGCGCGGGACGATCCCGAGCCGGTCGGCGAGATCGACCATCCGCAGCGGCCCGCCGCCGACGACGACCCTGAGGGCGCGCGCCTGGGCCGGGGTCAGACCGAGCGGGGCGAGCTTCTCCGACTGGTGCCGGCGCATCCGCCGGGCGGCCCGCAGGAACAGATCGGCCACATCGTGATCCTGCCCGTGCGCGCCCTGCCCGTGCTCCGCCTGCTCCTGCTCTGGCTGCCCGTGCTCTGCTTGCCCGTGCTTCAACTGCTCGTGCTTCAACTGCCCGGGGCCGGCTGGGACGTTGTCCATATAACCGAGCCTAGCTCATAGTTCAAGGGAATGATTATGAGCCAAGCTCAGTTAGCCTTGGGGACAGCCCCCGGAAGGAGCCGCCCGTGCCGTCACCGGACACCCGGAAGCCCGATCCTCACGAGCACGATCACCGGACGAACGATCCTCAGGACAGCGAGACCCGGAAGAGCGAGCCCCAGAGAAGCGAGACTCAGAGAAGCGACGTCCGGCGCGTTCTGCGTCTGTTCCGGCCCTACCGCGGCCGGCTCGCCGCGGTCGCGCTGCTCGTCGCGCTGTCCTCGCTCGTGGGGCTCGCGTCGCCGTTCATGCTGCGGCACATCCTGGACGTCGCGCTGCCGCGCGGCCGGACCGGGCTGCTGACCCTGCTGGTCCTCGGCATGATCGCCGTCGCGGTCGTCACCAGCGCCCTCGGCGTGCTGCAGACCTACATGTCCACCGGCGTCGGCCAGCGGGTCATGCACGACCTCCGCACCGCCGTCTACGCCCACCTCCAGCGGATGCCGCTCGCGTTCTTCACACGGACCCGCACCGGCGAGGTGCAGTCCAGGATCGCCAACGACATCGGCGGCATGCAGTCGACCGTCACCTCCACCGCGACCTCGCTCGTCTCCAACTTCACCTCCGTCACCGCCACCGTCATCGCGATGCTCGCCCTCGACTGGCGGCTCACGCTGGTCTCGCTGGGCACGCTCCCGCTGTTCGTGTGGATCAGCCGCAGGGTCGGCCGCGAGCGGCGCCGGATCACCTCCCGGCGGCAGCGGCAGATGGCCGCGATGTCGGCCATCGTCGAGGAGTCGCTGTCGGTCTCGGGGATCCTGCTCGGCCGCACGATGGGCCGCTCCCAGGCGCTGACCGACCGGTTCGCCGCCGAGTCCCGCGGCCTGGTCGACCTGGAGATGCGGGCGAGCATGGCCGGGCGCTGGCGGCAGTCGACGATCCAGATGGTCATGTCGGCGATGCCCGCGCTCGTCTACTGGGCCGCCGGGTTCACCGTCTCCAGGGCCACCCGCTCGTGTCCATCGGAACGCTCGTGGCCTTCACGACCCTGCAGACGAGCCTGTTCCGCCCGTCCGTCCAACTGCTCCAGACGGGCGTGGAGGTCCAGACCTCGATGGCGCTGTTCCGCCGCGTCTTCGAGTACCTGGACCTGCGGCCCGACCTCGTGGAACCCGCCGACCCCCGGCCGCTGCCGGCCGTCCGCGGCGACGTCCGCTTCGAGGACGCCGGCTTCTCCTACGAGCCGGGGACGCCGACGCTGTCCGGCATCGACCTCACCGTCCCGGCGGGCACCTCGCTCGCCGTCGTCGGCGCGACCGGCGCGGGCAAGACCACGCTGGGCCACCTCGTCCCGCGCCTGTACGACGTGACGTCCGGCCGGGTCACCCTCGACGGCGTGGACGTCCGCGACCTCTCCTTCGCCGACCTGTCCGCCGCCGTCGGCGTCGTCTCGCAGGAGACGTACCTGTTCCACGCGTCCGTCGCCGACAACCTGCGGTTCGCCAAGCCCGGCGCGTCGGACGAGGAACTGGAGGCCGCCGCGCGCGCCGCGCAGATCCACGACCACATCAGCGCCCTGCCCGCCGGGTACGACACGCTCGTCGGCGAGCGCGGCCACCGGTTCTCCGGCGGTGAGAAGCAGCGGCTGGCGATCGCCCGCACGATCCTGCGCGACCCGCCGGTCCTCGTGCTGGACGAGGCGACCAGCGCGCTCGACACGCGGACCGAGCGCGCCGTCCAGCGGGCCGTGGACGCGCTCGCCGCCGGCCGCACGACGATCACCATCGCGCACCGGCTGTCCACGGTGCGGGACGCGGACCAGATCGTCGTCCTCGACCGCGGGCGCGTCGCCGAGCGCGGCACCCATGCGGAACTGCTCGCGCTCGGCGGCCGGTACGCCGGTCTCGTCGCCCGCGACGAGTCCCTCACCACCGCGGCATGAGCCGCGCGAAGAGAAACGCGTAAAGGAAACAACGAGCCCGCCGCGGCCCGCGCTGTTTGAGAAAACGACGCAAAACTCCCGTCCTCGGCCGGTGGTACCGGTGATCTCAGAAAACTTGACGCGGCGAACGTCGACTTCACCGCCGCGCTACGGAATGGTCGCCCCATGCATTCACGAATTCGCACCTGCGTGGCGGCCGGGCCCACCGGATGGCTGCTGACCTTTCTCCGCGCGCGCGAGCGGGGCCTGCGCGCCCATCGCGGCCTCGCGGCGGGTCCGGCGGAATGGCTGATGGTCTTCCTGGAGGTCGGCCGCGCCGAACCGGCCGCGGAGCGCCGCCCGGCCCCGCCGGCGACCGGCGGCCGGGTCGAGGAGCACCCGTTCGGCCGCCTGAGCGCCCGTAGCGCGTAGAGCGGACCCGTCCATGATCATCGAGATGTTCCTGGCCGCCCTGATCGGCGGCGCGATCGGGGTCGCCGAGCTCGTCGCGCGCTACCGCGACAAGCCCGCCGCGGCGCTGCTGTCGCCGGGTGGGCTGCTGTTCGCCCTCGTCAACACCAGCGCGTCCGTCCTCGCGCTGATCGTGGTGACCGCGGCGGGCTGGACGTTCGGCCTCCCCGCGACGATGCCCCCGGTGAGCCTGCTGGTCGTGCGGGTGATGGCCGCCGGGTTCGGCTCGGCGGCGCTGCTGCGCATGTCGTTCGCTCCCGCCCTGGCCCGCGGGCCCGGGACCGGCCCGGTCGCGCTGCTCAACGGCGTACTGCGGATCGCGGACGCCGAGCTGGAGCGCAAGCGGGCGCTCAGCCGGCTGTCGCACAACGACCTGTCGGGGCTGTCCTTCGAGCGCGACCACGCGGCGCTGGCCGAGCTGTGCTGCCACCTCATGCGCGAGTTCGACCTCGGCGAGGCGCAGCGGCTCGGCGGGCTCGCCGCCGAGCTCGGCCACCGCGACGACCTGACCGACGCCGACAAGCTGGACTGCTGGGGGCTGGAGCTGACCCGCCTGGTCGGGGAGCGGGCCCTGCGGCAGGCCGCCGCGCGGCTGCGCGACCGGCCCCGGCCGGTGCCGGTGCCCGAGGAGGACGGGCTCGTTCCCGTCGCGGCCGAGAGCGAGCCCGCGGCCGAGCCTCCGGCGGCCCCCATCCGGCCGTCCGCGGCCAAGACGTCCCGGTTCACCGCCGGGGCCAGTGGGCCCGGTTCTCATGGATCCGGTTCCCATGGCTCCAGTGCTCATGGGACCAGTGCCAATGGGCGCGGTAGCAACGGCCGCCCCGAACGCAGGAGTTTCAGCGACGTCTGAATCCGGCTGGAATACCGGTGTGCCCTTTCTCCGGGCACACCGGTTATTTCATCTCCTCATGCTTTCGGCCGGGCGGCCGAGGGCGGGACGGTGTGCTCTTCATCGCGTTCTTCCAGAACGGTGGCGACGCGATGCAGCGCCTCCGCCATCGAAATGAGCGCCTGTACCTGGGCGGCCGCCATCAGATTGCGCGGCGAGGGATCCGCCGCCTGCGCCTCGGCGGCCGCGTCCCACGCCTGCTGGCTCCACCAATGCACGCGGCGATTTTAGGGGAACGGGCCGAGCGGATCCCGGCCGCCGCGCCGCCGCCCGCCACCCGAACGAGCACGACCAGGACAGCACGACCAGGACAGCACGACCAGGACAGCACGACCAGGACAGCACGACCAGGACAGCACGACCAGGACAGCAGGGAGGGCCGCTCATGAACACCTGGTCCGCCGGTGATCTCCCGAGCTGGGCGCGCAAGCCGTTGCGCGGGCTCACCACCGCCGAACTGGCCGAAGCGCTGGAGTACCTGGAGCGGACCCGCCCGGACGACGAGGTCCTGGGACGGGCGCTGGCGGGGGAGTTCGCCCGCCGGACCGCCGCCGAGCCGCCTCCCGGATGACCGGGGCGTTCCCGGTGAGGTGTGACCGAGGATCGGACCGGGGACAGCAGGCGGAGAGACCGGGCGGGACGGGAGTGATCAGGAGGAACGGGCATGGCCAGTGGGCGAAGGAGCAGCGGTCGGGGAAGCGCTGTTCGTGTGCGCCGGGTGTACGAGCCCGCGTCCGACGATGACGGGGCGCGGGTGCTGGTCGACCGGGTGTGGCCGCGCGGCCTGACCAAGGAGGACGCCCACCTGGACGAGTGGGAGAAGGACGTCGCCCCATCGACGGACCTCCGCAAGTGGTACGGCCACAGCGTCGACAGGTTCGCCGAGTTCAGGAGCCGCTACGACGCCGAGCTGTCGGAGCCGGAGCGCGCGGACGCCCTGGAACGGCTGCGGTCCCTCGCCGAGGACGGGCCGCTGACCCTGCTCACCGCGACGAAGGACGTGGAGCACAGCCAGGCCGCGGTCCTCGCCGCCCTCTTGGGCTGAGCCCGCCCGCCGCCGGTCCCCCTTGCGGTCACGGGAGCCGATGGCGACGATGGCCTGACCCGATCTTCGGCGTGGAACGATCCATGCGCCGATGCCCGGGGCGCCGACGACGCCGCTCCAGGAGTGATGACCATGAACACCCCCGTGCAGCCCGCCCTCGACCGGGACGCCGTGCTCCGCAACGTGGAGCGGCGCGTCCTCTGGCTCGCGACGGCGATCATCGACCACGCCAACCGGGTGCGGCCGAACCCGTCCGGGCTGAAGGTCGGCGGGCACCAGGCCTCCAGCGCCTCAATGGTGTCGATCATGACGGAGCTGTGGTTCGGGCACCTGCGCCCCGGGGACCGGGTGTCGGTGAAGCCGCACGCCTCGCCCGTCCTGCACGCGATCAACCACCTGCTCGGCGAGCTGGACGCGGAGTACCTGACGACGCTGCGCGCGTTCGGCGGCCTGCAGAGCTACCCGTCCCGCGCGAAGGACCCCGACCCGGTCGACTACTCGACGGGGTCGGTCGGGATCGGCGCGACCGCCCCGATCTGGGGCGCGCTGGCCCGCCGCTACGTCTCCTCCACCGCCTCCTCCACGGGCGCCTCCGCTGGCCGGGACGCCGGGACCGGGCGGCAGTACTCGCTGGTCGGCGACGCCGAGCTGGATGAGGGGGCGTGCTGGGAGGCGATCCTCGACCCGATGGTCGGCGACCTGGGTGAGGTGGTGTGGATCGTCGACCTGAACCGGCAGTCCCTGGACCGGGTCGTCCCGGAGATCGGCGCGGGGCGGCTGCGCGGCATGTTCGCGGCGGCGGGCTGGCAGGTCCTCGCCGTCAAGTACGGACGGATCCTGGAGGGGCTGTTCCAGCGTCCCGGGGGCGACGCGCTGCGCCGCCGCATCGACGAGATGACCAACCCCGAGTACCAGCGGCTGCTGCGCTGCGCGCCCGCGGAGCTGCGCGAGCGGCTCCCCGACGGCCCGGCGCTGCGGGACCTCGTCGCCACCCTGGACGACGCGACGCTGCACGCCGCGATCCGCAACCTCGGCGGGCACGACCTGGGCGCGCTCCGGGAGGCGTTCGCCGCGATCGACGACACCCGCCCCACGGTGATCTTCGCGTACACGGTGAAGGGGTACGGGCTGGCCACCGAGGGCCACCCGCAGAACCACTCCGCGCTGCTGACCGGCGAGCAGCTCGGCGAGCTGGCCGCCCGCGTCGGCGCGGACCCGGCCGACCCGTGGGCGCCGTTCCCCGCGGACGGTCCCGAGGCGGCGCTGTGCGCGCGGACCGCGGACCGGCTGCGCCGACCGCCCGTCGCGTCCGCCGCGCCACCCGCCGTCCCCGCGGATCTCGGCCGCACGCCCGCCGGGACGAAAACGACGCAGGCGGCGCTGGGACGCACGCTGCTCGACCTGACCCGCGCCGCACCCGAGGCCGCCCGCCGCGTCGTCACGCTGTGCCCGGACGTCAGCTCGTCCACCAACCTCGGCGGCTGGGTCAACAAGGTCGGCGTGTGGGCCGCCCGGGAGCGCCGCGACTGGTTCGAGGACGACCCGGAGACGATCCTGCACTGGCGGGAGCGTCCCACCGGCCAGCACCTGGAGCTGGGCATCGCCGAGACGAACCTCGTCGGGCTGCTCGGCGAGCTGGGCACGACGTGGTCGCGCTGGGGCGAGCCGCTCTTCCCCATCGGCGTGCTGTACGACCCGTTCGTCGAGCGGGCGCTGGAGCCGTGGTCGTTCGGCATCTACGCGGGCGGCCAGTCGATCCTCGTCGGGACGCCGTCCGGGGTGTCGCTGGCCCCGGAGGGCGGGGCGCACCAGTCCGTCACGACGCCGTCGGTGGGGCTGGAGCAGCCGGGCTGCGTCGCCTACGAGCCGGCGTTCGCGATCGACGTCGAGTGGACGCTGCTGGCGTCGATGGCGCGGCTCGGCCGCCCGGACGGCACGTCGGCGTACCTGCGGCTGTCCACCCGTCCCGTCGACCAGGCGCTCGCGGCGGTCCCCGCCGACCCGGCGGCTCGGGAGCGGCGCCGCCGCCAGGCCGTCGCCGGGGCGTACCCGCTGCGGCGCGCGGCCGGGACGCCCGCGGTCACGATCGCGGCGATGGGCGCGCTGGTGCCCGAGGCGCTCGCCGCGGCGGAGCGGCTGGAGTCGCTCGGCACGGCCGTGGACGTGGTGTGCGTGACGAGCCCCGGCCTGCTGTTCGACGCCGTCCAGGCGCGGACGGGGCGCGCGCGGGCCGAGACGTGGATCCTGGAGGCGGCGTTCCCGGAACGCCGCGCCGCGCCGCTGGTGACCCTTCTCGACGGCCACCCGCACACGCTCGCGTTCCTCGCGGGGGTGAACGGCGTCCGCTCCGTCCACCTGGGGGTGTCGGCCTTCGGCCAGTCGGGCGACCTCGATGACGTCTACCGCCATCACGGCCTGGACACCGACAGCGTCGTGTCCGCCGCCCTCGACCTCCTCTGAACCGGGCAGCCAGTTCTGGAGGGCTCGGGCTCTGGAGGGTGTCTCTCTCGGCCGGGTGGTCAGCTTTGGAGGACCTTCACCGGGAGCGGTGGCGGTGGTGGTGGCGCGGGGGCGAGCCGGTGCCGGTTGCCGAGGATGGCCAGCGCGGACGCGACGGCGAGCCCGGCGGCCAGCAGGAACGCCCCCTCCGGGCCCGCCTTCGCGGCGAGCCATCCGGCCAGCGGGAGCGTCGCCGCCTGGCCGCAGTTGTTCACCGTGGACAGCCAGGTGTAGGTCTCGGCCGCCCGCCCGGACGGTGCGATGTTCCCGGCGATCCGGCCGAACAGGGCGAGGGCGGGGGCGACGACGAGGCTGCCCAGCGCGACGGCGGTGCCCGCCGGCCAGGGGGCGGGCGCCAGCGCGCCCAGCACGCACGCCGCCGCGAACCAGCCGGCCAGCGCGCTCGCGTGCACCGGCGGGGTGCCAGGCCAGCGGCGCAGGCCGAACAGCAGGCCGCCGGCCAGGCTCGCGACGGCGGCGGCCGCCATCACGACGCCGAGCAGGTGCGGCCGGTTCCGCTCCCCGGCGACCGCGGCGACCGCGACCTCGACGACGGCGAGCGCCGGCAGGAACAGGAACGCGGCCAGCAGCAGCCGCCGGACGCCGCCGTCGGCGAGCGGGCCGAGCGTCCACAGGGCGCGGCCCGTCCCGCCCGCGCGGGCGGCGCAGGGCAGCCGGCCACCGGCGATCATCACCGCCGTCCCGGCGACGGCCGAGCCGCCGGCCGCCGCCATCGGCGCCCAGCACGCCACCGCGCCGAGCCCGCCGACGAGCAGCGGGCCGATGACGTAGACGGTCTCCAGGACGACCGCCTCGCAGGCGAACGCGGTCGTCAGCAGCTCGTCGGGGACGAAGCCCGGCAGCGCGACGCGCAGCGCGGGCCCGGCCGGGGGGAGCGAGGCGCCCGCGAGGGCGGCGCCGGCGAGCGAGAGCGCGGGGGAGTACGGCGCGGTGTACCAGCCCGCCGCGAGGACGGCGAGCGCCGCGCAGTGCGTCGCCGCGGTCGCCGCGAGCACCCGGCCCGCGGGGAAGGTGTCGAGCGCGCGGCCGAGCAGCGGCGTCGCGACCATGAGCGCCGCGGAGAAGACGCCGACCAGCAGCCCGGACCGCGCCGCTCCGCCGGTCTCCTGGCCGAGCAGGAGCAGCGAGAGCCCGATGACCCCGGCGGGCATGCGCGCCAGCAGGTATCCGGTAAGGAGCCCTGTCACGCCGGGAACGGCGAACAGCGCCCGGTAGGAGTTGCCCGTTCCCGACCGCCCCCGCGGCAACGCCATGACGACCTCCCCTGTGTCCAGACAAGCACAGCGGGCGACATTTGCCGGACACGAAGCTGATCTTGGCCGATACCGGCCAAAGCGCTCGGGTGATCGACAGTCCGGCGGGTAGAAAAGCTCAGTGAATGATCGAGTTGAGAGGGGGAGGGATCGTGAAGCGAAAGAGCATCCGCAAGCAGCAGACGGCGAGCCAGCGCCACGAGTTCTGACGGTCACCGGCGTGGCCGGACCCTTTCCGGGTTCGCGCCACGTTCCGTGTCCGGTGCCCACTCATCGTGATCACCTGAATTCTGGAGGACGGCACGTGCGGGTCACCCTCGCGGTCATGCCCTGGCATCTCATGACCGCCCCCAACGGCGCCGCGAGCGTCCTCGCCGCCGCCCTCGACCCGGACCACGACGTCACGACCTACTACGGCAGCATTTCCTTCGCCGAGGACATGCTCGCCGAAGCCGGGACGGCCGCGCCGGGAGACGTGAAAGCGCGGCTCCTGCCGGAGTCCTATATGTACGTGGCGGAAGAGGGATTCACCGGCGGAATCGGGGAATGGCTGTTCACCGGCGCCCTGTACGGCGGCTCGGGCGGGCTGCCGTCGGCCGCGGCGCGGGCGTGCGCGGCGATCGGCTTCGACCCCGGGGTCGCCGCGGAGATCTTCCGGCTGGCCCCCGCGTTCGCCGACCGCGCCGCCGCGGAGATCATCGCCGGCCGGCCCGACGTCGTCGGCTTCACCACGACGTTCTCCCAGACCGTCCCGTCGCTGGCGGTGGCACGTCGGCTGCGGGCGCTGGCCCCCGGCATCACGATCGTGTTCGGCGGCTCCAACTGCGACGACACCATGGGCGCCGCGCTGCACCGCAATTTCCCGGAGATCGACTATGTCGTCCGCCGCGAGGGCGAGGCGCCGCTGCGCGCCCTCCTGGAGGCCCTGGCCGCCGATCCCGCAGACCGCCCCGGACTGCTCGCCGCGATCCCCGGGCTGTGCTGGCGCGACGCGTCCGGGACGGCCCGCGCCGTGCCGGAGGGCGGCGTCCTCCCGTCAGGCGCCGACTTCCCGCCGATGGACCAGGACGCCTATTTCGACCGCGTCGAGAACTCCCCGGTGGCGGACTACATCCAGCCCGCGCTGATGATGGAGACGGCGCGCGGCTGCTGGTGGGGAGAGCGTCACCATTGCACCTTCTGTGGGCTCTCGGACCTCATTCTGCCGTTCCGCTCGAAATCCCCGGACCGGGTCGTCGCCGAGCTCATGGAGGGGGTCGGGCGGCACCATGTTCTCGATGTCCTCACGACCGACAACATCGTCGACAAGACCTATTTCGATACGGTCTTCCCGGAATTGGAGAAAAGCGACCTCGATCTGCGCATCATGTACGAGATCAAGGCCAACCTCACGCCCGAGAAAGCCCGTTCCCTGCGCACCGCCGGGGTGATACAGGTTCAGCCGGGAATCGAGAACCTGCATTCTCTTCCACTGAAGCTGATGCGCAAGGGAATCACCGGCGCGAGCAACGTGGCGAGCCTCCGGGACCTCCAGGAGCAGGGCCTCACCGTCCTGTGGAACTATCTCGTGGGATTCCCCGGTGAGACGGTCGCGTGCTATGAGGAGGTCATCGCGCAGATCCCGCTGCTGCACCACCTGCAGCCGCCGCTCGGTGCCCACCGCATCGCGTTGGAGCGGTTCAATCCCTACTTCGACGACCCGGAGATGGGTTTTCGGGAACGGCGTCCGCGTGCCTGGTACCGCGGCGTGTTCCCGCACTTCGGCGACGCCGACCTGACCGATGTCGCCTACCTCTTCGAGACTCCCGACCGCGGCGTCGGCGGCACGACCCTGCGGAACCTCAAGGCCGCCTTCGACCACTGGCGCGACGCCTATCCGGGCTCGTCCCTCACCCACCGCGCCGTCGACGGCCGCCTTCACCTGTACGACCGGCGGACGGCGTGTGCCCACGCCGACCACGTCCTGGACGAGCCCGTGGAGGTCGCCGCCTACGCCGCCCTCTCCCGTGGCCGCTCCCCGGAGAGCCTCGCCCGCACGCTCGCGTCCGCGGGGTGGCCCGTCGACGCCGCCTGGTCGTCCGCCTTCGTCGACGACCTCGCCGACCTGGGTCTCGTCTACCGCGAGTCCGGCCGCGCCGTCACGCTGTCGACCGAACACGACCCCACGCTGGTCAAGGGCACGGCCATCCCCACCCCGGCGATGGTGGGGGCGGCCACATGACCGCCTCCCCGGCGCCGGGCGGAGCGCCCCGGTGATCCGCGACCTTTCCCCCGTCGACCTGACGAGCGCCGCCGGGGTGGCCGCGGCCTCGGGCAGGACCGACGTCCGGGTGCTGGAACTGCCGCTCGGTGACCTGGCCGCGGGCACGGCGGTTCCGCCCGGCCCCCTGACATGGCTGCGCGCGGCGGCGCCGGGGCCGGGCGAGGCGTTCCCGGGCGACGAGGCCCTCGCCGCCCTGCCGGCCGCCGGCGTCATCGGCATGACGCTGGAGTTCGATGCCCGTCCCGAGGCGCCCGCGCTGATCGCGTTCCTCGTCCGCATGACCTCCCTCGGGCTCCCGCTCGAATGGGGCGGCCCGGTCGCCGACCTGCCGTGCGAGCTGCTGGTCCACCTGGCCCCGCCGTCCCACGGCGACGCCGCCGCGGACGCGTGGCGCGCCGCCCACCGCTACGGCCTGTGCTACTGGCGCCGCGGCAACGGATTCGCGGCCGTCCAGGACCTCCGCGCCGAGCCGGGCGCGCGCTACGTGATCCATGAGCCGGACGTCCTCGATCTCTTCCACCGGCTGGCCGACCCCCTCGACGTCACCGCGCTCCCGGCCGGGGACCGCGCCTCCCTGGCCGACCTGCTGGACGCCGAACTGGCCGTGGAGATCGGCGGCTCCGCCGTCCGGCTCCCCTACCGGCTGCGGCGCTGGCCCGTCCCAGTGATCGACTTCTGATCCCCGTGCTCCTCGTCGTCGCGCTCGTCGCCGGCCACGTTCTGCGCGGTGCCCCGTGAGACGAGCCCGTGGGGACGAGCCCGCAGGCACCGGACGCGGGGCCCGCTCGCCGGTGGCTCTCACAGGCGAACCGGTCGCGCGGACCCGGTACCGGGGAAGTATGTGATCACCACTCCCTGGTGGGAGGCATGGTCGATTCGGATGCCCGTAACCTGTGATCTGGCGATCCCGACCAGGTGATCGCCCACTTCGTCCAGTGCGTCACAAGGAGGGCGGTCATGCGCCGTCGGGTTCGTCTCGTGGGAATCGTCGTCGCCGTCTCGGCCGGCGCGGCCGTGCTCGGGGCCTGCGATTTCAAGGAGCGGACGACGGTCACCGACGACGCCGTCCTGGCGCAGAAGATCTCCTCCGTCCGGCTGGACAGCACGTCCGGCGGAGTCATTCTGCGCGGTCACCGGACCCCCGGGAAGGTGAGCCTGCACCGGTCGATCGCCTACGCGAACGACAAGCCCACGGGCCCGACGTACGAGGTCGCGGGCGGGGTCCTGACCCTGCGGGGCTGCGGCGACGACTGCTCGGTGACCTACACGATCGACCTTCCCGCGGGCCTTCCGGTGAGCGGCCGGACGTCCACCGGCGAGATCGGCCTCATCGACATGGGAACGATCCAGGTCGCCACCACCTCGGGCCGCATCAGGCTGGACCAGATCACGGGCACGGTCGACGTCCGCACGACCAACGGCCAGATCACCGGACGGGGCCTGCGCGGCGGCCGGATCCGCGCGCAGACGTCCAACGGCGGGATCGACCTGACCTCGACCACGCCGCAGGACATCTGGGCCAAGACGTCCAACGGGTCCGTCACCCTGACCGTCCCCACCGGCCGCTACCAGGTGGCGGCGCGAAACAGCAACGGGGACAAGAATCTCGGCGTCCCCAACGACCCGAACGGCGACCACCGTCTCGACGCGACCACCAGCAACGGCGCGATCACCTTCAAAATCGCCGCGTCCTGAGGGCCGCGCCCGTCAGCTGTTCCTGGACGGCCTGCCCCGGCGGGGCCCGCGCCTCGGGGCCGAGGTTCGCGCCTGCCCGCCGCGCGGTCCACGGCCGTCCGCGGCCTCGGGGCGGGGACGCGCGGGCGGCGTGGCACCCGGCGCGGCCTCACGGGCCGGGGGCCGCGCGCCGGTGATCCGGACCAGCTCCTCGTCGCCGGGCCGGACGCCCGCCGTGCGCGGGGTGACCCCGGCCGCGGCCATCAGCCCGTCCATCTCGCGGCGCTGCGCGGGCAGGACGAGGGTGACCACGGTCCCGGCCCGCCCGGCGCGGGCGGTACGGCCCGCGCGGTGCAGGTAGTCCTTGTGGTCGGCGGGCGGGTCGACGTTGACGACCAGGTCGAGGTCGTCGACGTGGATGCCGCGGGCGGCGACGTTGGTCGCGACCAGGACGGTGACGTCGCCCGTCTTGAAGCCGTCCAGGGTCCGGTTGCGCTGGGACTGGGT
Organism: Actinomadura roseirufa; assembly: GCF_900659635.1. GTDB lineage: Bacteria > Actinomycetota > Actinomycetes > Streptosporangiales > Streptosporangiaceae > Spirillospora > Spirillospora roseirufa. Next base: position 22,067 of record NZ_CAACVB010000035.1, on the reverse strand, counting down.
CTTGCCGCCGTGCAGCGCGGCGGCGGAGATGCCGCGGCGGGAGAGCTTGCGGACGAGCCGGTCCGCGGCGTGCTTCATCCCCACGAACATGATCACGCGGCCGTCGCGGGCGGCGATGTGCGCGGTCGTCTCGTGCTTGTCGGCGTCGTCGACGTACAGGAGGTGGTGTTCCAGGGTGGTGACCGCGCCGGCCGGCGGGTCCACCGAGTGGGTCACCGGGTCGGCGAGGAAGCGCCGGACCAGCCCCTCGATGTCCCGGTCGAGCGTCGCGGAGAACAGCATCCGCTGGCCGCCGGCCGGGGTCTGCGCGAGCAGCCGGGTGACCTGCGGCAGGAACCCCATGTCGGTCATCTGGTCGGCCTCGTCCAGGACGGTGACCTCCACCCGGTCGAGCGCGCAGTCGCCGCGCTCGATCAGATCGGCGAGCCGGCCGGGCGTCGCGACGAGCACGTCCGTGCCGTGCCGCAGCGCGGCGGCCTGGCGGGGCAGCGACGTGCCGCCGACCACGGTGGCGAGCCGCAGGTCCACGGCGTCCGCGTAGGGGACGAGCGCGTCGGTGACCTGCTGGGCCAGCTCCCGGGTGGGGACGAGGACCAGCGCGTGCGGGCGATGCGGCTCGGCCCGGCGGCCGGCGACGCGGGCGAGCAGCGCCAGGCCGAAGGCGAGGGTCTTGCCGGAGCCGGTCCGGCCGCGGCCGAGGACGTCCCGCCCGGCGAGCGCGTTCGGCAGCGCCGCGGCCTGGATCGGGAACGGCACCGTCACGCCCTCGCGGTCCAGCGCCGCCAGGACGCCCGAAGGCAGCGGCAGGTCCGCGAACGACGCGGCCGGGGGCAGCGCGGGCTTGCCCTGCGTGGGTGTGGACCGCGTGGGTGTGGACTGCGTGGGAGCCGCGGCGCTGGAAGCCGCGGCTGCGGACGCGCCGCCGCGGCGGCCCCGCCGCGACCCCGATCCCGGCGGGTTGGCGGAACGCTGCCCGTTCGCGCCGCGCCGCGCCTCACCGGAGCCCTGTGTTCCAGTAGAGCTCTGTGTCGCAGTGGAGCGCTGTGTTCCAGTGGAGCCCTGAGTCCCGTTGCGGCGCTGTGTGTCGGTAGGGCGCCGTGTGTCGGCGGAGGACTGTGCTTCGGCGGGGCGCTGTGTTCCGCTGCGGCGTTGCGCGTCGGCGGGGCGCTGGGGTCCTGCGGGGCGCTGTGCTTCGACGGGGCCCTGTGCCTCGACGGGGTGCTGTGTGTCGGCGGGGTGCTGCGCCGGGGCGCCGGAGCGTGCGCGTGGAGGGCGGCCGCGGCCGCCCGATCGAGCCGTGCGGGTCATGAAGGGCCTTCCTCGGGGACGGCCCGTGCCGAGGGGCGCTCCGCGGTGCGGGACCGGGCGTCCTCTGGAAGCGCGGCGGAGATCTCCCGGGACGAACCGGTGACGGCGGCGGTGTTCATGCCGCGTGCCGGAGACGAACAGGCGGCGGGCCGGCCAGGGCCGGACCCGCCGCTTGCGGAACGTCAGGCGGGGGTGATGTTCTCCGCCTGCAGGCCCTTCTGGCCCTGGGTGACGTCGAACGACACCTTCTGGCCCTCCTGGAGCTCACGGAAGCCCCGGGCGGCGATGTTGGAGTAGTGGGCGAAGACGTCGGGACCGCCGCCGTCCTGCTCGATGAAGCCGAAGCCCTTCTCCGCGTTGAACCACTTGACGGTGCCGGTGGCCATGATGATCTCCTTGTGGCTCGGTCCCGGCCCGCCTGGTGCGGGCCGAGGACGCCGCGATGGCCCACCCGGAAGATCCAGAACAAACAAAAATGCGCCTGGGTCGGGACCTCCAGGCGCACATGAATGTCTATGGGAACCGCAACATCCCGCACGCTACCACACATGCCGACTGATCGGCCGCAGGCCGGTGTACCGGGAATGACGCACGGCAAAATTCCAGATCAGACGGACCATCAGGCCCCCGCGGGGGCCCGTGTGGGCGCATACTGGCGATTGATGAGACCCTCGCGAGCCGCCCGGCGGCCACACCTGCCCACCAGTCCCTTCGAACCACCGCCTCCGGCGCCGCCCGCCAAGGAGTTCGGCGTCGGCGACCAGGTCACCCACGACAAGTACGGCCTCGGCCGTGTCACCGAGGTCGAGGGCAACGCCGTCCTCGTCGACTTCGGTACCCGTACGGTGCGGATCCCCGCGCCGTACGCCAAGCTCTTCGTGCTCTGAGGCCGCGTCCGCCCGCGGGCGGACGAGGCGAAGCCGCGCACGCGCGGCGGTTTTGGCGTGTGCGCCATCGACCGGGACGCAATGGAGCGTTCCAAGTCCCACTGAACGGCGGGGACCACCCCGTGCGTGGAGCGGTGGGGCGGCCCCGTCCGGTTCACCGGGAGGGACGGCGCGGTCAGGCCGCGGGCCGGGCGCCGGGACGGGCCAGCCGCGCCGCGGTCACGTTCGGGCTGACGGTGAAGGCGCGGTCCAGCCCGGTGACGCGCAGTAGCTTGGCCATCTGCGGGCGAGGGGCGGCCAGGACGACCGCGCCGTGCGCGCGGCGGCGCGCCTCGACGAGGAGCGTCAGCCCCGAGGCGTCGCAGAAGGTCACCCCGGACAGGTCGATGACGACCGGCGGCACCGCGTCGACCAACGCGGCGTTCAGACGTTCCCGCAGGTGAGGCGTGGTGGCGACGTCGAGTTCACCGCGGACGGCGATGAGGGTGTGGCCCGTGCACCGCTCGTGGCTCAGCCCTGTGGCGGGCGAGGGAGTGCCGGTGGTGGACATGTGGATCTCCGATCCGGAATCTGCGTTGTGCCGCTCCGGCGAGGGTGAGGACGGTCACGGGTGCCGTCGCGAGCACCGCGCCGGGGAAAGCGGCGCCGTGCGCACCGGACCTGTCCGAGTCTCCGAAGAAGACGGGAGTAGTGGGAGCGGGGGAGACACGGGCTGGCCGCCCACGTCGAAGGCCCCTCGTTCGCCGAGAGTCTACGCCTTCTCCCTCTCGGACGCGCCCCACGTTTTCGCGACCCCCGCTGACCAGCGGAAAGAGCGTCAGCCGGCATCGGCGCCGCCCGGACGGCCCCTCCCGCGTCTCCGGCGGTTCACCGTGCCCGCCGTCTGTGTCCCAACCTGTGTGCACTGCCTGTGTGCACTGCCTGTGCGCGTTGTTTGTCTCCGCCGTCTGTGTCCGCCGTCGGTGTGCGCCGTCTGTACCCGCCGTCTGTGTCCGCCGTCGGCGTGCGCTGTCTGTGTGCGCTGTCGGTGTGCGAGCGGACCTGGGTCGATGGTGATCAGATTCCGAGCGGCGGACTGCGTTCGTCCCGGTGTTTCATCTTGTGCGCATCGCCGCCGGAGCCGGCGGCCGCCGTGCGGTTCACAATGGCGTCTCCAGGGTTATGCATTCGCGGCGTCGGCTACGCCAACGGCGCCTCCACCGTGATCAAGCTCGGCTCCGTGCTGGGCACCGCGACTTTCACGTACTGCTCCCACATCAAGGAATGTTGGACGACGCCCGCCGACCTCTACGCGACGCTGCTGAACGCCTCTTTCGTGCCCGCCTGGAAGGTGGACGGGCCGCTCAGCGCCCTGGGACACGGCGTCGCTCCGCCCTGCGGGTCTCCCGGCCGCCTTCGTCGCCGTAGAGAACCCGGAACGCGCCACATGATCACACCGATCATTACGGGCAGGCCCGGATGCGGTCATGAAACTGGCCTAATAGCCGAGATTTACCATAATTGAAGTCGGTGTGTAAAGTTGAAGTCAGAGCCAGGGAGTCCTGACCCTCGCGCAAGCCAACCGGGCACCTCGGAGACGTTATCCGTCCACGGTGCGGGTGGAAGTGTGGAAACGCTTCTCCAGCGCGGCAGGTCCCGCGCGGCGGAGCGGGCGCCCGGTACGGCAAAGGACGGGCGAACGAGGCGACGAAGGGAGGTGCGCATGGCAAGGCTCATCAAGCGCGTGTGCGGATCGCACCGCGGACAGATGCCGGGCCGTTACCGGATCTACCGGCTGCGGTGATCTGATCCGGCCGCGCGACGGCGGCGCCGGGCGCACGGTCCCGGCGCCGCCCCCGCCGCGCCCCGGGCCCCGCCGCCGGACCGCGACGATCAGGGATGGCCAATGTTCAAGGGACGGCCAGTGTTTAAGGGACGGCCGGTGTTCAAGGGACGGACGGTGTTCAACGCGGGGGCGGTGTTCGGGCGCCGGTCCCCGGAGCCTCGGATTCCCGGCCCGTCCGGTGGGCTGCTCGGCCGCCACGTGGCCGCCTACGAGGCCGACCCGCCCGGCTTCCTGACCGAGTGCCGGGAGCGTTACGGGGACGTGTTCCGGTTCGACACCGGCGTGGTGGTGGTGACCGATCCCGCCCTCGTCCAGCAGGTGCTCACGCGGACCAACCGCGACTCCGTGCCCAACACCGACACGCTCCGGGGCCGCCGCTTCCCCACCGAGGACCAGACCCGCCAGTGGATGCGGACCCGCCAGGCGGCCCTCCCGGGGATGAGGCCTGCGGCCCTGCCCGAGCGCCTTCCCTCCGTGGCCCACGCCGTGGCCGCCGGGCTCGCGGCGCTGGAGGACGCGCCCTTCGACCCGGCCGAGCGGGCCTGGGAGTTCAGTGTGCGCGCCCTGCTCCCGCTCTACCTGCCCCGGCCCGACCCCGCCTTGCAGGCCGCGCTGCTGGACGCCTTCGCCCAGAGCGGGCGCGCCGCCGCCGCCGGCCGGGTGCCCCGCTGGTGGCCGAGCCGCCTGCGCCGCGAGCTGGACTCCAGTGACCAGCGCCTCCGCGACCGCGTCACGGCCCTGCTGGAGGCGCCGGACGACCGCTCCGTCGCGGGTGAGGGGCCCGTCGCCCTGGTGCAGGCCCTGCGCGACCGGGGGGAGGAGCTGCCCGCCGACGTCGCACAGGCCGCGGTGAGCATGACGGCCCTGGGAGCCCTCGGCACCATGGGCGGGTCATGGTGCTGGCTGCTCTACCAGCTGGCCGCACAGGACGAGGCGCGCGAGCGCATCCGCGCGGAGGTGACCGCCGCCGATTCCAAGGCGCTGTGCACGCATCCGGAGCGCGTCCTGCCGTACACCACGTCGTTCGTCCACGAGGTGCTGCGCGTCCACCCTCCCGCCTGGCTGCTGGGACGCGACACGATCACCCGGACCACGCTGGCGGGGTTCACGATCCCTCCGAAGACCGCGGTCATGGTCAGCCCGTACCTCCTGCATCACGACCCGCGCTGGTGGCGACGGCCGGAGCGGTTCGACCCCGGCCGCTGGTCGTCCGCCGACCGTCCGCACGCGCCGTACGCCTACCTCCCCTTTGGCGCGGGCCCGCGCGGATGCATGGGCGCCCAGCTCGGCCTGAGCATCCTGCTTCTGACCGCGGCGCACCTGTGCACCGGATACACCCCGCATGTCCCGGATCTGGACGGGGTGGGCATCGACTTCGGTCCCACCCTTCTGCCGACGTCCATGACATGTCGCCTGACCCGCGCGGAGCGGTGACCGGACGGGACGTCCACCATGCCGGGGCTCCACGAGTTGAATCCGCCGAAGATGCGCTCGAACTCCTCGCGGCGTCTTGTGCGTCCGGTTCTCGGCGCACATCCGGGCGGCCCTGAGCGGTAATCCTCGCCACGCCTTGCCCGACACCGGAAGGACCGGGGCAAGCGCTATCACCTGGGTCGCAGCCTCGCGATCAACCGCATCATCGTCTTTCCGCCCAAGACATAGTCGTAGGGGCCCGGCATGACTCATCTGAGACGGATCCACCCCAGGGAGGGACGAATTCCGATGCGATTATTCGCCGGGTCAGCATGGCCTCGCGCTCCGCAACCGGGCGAGTCGAGTTGATCTTCGTTGCCGGTCCGGTGGCGCGGCGGGTCCGGGACGACGCGCCACTCGATCGGTATCTCGATCCGCGTGGACGCCCCGCGCCGCGTCCGAAGCGGTATGCGTCACCTCCTGCCGCCGCCGCTGTGCGGTCATTGTTTTCCCTGGTCAGCGACGCGGGATTGGGTGCGAGAGCTTCCGTCTCCGCCGCCGGAAGGGGCATTTTCATGGTGTGAGGAATTGCGTCATGGGCGGCGATTGCCGAAGAAGTTTCCAATGCAAGTGCCTATCGGTGCTTCTGACAGGTACAATCACGCCTTGTTGATCTTGTTTGCGAGGGGGCGTGGACGGGGCATGGACGAACGCGTCGATCACGCACGCCGTAGGCTGGCGGCACTTCGGCGGGCCTGCGGGGAAACGGCCGAGCCGGCGGCCGAGGCCGTGGCCGTCCCCGATCGGGGGATCGCGGTCTCCGCGGACGAACGCATTCGCGTGATCGCGGAAACCCGGCGAGTGACGGAAATCGATCTTGATGGCCGGCTGTTACGCGAAGAACCGGACGAGCTGGCCGCCCGGCTCACCGCCGTCATCAATGCGGCATTGGAACGGGCCCGCCCCCGGACGGAGAACACGCCGGCCGATCCGCCACCGGACATGGACGCCATCCGCCGGGCGCTCGACTCCGTTCTGTCCGAAGGACTGTTAGGAATGTCGCGCGTGACGGGCTCCCTCGGAGAGGCCGTCGCGCAGATCAACCAGCGCGCCACCATGCGCGGCTCATTCGAGCCGCCGGACATCGAAGGGCTGCTCCAGTGGGCCCGCGCCGCCCTTGACGCGGCCAAGGAGACCCCGGCCCGCGCACACTCCGAGGGCCGGTCGCCGGACGGCCGCGTCGCCGCCACGGCGTCCTCGGACGGACGGGTCGTGACACTGGACCTCGTCCCCCGCCCTGATCCTCACCCGGCCCCCCGCCCCGCTTCTCACCCGGCTCCCCGGCTCGGCACCGCCGAGATCGCCGAAGGCGTGCGCGCGGCCGTCAACACCGCCCTCGCCGAAGCGGAGAAGAGCGCCCGCCGGGCCGCCGAGCCCTCGCCGGAGTTCCTGGCGTCCGTCCGCGAGGCGCAGGACACCGGCCTCCGGCTCCTCGACGGCTACGTCGCCTCCCTCCGCGCGCTGATGGACAGCGCCCAACCCAAATAGACCCGTCCCAAAGAGACCCGACCCCTGTAGAGCACCGGCGTCAGGAGATCGCCATGGCACCCGAACTCCGGATCGACCACCAGCAGCTGCTGAAGAACGGCCGTGACCTCGGTACGGCCGCCCGGAACGTGAACGCGCACTGGGAGAAGTTCAGGACCGAGCTCGGCTCGTTCGGCGAGCCGTGGGGCGGCGACGACATCGGCTCGCTCATCGGCGGCTGCTACCAGGCCATTCTCGGGATCTTCGAGGAATGTCTCGGGGACAACGCGGACGGCGTCGCCGAGCACGCGGAGGGCGTCCAGGAGATGGCCCAGGTCTACCGCGAGTCGGAGGACACCTCGCATCTGGAGGTCAACAGGGTCAGGGAGCTCCTCTGATGGGCATGCAGCTGCCGGGTGAACTGGCGTCCCTCCTGTCGATGCTGGGCTACACGTGGCCGGAGGCCGACGAGAGCAAGCTCGTCGACATGGGCCAGGCGTGGCTCGGGTTCGCCGGTACCCTCGGCGAGCCGGTCGGGGAGGCCCACGGCCACGCCCAGCTCGTCGCGACGGCGGGCCGGGCCGAGGGGATCGCCGCCTTCCAGCAGGCGTGGGGCGGCGCCGAGGCGCCGCACGCCAACCTGGAGGACGCCCGCACCGCCGGGCAGCTCATCGGCGCCGGGCTGATGGTGTGCGCGGCCATCGTGCTCGCCCTCAAGATCAACACGATCGTCCAGCTGGCCCTGCTGGCCGCGGAGATCGCCCAGGCGATCGCGACCGCCGTGCCGACCTTCGGCGCCTCGCTGGCCGAGATCCCGATCTTCAAGGAGATCGCGAGCTTGATCATCGACCAGCTCATCTCGATGGCCCTGGAAGCGATCCTCGAAGGGTGACCCGAGGGGCGGTTCAACAGGGCGGCTCAACTGGGCGGCTCAACTGGGCGGCTCAACTGGGCGGCTCAACAGGGTGACACGGCCCGGGAGCGAACGTTCGGCGGCGAGGACGACACAGGAGGCTCGCGGTGGCACGCACCCGGGGCGGCGGTAGGGGCGGCGGCGGTGCGGGGGGCGGGGCCGGTGGCATCATCGGCCGGGCGGCCTCCAGGTTCCTGCGCCGGCCGCGCCATCAGGGGCCGCCGCGCGGCTCGCGGCGCGGCAACCTCGGCGGGGCGGCGCGACCCCGGCCGGACAGCCCGCGCGACGTCCAGAACAGGTGGGGCATCCGGCGCAAGGACCAGAAGAAGTTCCAGGACTACGCCGAGCGCAGGAATCTGCAGATCGACGTCCGTCCGGTCAACCCCGACTCGCTGCGGCACCTCAGGCACGGCAACGCGATCCCCAAGCCCCAGCACGTCAAGTCGAAGACCATCAACAAGTACGACGTGATGCTCAGGCCCGACCTCAAGGGCAAGGAAGGACAGGTGGGCTACTTCAAGCCCGAGCCCCTTCCGAAGACCAAGCCGGACGGGATGTCCGACAAGGACTGGGACGGGCTCAACAACCGCTACCGGCAGCGGTACAAGGAGTACTACGACCAGCGGGGCGCGATGGAGGAGTACGGCCGTAAGGGCAAGCTCCAGGTCGGCGACGACGGCGTCGTCCGGGGCGTCGATCCCAAGGACGGCCAGGTCAAGCCGTTCGCGGGGGACAACGACCTGTACGACATCCGCCATCACCCGAGCGGGGAGCGGCTGACGCCTGAAGAATACGACCGGACGATCCAAGAGATGATGGACAACGACATGGGCGTCAACCACGGCGCGCACAAGTACTGGGTGCCTGAGAACGAGGTCAACCGGGGCATCTACGACACGATCGACTACAACCACTCGCCGGCCAATCCGAGTATGGAGCCCCTGGTGCGGTTCACTCCGCACAGGCCGATGTCTCTGGCCCGCGGAGACGGAGCACCCCTATGAGCGGCCCCCTGGACGCCGGACGGCTCGCCGAGCGCGCCGAACTGCTCGACCTGGGCAACCGGTGGAAGGAGTACGCCGAGCGGCTCGACGACGACTCCGGCGCTGATTCCGGCTCCGAGGCCACCGCGCGGTCGCTCGCCGAGGCCCGGGAACGCCGCAACGAGGCGACGCACCGCTACCGCGAGTGGCTGCCCGAGATCCCCCTCACCCGTGACCCGCACACCGGCGCCGCGCTCCACTGGCCGATGGACCCGGTCGATCTCGACGGCTGGTTCTGGAACTACGAGTCGCCCGTTCGCCGCCGTCCCGCCTCCCTGCCTCCGACGTGGCTCACGCTGACGGGCGCCATGCGGCTCTCCCCGCCCGTGACGTACGCCCCGTTCATGTGCCAGCCCGGTCCCGGCGCGCCGTACGTCGTCCCGCGCATTCTGGAGAGCGCGGACGTCCGCGCCGTCATCTCGCAGGTCATGGTCGGCCGTCACACCGGATGGGCCATCGCCTACTTCGGCCCCCGGCCCGGCGTGAGCCTGGAGAACATGTGGGGCACGCAGCAGTACGACGTCTATGATGGCGCGGGCGAATGGAAGGGCTGGGCCGACACGATCCCCTGGCCTGCGGACTGGGACTTCGACCTGCGCCCCTGGCTCGCCTCGGGCCGCCTGCTGTGGATCGCCCCCGGCGACACCGCCCTCGCGCTGCGGGAGGGGCCGGACTCCTGCCCGTACGTGGGCGTCGAGGGCCCTCACGACCTCGCCTACATCCGGAAGGGCGTCCTCGAATACCACTGACCGGACGCACGGTCAGCGCATCCGTCTCGCCGCGCTCAGAGCCGCCTCCGGAGCCGTGCTCCGGCGCGGCGTCTCACGGCGAGGATGGAACGTTCCCGCGTTCCGCCGGGGACGCCCGGACGGGCACGAACGCATAGGGGACCGGGGAGGCCGGCGCGTGCCGGAGGCGAGTCTGGCCTCTGACGCGCCGGCCCGGGGAGTCCGGCGGCGTTCCGCCGCTACTACGGAACATGCCGTTCTCGGGTGTTCTGCCTCTCGTGCGGGCACCCGGTCCAACGGACGGCCAACGAGATGCACGTGCATCCGGATTTCACCCTCCCGAACGCACGCAATGAGCATCCCGGATTGGATCCCCGCGCGTCACTCATTTCGTGCCACCTGACACAACTTAACAAGATAGAACACCAGGGATCTTGTACGTCCATGCAGGTCAGTGGCTGTTTCACGTTTAGCTTGGTGTAGTGAGTCCGCATCGTCCGGATATGCCCCAATAGGGGGGTTGGAAGATGCATGCTGATCGGTAGTTGCGGGGACTATGCTCCCGTCCTGAAGCGGATCATTACCCAGGGTTAACCCGTTGGTCGCTACCCACCGGGTCCGCCTTTACTTTGACACCCGGTCCAACGAGCAGGCACAGAACGAGCACGGACAAGGAGATGTCTATGCGTTCACTCCTCCCGGCGAGCACGGCCCCGGCCCGGCCGGCCGGCCGCGCCCCGCACGATCCCCGTCTCTCGGGGGACCCGCACGCCGGGTGCCGCCCGCGGGCGGTGGGGGGCCGGTGACCGGCGCCGACCCGCGACACCGACACCCTGATGAGCCCCTTGAGGCGGGCACCGGACAAGAAGACCTTCCGCGACGTTGAAGGGTTCCTGGAGGACGTCCATCCGAACGAGAGCCCGCAGAAGAGGCTGCACGGCCTCATCATCGGCGTCTACTTCACCGCGCTGTTCGCGGGACGCGGCGCCCGCGGCGGGGTCATCGCCAAGGCCACCCAGGAAGGCGTCCCGGAGGGAAAGGTGCACCGGATCTTGCAGGGCAGGTTCTCCGGCATCACCTGGAGGGACTTGGACGCCGTGCTGCGCGCCTGTGGCGCGTCCAAGACCGATGTGCGGGTCGCTCAGGACCTGTTCGACCGAATCCAGGCGGCCGGTGGTCCCGCCGGTACGGCATCGCCTTCCGGCACGGCGGCACCCTCGGACACGGCGCCGCCCTCCGGTACTGCGCTGCCTTCCGATGCGGCGCAGCCTTCCGACGCGGCACAGCCTTCCGATGCGGCGCCGCCTTCCGGCACGGGCCCGCCTTCCGAGATGGCGCTGCCTTCCGGTATGGCACTGCCTTCCGGTATGGCACTGCCTTCCGGTATGGCGCCGCCTTCCGACGCGGCGACGTTCTCCGATAGGGCATCGCTTTCCGGTACGGCACCGCATCCGGATACGGCACAGCATCCAGATGCGGCGCCGCCTTCCGATGGCGCACCACCGTCCGGCCGGGAGACCGGCCCGCCGACGTTCCCGGGCGACGACTGGACGCCGCGCCGGCCCGCGCCCCGGGGTGAGCGCCGACCGCGCACGACCGCGGCGTCCCCTCCGGCGTGGGCGTTATGGTCGCCGGAGGGGCAGGCGGGTGACGCGGGCCCGTCACCGCCGCCCGCTCGCACCGCCGGCGAACGGGACGGGGAGCCGCAGGCCGAGCCGGGAGATCTGCCCGGCGGTGACGGCATGGACCGGGAGACGGGTACCGAGATCCGCGCCGGCGAGCCCCCGCGTCCGCACGAAGAGCAGGGTGGGCCCTGGGTCCGGCCACCCGACCCGGCCACGGCCACCGACCACGTCGAGTTCGTCACCCAGATGAAGGCGTTCCGTGTCTACAAGGGCGAGCGGCCGTTGCGGGACATGGCCAAGGTCTGCGCCAGGCACCCGCGCGTGGACCGTCCCTACTCCTATGCCTCCTTCTCCACGATCGGAAGCAACGGCAAACTGCCCAAGCGCGAGCTGGTGTGCGCATATATCGCCGGGTGCGGTGGCACCGATGCCGAGATCGAGCAGTGGGTCCAAGCCCACACCAGGCTCTGCCTTGCCGATCCCGGACTAACAGAACCCGGCCCCTGACCTGCACCGGCCTGATCTCGCACCCACCTGACCCGCAGGCGAATAATGCGGCCAAAAGAGTCGGACCACGCTTGCGGCGGACATTTCCACGAGGGCCCGCGTCATCCCGCGATGATGCCTGGTCAGAAGCGGACAGTGAACGACGAGTACCCTTCATGCCGCCACCCGGCGACGCCGGGTGGCGGCATGGGGTACGGGAACACGAGTCGGGCCTCTCGCCCCGCAAGGCGCCGTCCCGCCACTTCTCGTGCCCGGCTCTGATGGAGTGGTCGTGGTCAGCGGCCCAGCCGGGGGCGGAAAGACCGCGTTGGCGCCGCACGCCGCGTCTATGTCGGGTCAGGGGCGGCGGCCCCAGGTCTGGGCGACGGTGGCGGGGTCGGTGAAGGTGGTGCCGCGGGCCAGGGAAAGGGCCGTGAGCAGGTCGGACAGGCAGTAGGACTCGGCGCTGTTGGTCCAGTGGGCGCGCCAGTCGGAGGACGTGCAGTCCCACTGCTGGCCCTGGTTGGCCGTCGCGATGCGCCGGCCGCGCAGGAACTTGTAGCCCTGGACCGTCTGCCACTCGTCGGCGCCGCCGGCGAGGGCCGCCGCGAGCCGTTCGGGGGACGTGTAGACGCCGATGGACGAGTCGGAGGTCGGTACCCACGTGCTACAGGTGAGCGTGGGGTCGTTGCAGCGGCCAGACGGCCAGCTCCAGGTGCTCTGGAAGTAGGGCGCGGCGGTGGTGGCGGAGGTGTTGCGCCCGAAGCCGTACTGGCGGCCGTAGGCGAAGCAACTGGACACGACCTGCTGGGTGAGCGCGCTGTACTTGTTGTTGGGGTAGGCGAACAGGCCCCACGCGCGGTCGTGGCCGTGCGACCGCAGCGCGGTGAGCGACCCGCACGACTCGGTCTTCTGCTGGTCGGGCGTGAGCGCGGTCATGTCCGCGTAGGTCGCGCCGTGGCTGATGAAGGACCACCCGGACGTGTCGCGGAGTTTCGCCAGGTCGGCCCAGGTAGCGTAGTCGGTGAAGTTAGCGACGCACTGCCGGGTGGAGTCGCCGGTGCGGTCCACGACCACCGTGCCGGTGGCCCGCACTCCGCGTTTGCCCAGCTCCGAGGCCAGCTCGCCGAGCGGAACGGCGCCCCGCAGCGGCGCGCACCGCTGGTCGACCGCCTGCCACTGCGAGCGGCTCAGCAGCAGGGTGGCCAGGCCCGTCCCGCCGGGGCGGTGGCCGAACCGCACGCTCGGCCGGGCGGTCTCACCGGCGACGTTGCCCGCCGCGTCGAACGCCTCGACGTGCGCGAGGTAGCGCCCGCCGGCCTGCGGGGGCGTCCAGTCGTAGGTCCAGGTCGCGGACGGGGTGCCCAGGCCGGTGGTCACCGGGGCGATGCGCTTGTAGGCGCCCCAGCCCCCTCCCGGCTGCCACCACTGGCCGGTGTCGCGGTTCTGGATCGCGAGGTGGACGGCCGTGACGGCGACGTCGTCGGCGGCGCTGCCGCTGACGCGGATCGGGCCCGCCGTCAGCGTCCGGTCGGCCGTGGGCGCGGTGAACGCGGCGGACGGGCGGACGGTGTCGGCGGGGGCCGCGGTGGCCGAGAAGCGCAGGTACGGCAGCGTGGCGTCGGCCCGCTGGGCGGCGTCGATCGCGGTCACCTGGAGCCCGTAGTCGCCCGCGGCGGGCGGGGTCCAGCGGAAGGCCCAGCCGGCGGAGGTGTAGACGCGCCTGCCGTCGGCGACCGTCCAGGCCGCCGTCCCCGACGGTCCCGTGATGGCGGCCGGGTACCGGGCGAACGCGCCCCAGGTGCCGTCGGCGTGCCACCACAGCTTGGTGGCGCGGTTCTGGACGGCGACCTGCACGTCCGCGACGCCCCGTGCGTCGGTGGCGGTGCCCGTCCAGGTGACCGCGCGGCGCGCCGGGTGGGAGCGGTCCTGGGCGCCGGTGACCGTGCCGTCCGGGGCGTTGCCGTCGGCGCCGAACGGGCGGTCGGCCGGGGTCGCGTCGGTGGTGCCGCCGCCGTCGGCGGCCACCGCCTGGAACGCGTAGTCGCCGTCGGCGGGCGGGGTCCAGCCGAACGTCCAGGCGACCGTCCGGCCGTCGGGGGCGGTGCCGCCGAGGGCCGCCGGGTGCCGCTGGTAGGCCCCCCAGGTGCCGTCGGCGCGCCACCACAGCCTGGTCGCGCGGTTCTGGACGGCGACGCCGACCGACGCCACGCGCCCGCCGGCGGTCGCCAGGCCGCGCGCGGTCAGCGGCGTGCCCGCCCGGACGATCGAGCCGGCGCCCGGGGCGGCGACGGCGGTGTCCGGGGCGGTGCCCGAGGCGAGGGTCAGCATCGTGAACGGCGTGTACGGCGGGGTGGCGTCGGTGACCGCGCCGCCGCGGGCGAACGCCTGCACCAGGTAGTCGCCGGCCTCCGGCGCGGTCCAGGTGAACGACCAGGAGCCCGCGGAGAGCGCGGCCGTGAAGCGCTGCTGCTCGCCCCACGTCCCGTCGGCGTGCCACCACAGTTTGCTGTCGCGGTCCTGCACGGCGACCTGCACCGAGTCGGCGTCGGTGGCCTGGCCGCGGAAGACCGTCGGCCCGGTGCGCAGCAGCGCGCCGCCGGCCGGTGCGGTGATCGTCGAGTCGGGGGCCGCCGCCGCGGCCGGGGACGTCGCGGGGACGGCGATGACGCCGGCGCCCGCCGTGCCGAGCGCGGCCAGAAGGTGCCAGGGCCTCACTGCGCCTCCCCGTCACGGTTCAGGCGCCGCCGGACGAACCCGGAGATGGGCGCCGGCACGAACAGCAGGGCCATGAACACGAGCACCGTGATGTACAGCCCCCAGGGGGAGCCCGCCGACTTGACGGCGTTGGCCACGTTGGTCGCCGCGGACGCGGCCTGAGTCGGGCTCACCGCCCCGTTCCCCGTGCCGCCCGCGACGCCGCCGGGGCCCGCGACCCCGCCCGGGCCGCCCTGCCCGGCGCCCGGTCCGCCGGTGCCCCCGGGGCCCGCGCCCTGGCCGGCGCCGCCGCCACCGTTACCGGCGCCGCCGCCGTTACCGCCGTTCGCGCCGTTGTTGCCGTTGCGGGGAAGGTTGGTGGCGCGCTTGCCCGAGTCGCCGCACGTGCTGCCGTCCGGGAGCTTGAGGCTCTCGTAGAACTGCCCCCACTGGGCCGGGTTTCCGGGAATCCCCGGGTGGCCGGGGACCTGGCCGAGCGCGCTGAGCCCCTGGGAGATCAGGTTGGTGGGCAGCGGGGAGTAGCCGAGGTCGGCGGCCTTGCGCTGCCCGTCGGTGATCGAGTAGAGGACGAAGCGGCTCATCGCCTCGCCCTTCTGCGGGTCCGAGCCGCTCGTCGGCACGATCACGTAGTTGTAGCTGGAGATCGGGTACGCCTTCGGGTGCGGGTGCGTGTAGACGCGCTGGAGGTTGTAGGTGCCGTCACTGTTGCGGTCCGCGCGGGTCAGGGCGATCGCCTGGTGGCACGGCTCGGGGAGCACGTAGTTGCCCGCGGCGTTGCGCACGCGCGAGACGGAGATCCCCCGCTGCAGGGCGTAGGCGTACTCGGCGTACCCGATGGTCCCCGCGTAGCGCTGGACGTGGTTGGCGACGCCGTCCGAGCCCTCCTTGTAGTCCAGGTTGTTCCGCGTGGTGGGCCACTCGTCGGTGGCCGCGCAGATCTTGCCGGTGCAGTCGTCCGCCTTCGGGGCGACCTCCATGTAGCCGCGCCAGCGCCCCGGGTCCTGGGTGTTGAGGTACTCGGTGAACACCGAGGTCGTCCCGGACCCGCCCTTGCGGACGACCGGGCGGACGATGGTGTGCGGGAGACGCCCGCGCAGCTGCGGGTTCTCCGCCGCGATCCTGGCGTCGTCCCAGTAGATCGCACCGTAGTGCGGCTGCGTGAAGAGCCACGTGATGAGCGGGCCCGACAGCTGCAGGTCGTTGATCGGGCGGTTGGCCGAGTCCTTGAGGTTGTAGAGGACGGCGGTGCCGCCCGCGACGAGCGGGAGGTAGGTGTAGGAGAAGTTCGGCCTGGGCTCGTTGCCCAGCCCGGCGGGGAAGCCGAAGGACACGTCGCTGGAGGCGAAGTCGACCTGCTTCTCGGCGAAGTACGCGCGGCCCGCCGTGGAGCCGTTGCCCTGGTAGTTGATCCGCAGGCCCATCTGCCGGGACACGTCGGCGGTCCACTGCTGGATGGCGATCTGGGCGAACGTCGACCCGGCGCCGTTGACCGCCGGGAGCGCCGCGGCGGCGGCCGTCGACGGCGGCGCCAGCGGGCCGAGGGCGCAGACCAGCCCTGCCGCGGCGATGGCGCGCAGGCCGCCCCTCGGGCTCCTGGCGCCGGGGAGTCCTGTCCTCATGGCGTGCTTTCCTCTTTCCGGTGCGGGTCGGCGGTCGCGGGGCCGCTCAGCCGAAGCGGCCGTGGACGTAGTCGGAGGTCCGGGAGTCCTTGGGCGACTCGAAGATCGTGGTGGTGGGCCCGGACTCGACGATGCGGCCCGGCTCGTTCTCGGCGGCGAGGAAGAACGCGCAGCGCTGGGAGACGCGCTGGGCCTGCTGCATGTTGTGCGTGACGATGACGATCGTCACCTGGCCCCGGAGCTCGTCGATCGTCTCCTCGATGCGCCGCGTCGAGGTCGGGTCGAGCGCGGAGCACGGCTCGTCCATCAGCAGCACGTCGGGACGCACGGTCAGCGACCTCGCGATGCACAGCCGCTGCTGCTGCCCGCCCGACAGGCCGCCCGCGGCGTCGCGCAGCCGGCCCTTCACCTCGTTCCACAGCCCGGCCCGGCGCAGGCTCTCCTCGATGAGCTCGGACCGGTTGGCGGCCTTCGTCCCGGTCAGCTTCAGCCCGGCCGCCACGTTGTCGGCGATGCTCATTGCCGGGAACGGGTTGGGCTTCTGGAAGACCATCCCGATATGGCGGCGGACCTGGGTGACGCGGAGCGTCCGGCCGTAGATGTCCTCCCCGTCGAGCAGCACCGATCCGGCCAGCGACGCGGTCGGGACGAGCTCGTGCATCCGGTTGAGGATGCGCAGGAAGGTGGACTTGCCGCAGCCGGACGGGCCGATGAGCGCGGTCACCTGGCCGGCGTCCATGTCCAGGTCGACTCCCTCCAGCACCTTGTTCGAGCCGAACCAGGCACTGACCTGGGTGGCGGTGAGGGTGCCGCCGCCGGGCGCGGCCGGGCCGGGCTGCCCTGTGGCGGTATGCGCTGTGCCGGGCTGTTCCGGTGGCAGGGGCGGCCCCGGGGGGAGCGGACGGGTGGAGGCGGGATCGGTGTTGTTCATGAAGGGCCTGCCTTCGTCGTTGGTCCCGTGTCCGGGGGCGTGGGGCCGGGGGCGGGGGTCGTGGGGCCGGCGCCCGCCCGCGGTACCCGGCGCGAGTGCGCAGGGGTCCGGGACGGGCGGCGGCGCTTCTTGCCCGGACGGGAGCCGCCGATGAGCCGGGCGAGCATGAAGAGGATGAGGACGAGCGTCAGCAGGACCAGCGCGCCCGCCCAGGCCCGCTGCACCTGCGTGTTCTGGGAACTGCGGATCTGGGTGAAGACGAACAGGGGCAGGTCGTCCTGGATCCCGGAGAACGGGTTGGTGTTGGTCGTCGTCGTCCCGAACGCGGTGAGCAGCATGGGCGCGGTCTCGCCCACGACGCGCGCCATGCCGAGGATCACGGCCGTGGACAGCCCGGCCCGCGCGGTCGGCAGGACGACGCTCAGCACCGTCCGCCAGTGCGGGGCGCCGAGGGCGAGGGACGCCTCGCGCAGCCCGCCCGGCACCACCCGGAGCACCTGCTCGGCCGCGATCGTCACCGTGGGCAGCATCAGGACGGCCAGCGCGAGGCTTCCGGCGAACCCGGAGAACCCCCAGTGGAACTGGAGGATCAGCAGCGAGTAGATGAACAGGCCCGCGACGATCGACGGCAGCGCGGTCATGGCGTCGGTGACCAGCCGGGTGGGCTTGGTCAGCCGGCCCTTGACCTCGCTCAGGTAGATCGCGGTCAGGACCCCCAGCGGCACCGAGATCATCGTGGCGATCGCGAGCTGCTCCAGCGTGCCGATGATCGAGTGCACCGCGCCGCCCTCGGTGGCGGCCGACAGCGGCCCGGTGACCGACAGGTTGTCGGTGAAGAACCCGGGCCGGATCACCTTCGCGCCCTTGATCACGACGTAGCCGATGACGGCGACGATCGGGGTGAACGCCGCCAGCGCCGCGGTGGCGATGACGACGCCCATGATCCGGTCGGTGGCGACGACGCGTCCGTGACCGTCCCAGGCGACCAGCGCGTAGGTGAGCAGGAACAGCGCGTACCAGCTGAGCCCGATCCCGACGACGTGCACGCTGAAGGGGAGCAGCCGCGCGTAGACGAACCAGACCAGGGCGCCGGAGGCCGCCACGGCGCCGGCGACCTCCGCGACGTCGCCGGGCCGCAGGGTCCGCGGCCGGTGCCGGGGTGGCGCGAGGGCCCGCAGGGGCCGAGGGGGGAGCCCGGCCTGGACGGTGCGCTGCGCGCTCACGCGTCCACCCCCGCGCCGGAACGTGAGCGGCTCACCACGAAGGCGGCCAGCAGGTTGATGGCGAAGGTCACGACGAACAGCGCGAGCCCGGCGGCCATGAGGGCGCTGAGGCCCATCTTCTGGGCGTCCTTGAACTGCACGGCGAGCGCGCTCGCGACGGTGATCCCGCCGTTCTCCAGCACCCGCGGCTTGATCTCGAACGTGAGGCTGAGGACGAGCGTCGCGGCGAGCGTCTCGCCCAGCGCGCGGCCGAGGCCGAGCATCGTGCCGCCGATGATCCCGCCGCGCCCGAACGGGAGCACGACCGTGCGGATCATGCCCCAGCGGGTCGCGCCCAGCGCGAGCGCGCCCTCGCACTCGTGCCGCGGCACCTGGGACAGCACCTCGCGGATGATCGAGGTGGCGATCGGGATGGTCATCAGCGAGACCACCAGCCCGGCGTTGGACAGCGACGCCCCGATCGCCGCCGCCTTCATGAACGGCAGCCAGCCGAACCGGTCCACCGCCCACTGCTCCAGCGGGAGGAGGAAGGGCACGAGGACGAACAGCCCCCACATCGCGAAGATCAGGCTGGGGATCGCCGCCATCAGGTCGATGAGCGAGGTCAGCGGGCGGCGCAGCCGGCGCGGCGCGTACTCGTTGATGAAGACCGCGGTCGACACCGAGACCGGGAAGGTCACCGCCATCGCGACCGTGGCGCTGATGAGCGTGCCGAACATCATCGCGGCGACGCCGAAGCGCGGCTTCTCCGCGTCGGGGCTCCACTCCTTGGTCGTGATGAACGACCAGCCCGCCTCCCGCAGCGCCGGCATCGCCTTGATCAGGAGGAACAGGCCGATCAGCACGATGAGCACGAGGGTCGCCCCGGCGCCGGCGGTCGCGAGCGTGCGGTAGACGCGGTCGCCGGCGGTGAGCCGCGACTCGATCCGGCGCCGGGCGGGCTCCGCCTCGGCGACGGCCGTCACCGTGTCGCCGGACACCGTGCCACCCATGTCCGCGCCGCAGGGCACTGCGCCGCTCGACTCCGCGTCATGCCGTCCACCTGGGCGTCTCCTCCGTGTCCGTGGTCCGCGCCCCCTTGCGGGCGGGCTGCGCCACAGTGTCCGAGGGCGTGACTGACCGCGGCGGTACGCGCAGGTGAACGACGTCCTAAGGCGGAACGGCGCGCGATCCGGCCCATTTACAGGGGCTTTCCGCTCGGCGTTTCCTGGGTCTGCCGCCGCGGGTCTCAGCGCGCGGCGTGCCGCCGTGTGGTGCGAGGTGCTCGTCCCGGCGGCGGGGCTCGGCTCGGTGAGGGAGTGCAATGTTCGGACGGATGTGCCGGATCACGCTCGCGGTCGGTGTTGCGGCGATGCCGTCACTGGTCGCGATGCCGGCGTTGGCGGAGGGCGCCCCCGCGGAGCCCACGGTCGAGGTGTGGTCGACCGGGGCCGGCGCCCGGCGGCTGGACGGCCAGCCCGACGCGGCCAGGGAGGCGGTGCGGGTCGGCGGCGACCAGGCCGTCGAGGTGCGCTGGAAGGGCTTCAAGCCGGGCTCCCAGGTCGTCATCACCCAGTGCATGTCGGCGTTCCAGGTCAAGAACGTCCACAACACCGAGATCTGGACTCCACCCTGGGACTGTGCCCACCAGACCCGGTTCATCGGCACGACGGGCGCGGACGGCACCGGCACGTCCAGCTACTCGCTCAAGTCGGGACGGTTCGCCTCGGTCGTCCTGTCCAAGGACGACGTCACCGAGACCAAGAACGACAAGTTCGAGTGCAACAGCCGGGTGTTCTCCGGCAAGGCCGAGTACAGCTGCTCGGTCGTGGTGAGCGAGTGCGAGTGGGACCAGCCGGTCGCCATGGCGAAGCCGGCGGGCGGGTCGTGGACGCTCGTCCCTAGGAAGCCGCCGGCCGGGAGCAGCGACCCGGCCGTGGGCGCCGCGAGCGGCGGGCTGTTCTTCAAGCCGGCGTCCGACGGCAAGCCGGACGTCCACGAGATCCCCGCGCCCAAGCCGCGCAAGTTCCCGAACCCGCCGGAGGCTCAGCCCCTCCCGCCGATCAAGGGTCAGCCGGTCGGCGCGCCGATCGCCGGCGCGGGCTCGGTCAACACCGCGGTGCTGCTGGACGGCTGGCTCGCCGACGTGCGGCGGCTGGCCCAGCCGAGCGACGTCGACTACACCCGCGGTACGTCCGTCTTCGGGGCGGCCCGGCTGAAGGCGGGCTTCCAGAGCGGTTTCACCTCCGGCGCGGACTTCGCGGTCACCGGCATGCCGTTCACGCAGGCGGAGGCCGGCGGGAACGTGGTGTACGCCCCGGTCAGCCTCACCGGACTCGCCGTGGCGAACTCGGCGGAGTACGGCGGCCTCGGGCTGAACCAGGCGCGCATGTCGCCCGACACCCTGGCGTTCATGCTCGCCGACGGCGACGGCGTCACCTCGGGGTGGTGGGGCGACTCCAGCATGAACAGCCCGACCATGGCCGACAACCGCGGCTGCGGGCTGCCCGCGCTGCCCGCGGGCCCGATCCTGCGCAGCGGCCAGTCCGCGCAGAACCTGGTGCTCTCCTCGTGGTTCGGCGCCACGCTGTCCAAGAGCCGGTTCGGCACGTTCTTCGTGTCCGAGCCGGGCAGCTCGGAGCTGCTGGTCAAGCGCGCCTCGGACATCCGGGGCGCGGAGAACGGCTCGCAGACCGCGTATCTGATCGGGACGAACTACGGCAAGGCCGTGGACCCCGACCCCGACGACGACTTCATCCCGCCGAAGGCGCTGGAGGAGCGGCAGAAGCGGGGCTACCTCGGCTACACCGACGTCACCGAGATCCTCGCGCAGCGGCAGCGCGGCGTGGCACTGCCGATGTCCCCGCTGAAGAACGCCGCCGGCAACTACGTCCTGCCGACCAAGGAGTCGATCCTCGAGGCGTACTCGACGATGCGGCACAACGCCGACGGGACGCTCACGGCGACCTTCGACAAGGCCGACAAGACCGGCGCCTACCCGCTGCCGATGGTCCAGTACGTCGCCGTGCCGCGGACGAGCGCCCAGGGCGCCAACCCGCTGCCGATCGCCAAGCGCAAGACCCTCGCCGCGTTCATCGAGTACGCGGTGAGCGACGACGCGCAGAAGAAGGCCGAGGAGCTCGGCGGCGCGCAGCTCCCGGCCGAGCTCCGCAAGCAGGCCCGTGACGTGGCCGCGATGCTGAAGCGGGCGGACCCGCCGAAGAAGGGCGGCGGCTCGTCGCCCTCGAACGGCCGGCCCGGCTCGGGCGGCTCCAACGGCGGCTCCGGCGGGGGCGGCGGGACGATCGCCGACCCGGGCGGGACGGGCGGCACCGGCGGCGCGACGACCCCGAGCGGCACGCTGCCGACCCCCGGCGCGACGACGCCCGGCGCCGCCGCCGCGCCCTCGCTCAAGCCGGTCGCCAACGAGGGCTCGGTGCGCGGCGGGAAGATCCCGGCCGCCAGCACGATCGTGCCGATCGTCCTGATCCTGGTCCTCGGCGCGGGGGCGCTGTCGGCCGGCGGCGGATGGCGCGGTTACCTGCTCTGGCAGAGCCGGATGCGCCGCCGGGCCCCACGGGCATGAAGGCATCGTGGACGCCGCCGCTCGCCGAGCCGTACGCGCCGCCGCCGTCCGGCCCTGAGCCCCGCCCGCCGGCCCCGCCCGGCCGTCCGGAGGGAGCGGCCATGACCCCGGCCGACGAGGCCGAACGCGCCGTCGGAGAGTTCGAGAACCGGGTGGCGGTGCTGGCGGCGGGCGCGGCGGGAGCCGACCGCGCCCAGGTGATGGTGGTCGCCGGACGGGCCTCGGCGCTGCTCGGCGTCGCCGACGCCGCGGTGCC
>NZ_CAACVB010000034.1 GCF_900659635.1 Actinomadura roseirufa | reverse complement strand
GGCCCGGACGGCGCCCCGCCGGACGGCGGCCCGGACGACTCCCGCGGCGAGGACGACACCCGCGTGGACGACGCGCCGGAGCCCCTCGCCGTGCCGGACCCGACCCCGGCTCCGCGCGGCTCCGAGCAGCTCCCGCTGTCCTCCTCCGGCGAGATCTACCTGCTGCCCGACCAGTCCGCGCTGCGGGCCGGCAGCGTCGCCAAGCCGCGCACCAAGGCCAACGACACGGTGGTGAACGCGCTCAGCGGAGTGCTGGAGCAGTTCGACATCGACGCGCAGGTCACCGGGTTCACCCGCGGCCCGACCATCACCCGCTACGAGATCGAGCTCGGCCCCGCGGTCAAGGTCGAGAAGGTCACCGCGCTCACCAAGAACATCGCCTACGCGGTGAAGAGCGCGGACGTGCGCATCATCTCCCCGATCCCCGGCAAGTCCGCGATCGGCGTCGAGATCCCCAACGTCGACAAGGACATCGTCAGCCTCGGCGACGTGCTGCGCTCGCCCGCCGCGACGAACGAGCACCACCCGATGATCGTCGGCCTGGGCAAGGACGTCGAGGGACGCACGGTCGTGGCGAACCTGGCCAAGATGCCGCACATCCTCATCGCCGGCGCCACCGGCGCGGGCAAGTCGACCTGCATCAACGGGCTCATCACCTCCATCCTCATGCGGGCCACGCCGGACGAGGTCCGCATGATCCTCGTCGACCCCAAGCGGGTCGAGCTGACGATGTACCAGGGCATCCCGCACCTGATCACGCCGATCATCACCAACCCGAAGAAGGCCGCCGAGGCGCTCGACTGGGTGGTCGGCGAGATGGACCGCCGTTACGACGACCTCGCCGCGTCCGGGTTCCGGCACATCGACGACTTCAACAAGGCGGTGAAGGCGGGCAAGCTCACCGCGCCGCCCGGCAGCGAGCGCGTCTACACCCCCTACCCCTACATGCTGGTCATCGTGGACGAGCTGGCCGACCTGATGATGGTCGCGCCCCGCGACGTCGAGGACTCGGTCGTGCGCATCACCCAGCTCGCGCGCGCCGCCGGCATCCACCTCGTCCTGGCGACGCAGCGGCCCTCCGTCGACGTCGTCACCGGGCTCATCAAGGCCAACGTGCCGTCCCGGCTGGCGTTCGCGACGTCCTCGCTGGCCGACAGCCGCGTCATCCTCGACCAGCCGGGCGCGGAGAAGCTCGTCGGGCAGGGCGACGCGCTGTTCCTGCCGATGGGCGCGAGCAAGCCCATGCGCATCCAGAACGCCTACGTGGCCGAGAAGGAGATCCACGGGATCGTCGACCACTGCAAGGGGCAGATGGAGGCGGTGTACCGGGCGGACGTCGCCGAGTCGAACGCGCCGAAGAAGGAGATCGACGAGGAGATCGGCGACGACATGGACCTGCTCGTCCAGGCCATCGAGCTGGTCGTCTCGACCCAGTTCGGGTCGACCTCGATGCTGCAGCGCAAGCTGCGCGTCGGGTTCGCCAAGGCGGGCCGGCTCATGGACCTGATGGAGAGCCGCGACATCGTCGGCCCGAGCGAGGGCTCCAAGGCGCGGGACGTGCTGGCCAAGCCGGACGACCTGCCCGGCGTCCTCGCGGAGCTGCGCGGCGGCACGTGACCCGGCTCCGCCGAACCGGCTGTTCGGTCCGCCGTTCCCCGTTCGTTCCACGGCCGGAAACCGCGTGTTCCTTTGCTGCGTAACCCTGGGAGGGCGGGCGATGGCGGAATGATGCGAAATCTTGCCCAGTTTCGAACGTGTTGGCTGTCGCTCAGCGGGCATTGCGGTTTCTAGACTGATGTTCGCTGCAATGTGGGGTCGGTCATGGACGCGCTCGAAGGAGGCTCGGCGTGAGCATCGGTGAGACCTTGGCGAAGGAGCGTCAGCAGGCCGGTCTCTCGGTGACCCAGGTGAGTCTCCAGACACGGATCCGCGAGACCGTCATCCGCGGCATGGAGGCCGACGACTTCTCCGCGTGCGGCGGCAACTTCTACGCCCGCGGCCACATTCGCAGCATCTCCCGCGTCATCGGCATCGATCCCGAGCCCCTCGTCAGCGAGTTCGACGCCGGTCACGGCGGCGCGCCCCAGCCGGTCTCGGCGGTGTCGGCGTTCGAGCCCGAGCAGCCCGTCGCCTTCCGCGAGCGCCGCTCCCCGAACTGGAGCGCCGCGATGGCGCTCGCCCTGGCGCTCGTGCTGATCTACGGGATCGTCCAGGTCGTCGGGCACACCACCGGCCGCGAGCAGCGCACCGCGCGGCGGGTCGCCGGGACTCCCGCCGCGCCCGCCCCGTCCCGTCCGCCGGTGGCCGCGCCGCCCAAGAACGGCGCGCCCGTGGTGGCCGCCCCGCGCAAGACGGTGGAACTGCGCGTCGAGGCCAGGCGCGCGACGTGGGTGGACGTGCGCGGCGACAAGGGCAGGCCGCTGTTCAGCGGGCTGCTGCGCGCCGGCGACGAGAAGCGCTGGACGGCCAAAAAGAAGATCACCATCGTGGTCGGGGTCGGCGGCGGCGTCCGGATGACGGTGAACGGCAAGGACATCGGCGCGCCGGGGCGGGGCAAGGGCGTCCAGCGCATGGACTTCGGCCGGGGCGACCCCAAGACCACCTGACGCCCGGCCGGTACCGGCACGGTTCGCGAAACCGCCGCCCGCTGGTCGGCGTGGGGGCCCGAGCCCATTACCTTAGGGGCATGTCCACTCGCCGCAAGGTCTCACTCATCACGCTCGGCTGCGCCCGGAACGAGGTCGACTCCGAGGAGCTCGCGGCGCGCATCGAGGACGCGGGCTGGGACCTGACCGACGGCGCCGGCGGCGCCGACGTCGTGGTGGTCAACACCTGCGGTTTCATCGAGGCCGCCAAGAAGGACTCCATCGACACGCTGCTGGCGGCGCACGACTCGGGCGCGAAGGTCGTCGCGGCCGGGTGCATGGCCGAGCGGTACGGCAAGGAGCTCGCCGAGGCCCTGCCCGAGGCCCACGCGGTGATCGGGTTCGACGACTACACCTCGATCGGCGACCGGCTCGACGACGTGCTGGCGGGCCGCCCGCACGAGGCGCACACCCCGCGCGACCGCCGGACGCTGCTGCCGATCTCGCCCGTCGAGCGGACGGCGTCCGCGGCCGCCGTCGCGATCCCCGGGCACGGCGGTGAGCACGGCGGTGAGCACGGGGGGGACGACGACGCCCTGCCGGACGGCGTCGCGCCCGCGTCCGGCCCGCGGGTGCTGCGGCGGCGTCTCGGCGGCGGCCCGGTGGCCCCGCTGAAGCTGGCCTCGGGCTGCGACCGGCGGTGCACGTTCTGCGCGATCCCCGCCTTCCGCGGCGCCTACGTCTCGCGGCCGCCGGCGGAGGTGCTGGAGGAGGCACGGTGGCTCGCCGGGCACGGCGCCCGCGAGCTGGTGCTGGTCAGCGAGAACTCCACGTCCTACGGCAAGGACCTGGGCGACCTGCGCGCGCTGGAGAAGCTGCTGCCCGGCCTCGCCGCGGTGGACGGCGTCGAGCGCGTCCGGGTGAGCTACCTGCAGCCCGCCGAGACCCGTCCCGGGCTCATCGAGGCGATCTGCGGCACCCCCGGCGTCGCCCCGTACTTCGACCTGTCGTTCCAGCACGCCAGCGGGCCGGTGCTGCGGTCGATGCGCCGCTTCGGCGACCGGGAGCGGTTCCTGGAGCTGCTCGGCCAGATCCGCGCGCTGGCGCCCGAGGCGGGCGTGCGGTCCAACTTCATCGTCGGCTTCCCCGGCGAGTCCGAGGACGACGTCGAGGAGCTGGCGGCGTTCCTGACCGCGGCGCGGCTCGACGCGATCGGCGTGTTCGGCTACTCCGACGAGGACGGCACCGAGGCCGCGAACCTCGGCGGCAAGCTGCCCGCGGAGGAGGTCGCCCGCCGTGTGGAGGACCTGACGAGCCTCGCCGAGGAGCTCACCGCGCAGCGCGCCGAGGACCGCGTCGGCACGCTGGTCGAGGTCCTGCTGGAGGAGAAGACCGACGACGGGTTCGAGGGCCGCGCGGCGCACCAGGCGCCCGAGGTGGACGGGACCGTCCTCGTCCGCGGGCACGGCCTGGCGCTCGGGGAGATCGTCGCGGCCCGCGTCACCGGTGGCGACGGGGTGGACCTCGTCGCGGACGTGCCATGATCGCCGGCGCGCCGGAGCCGGTCACGGGGTCGCCCGAGCCGCCTCCGGCGAGCGTCTACAACGTCGCGAACGCCCTCACGCTGCTCCGGATCGTCCTGGTCCCGCTGTTCGTCTGGACGCTGTTCCTGGACGGTACCGGCTGGCGGCTCGCCGCGTTCGCCGTGTTCGCCGCGGCCTCGATCACCGACAAGATCGACGGGGATCTGGCCCGCGCCCGCGGCCTGGTCACCGACTTCGGCAAGATCGCCGATCCGATCGCCGACAAGGCGCTGACCGGCGCGGCGCTGGTCAGCCTGTCGGTGATGGGGGAGCTGTGGTGGTGGGTGACGGCCGCCATCATGGTCCGCGAGATCGGCGTCACGCTGCTGCGGTTCGTCGTCATCAGGTACGGGGTGATCCCGGCCAGCAAGGGCGGCAAGCTCAAGACGATGCTGCAGGTCTTCGCCATCGGCTTCTACATCCTGCCGGGCCCCCTCGACCCGCTCAGGTGGGCGACGATGGGCGCCGCCCTCATCGTCACCGTCGTCACCGGCCTGGACTACGTCGTCCAGGCGTGGCGGCTGCGCAACGCCCCCCGGGACTGAGCCGTGCCCCTCACCCGGTGTCCGCGTCCGGGCCGCGTTCGGCCGTGAGCCGGTCGCCGACGCGCAGGAACCCCGGAACGCGCGGAACGCCCAGCCGCCCGAACATGATCCCCTGCTCGTCCCGGAACCGCCCGGTGCGGTAGCGGCCGAGAGCGCGCAGCGGGGCGGGGCCCCGTTCGGCCGTCTCCTGGTCCACGTTGATGATGACGCAGCGGCCGCACGGCCGGACCAGCTCGATCTCGGCTCCGCCGCCCCGCAGCCCGACGACGCCGTCCTCGCCGTAGGCGCCGAGCCCCCGCAGGACGATGTTGGGCCGGAAGCGGCTCATCGGGAGCGCGACGTCCACCCGGCGGTTCAGGTCGTCGAGGGACTCCGCCGACAGCACCGACACCGGATACCCGTCGGCGAACGTCAGCGTGCCGTCGCCCAGCCGCGTGGGGCGCGTTCCGGTGAAGCGGACCAGCCGGCAGGGCACCCCGAGGACCGCCGTGAACCAGCTCGCCGCCTCGTCCCCCTGGTCGATGCCCTGGCAGGGACGGCGATGCACGGTCACGTCCCAGGCTGGGCCGTCCACCTCTTCGTGCACCAGCGGAACGGCCGCGGCGGGCGCGTGCACGGTCAGCTTCACGCCGTCGTAGGCGGGCCGCAGCAGGGCCAGGCGCCGCACCTCGCGCTGCGACAGGTGCCGCCCGCTCGGGCGGACGAGCATGAACGCGCGGTCGTGCCGCAGCCCCTGCGCCGTCAGCTCGCTCTCGGTCACCGGGACGGCGCCCGCGCTCTTGATCGGGAAGATGTTCAGTTCCGCGACGACGGCGATCATGCGTGGGACGGTACGGGCCCGTCCCGGGTCAGGCCAGGGATCGGGGGCATACCTGACACGGATTCGTCAGGTTGGCGCCGCTGCGGCATCCTGGCATCGGGGGGACGACGATGACCGCACAGGACTTCACGTACGCCGAGGTCGGCGCGACATGGGACGCGACCATGCCGGACGGCTACGACCACCTGCGCGTGCGGACGCTCGTCGGGCAGGGGCCCGCCGTGATGCGGAACGCCGCCGACGCGCTCATGGAGTTCTGGATGCACCGTGCGATCCCCGCGGGAGTGAAGGCGTCCGCGCCGCGGGCCGAGCCCGGCGCCACCGTCGAGATCGCGCTCGGCGTCCGGCCGCTGCGGCTGCGAGCGCCGTGCCGCGTCGTGTGGACCTGCGACGAGGAGCGCCGCGTCGGATGGGCCTACGGGACGCTGCCCGGCCACCCCGCGCGGGGAGAGGAGGCGTTCGTCGTGCACATGGACGACAACGGCGACGTGTGGCTGACCGTCACCGCGTTCAGCCGCCCGGCCGGAACGCTCGGACGGCTCGCGCGGCCCGTCGTCCCGCTGTTCCAACGGGCGTACGCGCGGCGCTGCGGCGCCGTCCTGCGCCGCCTGACGCGCGTCTGACGACCGAAGCCGGGCCATGGGCTGCGAGGCCACGCCCACCCCGGTCGTGGCCCCGCAGCCCGGTCTGCGGCCCCACGGCAATTATCCCCTTGAATGGCTACGCGTCGTGCCGTGGCAAATGAGTTCTGACTCACAAAATAACGGGAACTCCTGGCCGAAGTTGGACCCGGCGTCAACGCTCTGGGCACGTCCTGCGCCGACGATGCGCGCCTTCGCCGCGTTCTCGTCCGCGCGCACTGTGCGTACCGTCCTGCGGCGGGACACATTGCACGGCACGTCCTTTTTCGCGGCGAGTGAATGGGGATTTGCGCGGCACCGGCGCGGCGGGGCGCCGTTCGCTTTTCCGGGCGCCGCCGTCCTGATGCGGCCGCGCCGGGCGGTCAACCGGCCCCCCGGCGCTCCCGTCGGACGGGCCCGCGTCCGGCCGCTGTAGATTCGGGGCGCCGTGCACGGACGGGCGAGGATGGGGGCGTGATGCGGGTCGAACTGCTCACCGTCGGGGACGAACTGCTCCTCGGCGACACGGTCAACGGGAACGCGGCGTGGCTCGGGCGGCGGCTCGCCGACCACGGCGTCGAGGTGACCCGCAGCGTGGTCGTCGGCGACGAGACCGACGTGATCGTCGAGGCCGTGCGGGCGGCGCTCGGCCGGGCCGACGCCGTCCTGACCACCGGGGGCCTCGGACCCACCTACGACGACCTGACCCGCGACGCGCTCGCCGAGGCCGCGGGCGTCCCGCTCGTCCGGGACGCCGGGCTCGAGGAACGGCTGCGCGAACGCGCCGCCGCGGCGGGCCGCGCTCTGCAGCCCATGGCGTTCCGCATGGCGGAGGTGCCGGAGGGCGCGGGCCTGCTGCCCAACTCCGCGGGTACCGCGCCCGGCCTGCGCGTGGACCTGCCCGGCGGGACCGTGTACGCGCTGCCCGGCGTCCCGTCGGAGATGCGGACCATCATGGACGAGGTGGTGCTGCCGGAACTGGCCGCGCGCGCCGGGTTGCCGGTCGTGGCGCGCCGCACGCTGCGCACCGCCGGGGTCTGGGAGTCGGTCATCGCGACCCGCCTCGCCGAGGTCGAGGCCATGCCGGACGTCAGGCTCGCCTACCTGCCCGACCCGGCCGAGGTGAAGATCCGCGTGACCGCCGCGGGCCCGGACGCGGCCGCGCGGCTCGCGGCCGCCGAGGCGCGGATCCGCGACCTGCTCGGGCCCGTCGTGTACGGCGTGGAGGACGAGGCGCTCGACCGCGTCGTGCACCGGCTGCTCGCCGCCCGGTCGGCGACGGTCGCCGTGGCGGAGTCGATCACCGGCGGGCTGATCGGCGCGGAGCTGACCGCGATGCCCGGCTCGTCGGCGACGTTCGCGGGCGGGGCCGTGACCTACGCGACGGGGCTGAAGGCGCGGCTGCTGGGCGTCCCCGGCGACCTGCTGGCCGAGCACGGCGCCGTCCACCCGGACGTCGCGGCGGCGATGGCCGCGGGCGTGCGCGACCGCCTCGGCGCGACCTACGGGCTCGCGGTCACCGGCGTCGCCGGCCCCGAGCCCCAGGACGGCCGCCCGGTCGGCACCGTCTTCGTCGGCCTGGCCGGACCCGGAGAATCGCGCACTGTGGTCAGCCCGAAACTCCCCGTGCCGGGCACCGGCCCGGAAGTCCGCGCCGTGCTCCGCCGGATGGCCGTCGTCCATGCCCTTGAGCTGCTCAGACGCACCCTCCTGGGCGTCGGCCCGGAGGTCCCGGCCTGGGACGCACGGGAAGATCGGGAAGAGTCGGGCTGATTACAGCGTTACGTTCCGAGCGAACACGAAATCAACGGTCTGCCACGGCCACCGCCAAGCCGGGTACGGTGGAACCGGCAGATGGTCCGAACTGAGGGAGGGAGCGAGACGATGGTCCTGCTTCGCCAGCTGCTCGGTGACGTACTGCGGCAGCTGCGGCTGCGCCAGGGACGCACCCTCCGTGAGGTCTCCGCGGCGGCGCGGGTTTCCCTCGGCTACCTCTCCGAGGTCGAGCGAGGGCAGAAAGAGGCATCTTCCGAGTTGCTCTCTTCTATCTGCAAAGCCCTAGGCGTACCGCTGTCGCACGTGCTCAGGGAAGTGGCGGATCAACTGGCCCTCGCCGAGCTGCAGCACGAGCCCGTCATGGCGGGCGCGCCCGAGCACGAGCGTCTTGCGGCCGACGGCATTCCGGAGACTCCAGAGGAGATCACCGGCGAGTTCCGCGCCGACATGGTCGCCGCCTGAGGTCGTCCGGCGCTCCCTGCCCCGGCGGGGCCGCGGGTGTGCGCGGCCTCACGCCGGGGCGTCGCATGAGCTCGGCATAGACGGGCAGGCTCCCGGGTTGTAACGGCTAACCGTAACGACGCGGAAGGAGCCCGACATGGCGACGGTCAAGAGCCCCCTCACGGAGGCGGCCCAGAAGGTCACGGGAGACGCCTTGCAGGGGGCCCTCGTCGACCTGATCGATCTCTCACTGGTGGCCAAGCAGGCCCACTGGAACCTGACCGGGCGCAATTTCAAGGTCGTCCACGAGCACCTCGACGAGGTCGTCGATCTCGCCCGCCAGGGCCAGGACGACGTCGCCGAACGCTCCGTCGCGATCGGCGTGAACCCCGACGGCCGCTCCCGCACGGTCGCCGACCGCACCCATCTCCCGCAACTGGAGGCCGGTCCCCTCCCCGACGACAAGGTCGTCGCGGCGATCACCGACACGCTGGCACAGGTCATCGGCCGCTTCCGCGACCGCATCGCCGCCACCGACGAGCCCGATCCCGTCACCCAGGACCTGCTCATCGGCATCACCGCCGAGCTGGAGAAGCAGCACTGGATGTTCCAGGCCCAGATTTAGGAGGATCGGTCGGGGGCTCGCCCCTGACGGTCTTCGAGGCAGGCCCCCGGCTCGCTGGGGGCCTGCCTTCTTTTTCGGCCCACTCCCGGGTGCGGGCGTCGGCGATTTTGTTTACGGATCGATCCGTTTCGTTTATACTCGGGATCATGAATCGAGGACGCCCGCGGTCCGGGCATGTGGACGAGGCCGTCGTCGCCGCGGTGCGCGAGGTGCTCGCCGAGACCGGCTACCAGGGCCTCAGCATCGACCGCGTCGCCGCGCGCGCCGGGGTGGGCAAGGCCGGGATCTACCGGCGCTGGCGGTCCAAGGCCGAGATGGTCTTCGCGGCGGTCGTGCACGGCCCGCGGCCCTCGCCGCCCGCCGACTCCGGCACGCTGCGCGGCGACCTCGCCGCGCTGGCGGAGCACATCATCGCGCTGCTCGCCGCCCCGGGGGCGCGGTCGGTGCTCCCGGGCCTGCTGGCGGACGTGTCCGGCGACCCGGCGCTGGCCGCCCGGTTCGCCGCCGGGTTCGTCGACTTCGAGCGGGCCGTCCTCGCCGAGATCCTCGGCCGGGCCGCGGACCGCGGCGAGATCGCCGCCGCGGACCCGGCCTTCGCGCACGCGCTGCTGCTCGGGCCGATCTTCACCTATCTCTTCCTGGTCGGCGGCGACGCGCCCGCCGGCCTGGCCGACCGGCTGGCCGGCGCGGTGGTCGCCGCGCTCGGCGCGAAGGAGTGACCATGACCGACGACATCGGCACCCGGGACACGGGGCTCGACCGGCTCCTGCCGGGGCACCATTTCCGCTCCCGCTACACCCGCCGCATCGAGGCCGGGCCCCCGGCGGTGTGGGACGCCATGATGGGCCTGGCCGCCGAGGACCTGCCCGTCTCGCGCAGGCTCATGGCCCTGCGGTCGGCGGGCGGCACGCGGCTGAGCGGCCCGCTGATCGAGTCCTTCCCGACGCCCGACCTGGTCCGGGACGAGGGGACCGAACTGGTCAAGGGCAAGATCGCCAAGTTCTGGCGGCTCCGGCCCGAGCCCGCGCCGGTCGAGCCCGGCGATCCCGCCGCGTTCACCGCCTTCGGGGAACCCGGATGGGTGAAGGCCGCGCTGTCCCTGAGGGTGGTGCCGGACGGCGCCGGGTCCGTGCTGTCCTTCGAGACCCGGGTCCACGCGACCAGCGCGTCCGCCCGCCGTGCGTTCGCCCCGTACTGGATGCTGATCCGCGCGGGCGGCGCCGGTTTCGTCCGGCTGGAGATCCTCTCCGCGGTCGCCCGCCTGGCCGAGCAACGCGCGTAGAGCCCGTCTCACCGTGGGCCTCAGCCGTCACGCGAGCGCGCCACCTGACCGTCGGGGCGCAGCCGGAGGCGAGCCCCGCCGGGAAGATCGCGAAGCGATTCGCGCTCGCACGAGCCCGGTCAGGGAGCGAGCCGCCAGGCGAGCCCTTGGGCCGGGATCGCGGTCACACGGCCGGGCTCGCACGTTGACACCGAGGGCACCAGAACACGGTGCGGGCGCCGGCGTCCGACGGCTGGCCGGCGCTCTGGACGCGGGTGCCGCAGCGGCGGCAGGGGCGGCCGGCCCGTCCGTAGACCCAGTGCTCGTTGCCGCGGCGCAGGTCACCGGTGGTGACGTGGCCGTGCCGCTCCTTGTTGGCGTCCAGGAGGCGGTGAGAGAGGTCGACGAGCGCGGACAGGTCCGGGACGGCGCCGGTGGGGGTCCACGGGTCCACGCCCCGCAGGAACAGGATCTCGGCCTTGTAGACGTTCCCGATCCCGGCGAGCACGCGCTGGTCGAGCAGCGCCTCGCCGATCGCCCGTTCGGGCCGCTCGCCGAGCCGCCGGACGGCCTCGGCGGCGGCCCCCGGGCCCCAGCCGGGGCCGAGCAGGTCGGGGCCGAGATGGCCGACGGCCGCGTCCTCCCCGTCGGTGGGCAGCAGCTCCACCAGGCCCAGGGAGGAGCCGATCGCCTGCCACCGCGCGTTGCCGAGGACGAGCCGGACCCGGTGATCGCGGGGGGCGGGTCCTGCCCGGCGGATCCGCCAGTGCCCCTCCATCAGCAGGTGCGTGTGGACGGTGAGCCCGCCCTCGACGCGCACCAGCAGGTGCTTGCCGCGGGACACGGCCTCCAGGACGGTCCGGCCGCGCAGGTCGGTGGTGGCGAGCCGGGGGACGCGGAAGTCCGAGCACGTCAAAGGCCGCCCGGCGAGCGCCTCGTGCAGGCGCCGGGCGGCCAGCCAGACGACGTCCCCTTCCGGCACCGGTGCGGTCCCTAGATGAAGGAGGGGCTTTCCCAGGCGGACGGGTCGTCGGTCAGCTTGCGGACGGGTTCGGGAAGCTCGCCCGCCGCGATGTGCGAGAGCGAGACCGACTCGAGGATGGAGCGCTCGCTGGCGCGCAGCGCGATCCACACCTCCTGGAGGGAGCGGGCCGGCCCCTCGTAGCCGACGTGTTCGGGCCGTTCACCGCGGACGCCGAGCAGGGGCCCGTCGATCGCGCGGATGATGTCGGCGAGAGAGATCTGCTCGGCGGGGCGCGCCAGCCAGTAGCCGCCCTCAGGGCCGCGCTGGCTGCGGACGAGGCCGGACCGGCGCAGCTGGCCGAGGATGTTCTCGAGGAATTTGGGCGGAATCTGCTGCGCCTCAGCGAGCTGGACGGCGGTGACCGGATGACTTCCGGCCACCGCCAGCTCCGCTGCGGCGCGCAGCGCGTAGTCGACCCGGGCGGACAATCGCATGCTCGTATTATCCCTTGCCGATCGGACTGGTCTGGCTTACCCCGCCCCGGCCGCCCTGCTCAGGGGCGGGGCGTGGCGCGCCCGCCCGGAGCCGGGCCTTGGTCCGGCGGGCGCGCCACGGGTCCGTCACCGCCGTCAGGCGGGGGTCAGGCCGAGCCGTTCGGCGGCCGCCTGGCCGTTGGCCGCCGCGGCGCCGTAGGTGGCCAGATAGACCGCCGAGGCGGGCCGCCAAACCGGCAGTCCCATCTCGACGACGACCGTGTCGGGACGGGCCGCCAGAAGGGCGGTGGTCAGCTCCCGCTGGCCCGCGTGGCGGTGCGCGTCGCGCACCACGACGACCAGTCCGCGGCCCGTGGCACGTTCCAGGACACGGACTGCCTCCCCTTCCGACCCGTCGGCCTGGACGGCGTCCGGCGCCCACGCGCTGAGCCCCCACGGGGTCGGGCCGACCGCGATGTTGCCGCCGGCCTTCAGCTCCACCACGAGCGGCCGGGACCCGTTCCAGACCGGCAGCGAGCCGGTCACCCGGACGGCGCGGCGGGCCGCCTCCAGCCCCACGGCGCGGTCGACCTCGGCGGGGCTGTTCCCGGCGAGCCAGCCCTTCAGCGCGCCGGTGCGCTCCGCGGCGTCCGCCAGCCGGGCCGCGGGCAGCCGTCCGGTCCGCACGGCCGCGACGATGGCGTCCAGCGTGGCCCGCAGGGTCTCGGCGTGCTCGCGCGGCCCGAGGCACAGCAGGTCGGCGCCCGCGATGAGGGCCCGCACCGACGCCTCCGGGATGCCGATCGCGCCGCTCGCGCCCTCCATGTCGAGCGCGTCGGTGACGATCACCCCCTGGTAGCCGAGGTGCTCGCGCAGCAGCCCGGTGATCGCCTCGGGGGAGAGGGTGGCCGGTACGCCGCGGGTGATCGAGGGCAGGTTGAGGTGCCCGGTCATCACGGCCCGGGTGCCGGCGCCGATCGCCGCCCGGAACGGGACCAGCTCGCGGCGGTCCAGCAGGTCGAGGTCGGCGTCGACGAGCGGGACGGCCAGGTGGGAGTCCTCCACGGTGGCGCCGTGCCCGGGGAAGTGCTTGGCGCAGGCCGCCACGCCCGCCTCCTGGGTGCCGGCGACGGCCGCGGCCGCGTGCCGGGCCACCAGCGCCGGGTCCGGCCCGAACGAGCGGGTCCCGATCACCGGGTTGTCGTCGGCGGTGTTCACGTCCACCGAGGGCGCGAAGTTGAAGTTGACCCCCACCTCGGCCAGCTCGGCGCCGAGCGAGCGGTAGACGCGGCGGGTCAGCTCCGGGTCGTCCACGGCGCCGAGCGCCGCGTTGCCCGGATAGGGGCTGCCCGTCAGGTGCCCGCCGAGGCGGGTGACGTCGCCGCCCTCCTCGTCGATGGTCACGAACGGGTCGCCGGCCTTGCGCATCTGCGCGGTCAGCGCCGCGAGCGACTCCGGGCTCGGGACATTGCCGGTGAGCGCGAACAGCGTGACGCCGCCGAGCCCGGCCGCCAGCTCGTCCAGCAGCCAGCCGGGCGCGGCCGGGCCGGGGAAGGAGGGCAGCAGGGTGCCGCGGGCCAGCCGGAGGGTCTCCTCGGTGGTCGCGATGTCGTCGGTGGTCATCCCTTCACCGCCCCGGCCGTGAGCCCGGACACCATGCGGCGCTGGACGAGCAGGAAGAACGCGATGACGGGAATGGTGAGCAGCGTCGACGCTGCCATGATGGGCCCCCAGGCGTTGCCGCTGCGGCCGTGGAAGAACTGCAGCATGATCGGCAGGGTGTACTTGTCCTGGTCGTCCAGGAAAGTGAAGGCGAAGATGAACTCGTTCCAGGCCGTGATGAACGAGAAGATGCTGGTCGCGACCAGGCCGGGCGCGACGAGCGGGAGCATGACCTTGAAGAAGGTCCGGATCGGGCCGGCGCCGTCGATGGCGGCGGCCTCCTCCAGTTCGCGCGGCACCGCGGCGACGAACCCCCGCAGCATCCAGATGGCGAACGGCGTGGCGAACCCGACGTAGACGATCATGAGGCCGGGCAGGGTGTTCAGCAGGTCGAGCCGCTTGAGGTCCAGGAACAGCGGAATGACCAGTGCCTCCAGCGGCACCATCTGGACCACGAGCAGCATGACCATGAACGTCGTGCGGAACCGGAAGCGGAACCTGGCCACCGCCGTGGCGGCCAGCAGGGCGAGCAGGCTCGACACCACGACGGTGGCGATGGCCAGCACGGCGCTGTTACGGAAATAGGTCCAGAAGGACACCTCCGCGATGCCGCCGTTCATCACCAGGTCGAAGTGCTCCAGCGTCGGATGCGACGGCAGCGGCTTCGGCGTCGTGCTGAAGATCTCGTTGTTGGGCTTGAACGCGGTGGAGGCCATCCAGAAGACGGGGAACACCGAGAAGAAGAACACCAGCAGGCCCGTCCCGTTCAGGACGCTCTTGCGGATCCTTCTTCTGCGAGCGCCGTCCCCGGCGCCGCCGGGGCGCGCGCCGGCCGAGCCGGAGGGCTTCATCGGGTCTCCCCCTGACGGACCATGACCCGGACGTACAGGGCCGTGACGACGAGCAGGATCATCGTGAACACCAGCGCGATGGCCGAGCCCATGCCGAGTTTCGGATTCAGCGAGCCGAACGCCTCGGAGTAGGCGTAGAGCGACAGGTTGAACGCGTCGCGGTTGGCCATTCCCGACATCACGAACAGCTGGGTGAACACCTTGAAGTCCCAGATGATCGACATGACGAGCAGCACGAAGAAGATCGGCTTGAGGATCGGGTAGGTGATGCTCCAGAACGTCCGCCACGGGCCCGAGCCGTCCACGCGCGCCGCCTCGTACAGCTCGCTCGGCACGCTCTTTAGACCGGCCAGCACCGACACGGCCACGAACGGGCACGCCTGCCACACCACGCAGACGGTCAGCACGGTGTAGGTCGACAGCGGCGTGGCGAACCAGTTGTAGTCGTTCCAGCCGCCGCCGACGAGGAAGTCGGGCAGCAGGTCCAGGCTCCAGTTGACGAGGCCGCCCGTCGAGCCGAACAGCCAGCTGAAGATGATCGCGGCGGTGACCGGCGGGGTCGCCCAGGCGACCATCACGCCGCCGGCGACGAAGCTCGACATGCGCTTGCCGAGCTTGTTGAGCAGCAGCCCGATCAGCGTCCCGATCACGAGCGTGAGCGTCACCGCGACCACCGCGAACAGGACGGTCTGCCGCAGGGTCTGCCAGAAGAACGGGTCATTGAGGATCGTGCGGAAGTTCTCGGTGCCGACCGACTCGGCCGGCTCGCCGCGCAGCTGGCGGTTGCCCACCTTCTGGAACGACATGATCCCGATCTGGATCATGGGCCAGAACATCAGCACGGCGATCACGACCACGGTGGGCGCGATCAGCAGGTAGGGCCCGAAGCGGGGCCGGCGGAGGGAGCGCGCCCGGCCGGGGTTCTTGCGGCCGGGCGGCTTCCGCACCGCGGGTGCGGTGTCGAGCATTGCGCTTCCGATCAGCGGGGACGGATGGCCTGCGGCCGTGCCGCCCGCCGGGGAGGGCGGGCGGCACGGGCCTTGGGTGCTAGGAGTTGAGCAGCGTGTTCGCCTGCTCGTTGGCCTTCTTCAGCTCGCCGTCGGCGGCCTTGCCCTGCATGATCGCCTTCAGGGCGTTCGGCAGCACCTTCTTGGCCTGCTCGAACTCACCCCAGCCGGCGCTGATCGGGGTGAACTTGGTGTTGGAGGCGATCTGCGTGAAGATCTCCAGCTTGGGGTCGGAGAACTTCACGTCCGAGCGCATCGAGGAGAAGCCGCTGTAGTCCGCCCAGGCCTTGGCGTTCTTGGCGGTGTTCAGCACCGTGATGTAGTCGAAGGCGACGGACTTGGCCTTGCTGTCCTTCCAGACGGCGAGGTCGGAGCCGCCCGCCATGACGGGAGCGTTCCCACCCGTCTTGCTCGGGATGGGGAAGACGCCCCACTTGCCCTCGTCCTTGGCGGAGACCTTCTTCATCTCCTTCAGCGCCCAGCTGCCGTCGATGTACATCCCGAGCTTGCCGAGCGCGAAGTCGCGCTGCGGGCCCTCCAGCTCGTTCTTGCCGATGTACTGCTCCGGGGCGACCTTCTCCTTGGTCACCAGGCCGGTGTAGTAGTTCACGGCCTCCACGGCCTGCGGCTGGTCGAGCTTGCCCGCCCACTTGCCGCCGTCCTTGGTGGCCACCTCGCCGCCGTTGCCCCAGATGAAGCTGACCAGCGCGTTGGTCTGGTCGCTCGGCGCGCCGATGCCGGGCACCTTCTTGGAGTCCTGGACCTTCTTGGCGGCCGCGGTGAGGTCGGCCCAGGTCTTCGGCGGCTGGATGCCGAGCTCCTGGAACCAGTCCGTGCGGTACCAGATGCCCCGGACGCCGCCGTACCACGGCACGGCGTAGGTCTTGCCGCCCGACTGGTCGTTCTCGAGAGCCGTCTTGTTGAGCGTCTTGCCGTCGGCCCAGCCGGAGAAGTTGTCCGAGATGTCGGCGAGGCTGCCCTGCTCGACGTGGGACTGCACGTCGGTGTTGCCCAGCTCGGTCACGTCCGGGCCCTCGCCGCCGGCGGCGGCCTTCTGGAACGTGGTGGCGACCTGCGGCCAGGGCACGTACTTGATCTGGACGTCGGTGTTCGGGTGCTTCTGCTTGAACTCGGTCTCGACGGTGTCGAGGAACTTGGTCTGCTCGGGCGTTCCGTCGCCCATCATCCAGACCTTCAGCTGCGCCGGGTCCTTGCCCGAGCCGGACTTGTCCTTGTCGTCGTCACCGCCGCCGCAGGCGGTGGCTGCCAGGGCGATCGCGGCCGTCGCCGCCGCAATCCTGATGTACTTCACTGGGGGATCCTTTCCGGCATCGCCTCGCGCGGCCTTGTGGCCTGCGGTGCGAGTGGAGCAGGGTACGACCCTTTAGGGTCCATCCATGCCCCCCTCACCGCGCATCGCTCGCGGGCGCCCTGCACGCCAGTCGGCGCTCTGCGCGCGCCCCCCTCCCGGGTACGGGACCGGTTGGCGCTTGGGCGTAAACTAACAAGAAACTTTCCTAAACAAAACCGCCCGTTAGCGGATTGAGACATCGAGGGGTACCAGCATGGCCAGACGCCCGGGAACACCGCGGCTGCTGCGGGAGCTCAACGACCGCGCCGCCCTGGACCTGCTCGTCGAGCAGGGCCCGCTGACGCGCGCGCAGATCGGCGAGCACACCGGGCTGTCCAAGGTCACCGCCTCCCAGCTGCTGTCCAGGCTCGAGGATCGCGGCCTGGTCGAGGTCGTCGGGGAGCAGGCCGGCGGCCGCGGCCCCAACGCGGCCCTGTACTCGGTGGTGCCGTCCAGCGCCTACGTCGCGGGCCTCGAGGTGGGCCCGGACGGCGTCACGGCGGGCGTCGCCGACATCACCGGCTGTGTCGCCGCCCAGGTTACCGTCGATCCCAACGGGGCCGACGAACCGGTCAAGATGGTCCACAACGCGGTCGTCAAGGCGTGCCGCTCGGCCCGGGTCGCGTTGTCGAAGCTGAGCGCCTTCGTGATCGGCACCCCCGGCGTGGTCGACCCGCGTTCCGGCGACGTCCAGTTCTCCTTCGACCTGCCCGCCTGGCACGAGGGCGTCCTCGCCGCGCTGAAGACCGACCTGCGCCGGCCGGTGACGATCGAGAACGACGTCAACCTCGCCGCGATCGCCGAGCGCGCCTACGGCGCCGCCCGCGAGGCCGAGGACTTCGCGCTCATGTGGTTCGACCGCGGCATGGGCCTGTCGGTCATGCTCGGCGGCCGGCTGCACCGCGGCCGCTCGGGCGGCGCGGGGGAGATCGGCTACCTTCCCGTCCCCGGCGCGCCCCTCCCGCTGGCCGCCGCCCGCCGCGGCCCCGAGGACGAGGGCGTCACCGAGTCGACCTCCTGGGGCACCCCCAGCCTCGCCGGCGGCTACGGCTCGCTCGTCGGCGCCGACGCCGTGCGGGCCCTGGCCCACCGGCACGGGATCGTCGAGCCCACCGCCGTCGAGTGCGTCCGCGCCGCGGCGGCCGACGAGCGGCACGGCGGCGCCTTCCTGGACGAGCTGGCCAACCGGATCTCCTACGGTGTGACCTCGGTCAACATCGTCCTGGACCCCGGGCTGGTCGTGCTGTCGGGCAGCCTCGGCCGGGCCGGCGGCACGCCGCTGGCCGGCCGCATCGAGCGGGCCGTGGGCCGCTTCAGCCCGACCCGGCCCACGGTCGCGGTGACCGAGGTGGAGGGCAACCCCGTCCTGCGCGGAGCGCTGCACGCCGCCCTGGAGCGGGCCCGCGACGACGTCTTCTCGGCGCCCCTGGGCAGCTGACACGGCCCAGCGCCGGCACCCGGACGATCAGGGGACGGCGGCTCCGCGGGCACGACGCGCGGCGCCCCCGCCCGGAAGGCGGGGGCGCCGATGCGCGCGAGGACCAGGCGGTGCCCGTCCCCGGTGGCCCTACTTGGCGGCCGCCGCCGCGGCCGCGGCCTGCTCGTGGCGCCGCGGGTCGCTCAGCGCGCGGTCGATGAGCGTCTGGCTGATGATCTGGCGCTTGCGCCGCTGCGCGGCGGCACGCCGTGCCGTCGATGTCATGGTGAAACCCCGTTCCGCGGTGACGCTTTCCCCTGGCCACCGCAACCCCGTAGGTCCTCATGCTCTCAAACTCGGGCCCCCGGGGGATCCGCCTGAGGGATGAAGTCGAGGTCAGACCTCGTGCGGAGACCGCCCCAGAGGCCGCCCCGGAAGCCGTCTCGGAGGCGTCCCGGGGTTCCGCGCCGGGGACATCTGGGGAAGGGTGGGCGCGTACCGTCAGTCCCGGGGCCCGGGACCGAGAGCAAGGGGGGACGCGATGGCGCTGCGCGACCGGTTGCGGCGCCTCGTCCAGAAGCCGGGCAGCGTCGATCTGGCGCCCTTCCGTGCCATCGTGGACGAGGCGGGGAGACGCGAGGACCGCGTCCGGGCGCTCACCGACGCCGGGCTCACCGCCGAGGCGGCCGCCCTGCGCGAGCGGGACGACCCGGCGGGGCTGTGCGCGGCCGGCCGCGAGGCCGCCCGCCGCGCCCTCGGCGAGCGGCCCTACGACGTCCAGCTGGTCGGGACGCTCGCGCTGCTGTCCGGGCACGTCGCCGAGATGGCCACCGGCGAGGGCAAGACCCTCGCCGGCGCGCTGGCCGCCGCCGGGCACGCGCTGCGCGGCCGCCGCGTCCACGTGCTGTCGGTCAACGACTACCTCGCCCGCCGGGACGCCGGATGGATGGGCCCGCTGTACGAGCTGCTCGGCGTGTCGGTGGGCTGGGTCGGCCAGGCGTCCACGCCCGCCGAGCGGCGCGCCGCCTACCGGGCCGACGTGACCTACGCGCCCGTCAGCGAGGTCGGCTTCGACCTCCTCCGGGACCGCCTCGCCACCGCGCCCGGCGACCTCGTGCTGCCCGAGCCGTCCGTCGCGCTGGTCGACGAGGCCGACTCGGTGCTGGTGGACGAGGCGATGGTGCCGCTCGTCCTCGCCGGGGCCGCGGGCGACGACGAGGCCGACCCCCGCTACGCCGGGCTCGTCCGCAGGCTGCGGCCCGGCCTGCACTACGACACCGACGACGAGGCCCGCAACGTCCAGCTCACCCCGGCGGGCGCCCGCGAGGTGGAGCGCGCCCTCGGCGTGGACCTCTACGCCGCCGAGCACCTCGGCGTCCTCACCGCCGTGAACCTCGCCCTGCACGCCGAGGTCCTGCTGCACCGCGACGTGGACTACATCGTCCGGGACGGCGCGGTGAAGCTGATCAGCGAGGCGCGGGGCCGGGTGGCGCTGCTGCAGCGCTGGCCGGACGGGCTGCAGGCCGCCGTCGAGGCCAAGGAGGCGCTGGCGGCCTCGCCGAGCGGGGAGATCCTCGACTCCGTCACCGTGCAGGAGCTGATCGGGCGGTACCCGGTCCGCTGCGGCATGACCGGCACCGCCATGGCGGTCGCGGGACAGCTCACCGAGTTCTACTCGCTGGAGATCGCGGTCGTCCCGCCGAACCGGCCGTGCGTCCGCGCCGACGAGCCCGACCGGCTCTACGCGACGTCCGCCGACAAGGAGGTCGCGATCGTCGAGGAGATCACCGCCGCGCACGCCGCGGGCCGCCCGGTGCTGGTCGGCACCGGCGACGTCGCCGAGTCCGAGCGGCTGGGCCGCCGGCTCGCCCGCGCCGGCCTCGGCCACGTGGTGCTCAACGCCAAGAACGACGCGGCCGAGGCCGCGATCATCGCCGAGGCGGGCGGTCCCGGCGCGATCACCGTCTCCACCCAGATGGCCGGGCGGGGCACCGACATCCGCCTCGGCGGCGGACCCGCCACGGCGGTGGCCGGTGATCCCCCCGGCACCTCGCCCGCCGACGCCGGCACCACCGCCCGCGAGCTGGTCGCCGCCGCCGGCGGCCTGCTGGTCATCGGCACCGGCCGCTACCACAGCAGCCGCCTGGACGACCAGCTCAGGGGACGCTCCGGACGCCAGGGCGACCCGGGCGGCTCGGTGTTCTTCACCAGCCTCCAGGACGACCTGGTCACCCGCTACGCGCCGGGCGAGAGGAGCGATGCCGCCGCGGGCGCCGACGGCCGCGTCGAGGACCGGGGCGCGCACTGGATCGTCGGCCACGCGCAGCGCGTCGCCGAGGGCGTCGACCTCGAACTGCACCGCAACACCTGGCGCTACAACCATCTGATCGGCCTGCAGCGGCGCGACGTCCTGGCCGAGCGGGACGCGGTGCTGCGCGGCGACCGCGGCGACCGCGTGATGGCGGAGGACGTCCCCGGCCGGCACGCCGAGCTGACCGCCGTCGCCGGCGCCGAGGCGGTCGCCGAGGCCGCCCGCCAGGTCGTCCTGTACGAGCTGGACCGCCACTGGGCCGAGCACCTGGCCTACCTCGCCGACCTCCGCGAGGGCATCCACCTGCGCTCGCTCGGCCGCGGCCTCGACCCGCTGATCGAGTTCAACCGGGACGCCGTCCCGGCGGGCAAGCGGCTGCTCGCCGACGCCCGCGCGAGCGCCGCGGCGGCGTTCGGGGGGCTGACCGCCACGGCCGGCGGCATCGACCTCGACGCGGCCGGCCTGAAACGGCCCTCGGCGACCTGGACCTACCTCGTCCACGACAACCCGTTCGGCTCCCTGGACGAGCGGACCCTGCGCGGCCTGATCTCGCTCTTCAAGCCCGCCCGCCGCCCCCGCTGACCGTCCCGCCGGCGCGCCGTGTGGGTGAGCCGGTCAGCCGCGGAGCCGCAGGCCGCGGGGGGTGGGGTGGAAGCCCGCCGACTCCAGCGCGGCGGCGAGCGGGGAGTCGTTGATCGACTCTCCGTCGGCGCGCTCGACGGTCAGCTTGCCGAGCGCGCCCTCCCGGACGGCGAGCGCCAGGGCGTCCACCGCGGGCCGCAGCAGGTC
This sequence comes from Actinomadura roseirufa, assembly GCF_900659635.1. Classification (GTDB taxonomy): domain Bacteria; phylum Actinomycetota; class Actinomycetes; order Streptosporangiales; family Streptosporangiaceae; genus Spirillospora; species Spirillospora roseirufa. The sequence goes on along the minus strand of NZ_CAACVB010000034.1, from coordinate 27,784 downwards.
CGGGTCGTCGTCCCAGGTCAGCAGCGACCGGCCGCCGCGCTCGACGTAGAGGGCGAGGCGGCCCTCGACCAGCACCACGAGCGCGCCCGCCTTGCGGCCCGGCTTGTGCCCGGCCGCGACCTCGTCCGCGCGCTCCGGCCAGGGCAGCGCCGCGCCGTAGGGGTTGGCGGGGTCGGCGGCGGCGAGGACCAGGGCGCGCCCGTCCCGCGCGGCGGGTGCCGGCGTCTCCCACAGCGCGGACGGGTCGTCCGGCACCGTGTCGCCGGGCAGGGCGGCGGGACGCAGCGCGCGGAGCCGGTCCACCGCGCCCGGCAGCGCGAACTGCGCAGCGCCCAGCCCCTCGACGAAGTAGCCGCGGCGGCACCGCCCGCTCTCCTCGAACGCCCGCAGGACGGGGTACACGGCCGAGAACCCGCCCGGGGTCCGCTCGGCCGCGACCGCGCCGCGGATGACGATGCCGTAGCGCTCCAGCAGCGCCTCGGCCAGCGCGTGCGCGCGCGGCGTCGCGGCGGGCTCGCGCGCGGGCAGCGGCCACCAGCGTCCGGCGACCGTGGGCGGACCCGTCCTGGACGGCAGGACGGGCCGCCCCCGCCGAGTCGGCCGGGACCGGTGCGCCGGGCGGCCCGACCCGAGCGCGGCGCGCAGCGGCGCCATCGTGTCGTTGGTCAGGTGGCCCGCCCAGACGAGGTCCCACACGGCCGCGGCGAGATCGGCGTCGGACGTGGTGACCTCCGCGTTCACCCGGTCCGACAGGGTCCGGAAGAACAGCGCGCCGCCGTCGCCGAGCGCGTCCAGCACGGCCCGGTGCGCGGGCGTCAGCGTGATCTCCGCGGGCGGCGCCATGAGCAGCGGCGCCGTGTCGGCCAGGTAGAGCGACACCCAGCCGTCTCCTCCCGGCAGGCCGCCCTGCCCCGCCCAGACGACCTCCCCCGCGGAGGTCAGCTCGTCCAGCAGGGCCGGGGTGTAGCCCGCCACCCGCGACGGCAGGATCAGCGACTCCAGCGCCGACGCCGGGACCGCCGCGCCCTGCAACTGCTCGATCGCCTGGACGAGCGCGTCGATGCCGCGCAGCCGCGAACCGCCCGTGATGCCGTGCCAGACCGGCAGGAACCGGCCGAGCGCCTCCGGCGGCGACGGCTCCACCTCGGCGCGCAGCCGGGCCAGCGAACGACGCCGCAGCGTCCGCAGCACGCCGGTGTCGCACCATTCGCTCGCCAGCGGCCCCGACACCGACTCCACCGGCAGGAACTCGCCCTCCACGACCCGGCCCGCGCCCGCCAGGCGGCGCAGCGTCTCGACGACGACGGCGGTGCCGAGGCCGAGGTGCCCCGCGGGCTCGGCCGGCCGGAACGGGCCGTGCGTGCGCGCGTAGCGGGACACGAGGTCGCCGAGCGGGTCGTCCACCGGTTCCAGGAACGCCTCGGGCACGCCCACCGGCAGCGGCGAGCCGAGCGCGTCCCGCAGGCGGCCCGCGTCCTCGATCGACGCCCAGCGCTCCTCGCCGCCGATCCGGACGCGGATCGCCCGCCGCGTCGCCTCCAGCTCCACCAGCCAGGCCGGGGAGTCACCGCCGGGGACGGCGCGTTCGGCGACCTCCGCCGTGCTGAGCGGCCCCAGGGCGCGCAGGAGGTCGGCGACGCCCTCCATGTCGCGGGCGCGCCGGTCGTCCGCGAGCCGCTGCAGCTCGCGGACGGTCTCGGCGACCGCCTCCGGATCGAGCAGCTCGCGCAGGTCGGCCTGGCCGAGCAGCTCGGCCAGCAGCGCCGAGTCGAGCGCGAGCGCCTGGGCGCGGCGCTCGGCGAGCGGCGAGTCGCCCTCGTACATGAACGCGCCGACATAGCGGAACAGCAGGGAGCGGGCGTAGGGGGACGGCTCGGGCGTCTCTACCTCGACCAGCCGGATCTTGCGCCCCGACAGGTCGCGCATCAGCCCCACGAGGCCCGGGACGTCGAAGACGTCCTGGAGGCACTCGCGCATCGTCTCCAGGACGATCGGGAACGACGGGTACTTGCTCGCCACCGCGAGCAGCTGCGCCGCGCGCTGCCGCTGCTGCCAGAGCGGCATGCGCTTGTCGGGGCGGCGCCGGGGCAGCAGCAGGGACCGGGCGGCGCACTCGCGGAACCGGGCGGCGAACAGCGCCGACCCGCCCAGCTCGTCCACGACGACGCGCTCGATGTCGTCGGCGTCGAAGACGGCGAGGTCGAGGCCCGGCGCCTCGTCCATGTCGGGGATGCGGATGACGATGCCGTCGTCGGCGTGCATGGCCTGCGCGTCGACCCCGTACCGCTCGCGCAGGCGGCCCGCCATGGCCAGCGCCCAGGGGGCGTGGATGCGCGCGCCCAGAGGCGAGTGGACGACCATCCGCCAGTCGCCCAGCTCGTCGCGGAACCGCTCGACGACCATCGTGCGGTCGTCGGGGACGTGCCCCGTCGCCTCCCGCTGCTCGTTCACGTACGAGACGAGGTTCCCCGCGGCCCAGGCGTCCAGCCCGGCCGCGGACACGCGCTCGCGCGCGGACTCGGCGGGCAGCCCCGCTAGCTCACGCGTGAAGGCGCCCAGAGCCCGCCCCAGCTCGGCGGGGCGCCCGAGCGCGTCGCCGTGCCAGAAGGGGAGCTTTCCGGGCTGGCCGGGCGCGGGCGAGACCAGTACCCGGTCGGGCGTGATGTCCTCGATGCGCCATGAGCTCGCCCCGAGCACGAACACGTCGCCCACCCGCGACTCGTAGACCATCTCCTCGTCGAGCTCGCCGACGCGCGACGACTTCTCACCGACGAGGAACACCCCGAACAGGCCGCGGTCGGGGATCGTCCCGCCGCTGGTCACCGCCAGCCGCTGCGCCCCGGGACGGTCGCGCAGGACGCCGGTGACGCGGTCCCAGACCAGGCGCGGGCGCAGCTCGCCGAACTCGTCGCTGGGATAGCGCCCGGCGAGCATGTCCAGCGTCGCCTCCAGCGCGGACCTGGGCAGCGTGGCGTAGGGGGCGGCGCGCTTGACGAGCGACTCCACCTCGTCCACGGTCCACTCGTCCATGGACACCATCGCGACGATCTGCTGGGCCAGGACGTCCAGCGGGTTGCGCGGGTAGCGCAGCTCCTCGATCTCACCGCCGCGCATCCGCTCGGACACCACCGCCGTCTGGACGAGGTCGCCCCTGTACTTGGGGAATATGACGCCCTTGGACACCGCGCCCACCTGGTGCCCGGCGCGCCCCACCCGCTGGAGGCCGCTGGCCACCGACGGCGGCGACTCCACCTGCACGACCAGGTCGACGGCGCCCATGTCGATGCCCAGCTCCAGGCTGGACGTCGCCACGACGGCGGGGAGGCGCCCCTCTTTCAGCGCGTTCTCGATCCCCGCCCGCTCCTCCTTGGAGACCGAGCCGTGATGGGCGCGGGCGATCTCCACGGGCGCGCCCCGGGACGCGCCCGCCTGCGCCATGGTCGCGGCGGGGGAGTGGTCCTCGGGCAGGGGCCCCCCGGTGGCGCGTTCGAACGCCAGCTCGTTGAGCCGTCCGCACAGCCGCTCGGCCAGCCGCCGGGAGTTCGCGAACACCAGCGTCGAGCGGTGCGCCTCGATCAGGTCGAGGAGCCGGTCCTCCACGTGGGGCCAGATGCTGCGCCGCCGCGGGTCGGCCTCGCCCGCGTCGTCGACGAACCCGCCGACCTCGCCCATGTCCTCCACGGGCACGACGACGTCGAGGTCGAAGACTTTCTCGGACCGGGGCTGGACGACCCGCGCCGGCCGTCTCCCGCCGAGGAAGGCCGCCACCTCCTCCGCCGGCCGGACGGTCGCCGACAGGCCGATCCGCTGCGCGGGCCGCTCCAGCAGCGCGTCGAGCCGCTCCAGCGACAGCGCCAGGTGCGCGCCGCGCTTGGTGCCCGCCACGGCGTGCACCTCGTCGACGATCACCGTCTCCACCCCGCGCAGCGACTCGCGGGCCCGGGAGGTGAGGATCAGGAACAGCGACTCCGGCGTGGTGATGAGGATGTCGGGCGGCCTGGTCGCGAGCCTGCGCCGCTCGTCGGCCGGGGTGTCGCCCGACCGCATCCCGACCCGGACGGAGGGCTCGGGCAGGCCGAGCCGCCGTGCCGCCTGGCGGATGCCGGCCAGGGGGGCGCGCAGGTTGCGCTCGACGTCCACGGCCAGCGCCTTGAGCGGCGAGACGTACAGCACCCGGCAGCGCCGAAGGGGATCGGAGTCCTCGTCCCGGGCGTCCGCGCCCGCGGCGGCCAGCCGGTCGAGGGACCACAGGAACGCGGCGAGGGTCTTGCCCGATCCCGTGGGCGCGACGACCAGGGTGGCGTCGCCGGCCGAGATCGACTCCCACGCGCCGGCCTGCGCCGGGGTGGGCGCGGCGAAGGCCCCGGAGAACCAGGCACGGGTCGCCGGGGAGAAGCGTTCGAGCACGTCACCGCCCACCCGACCATAGTGCCTCGCCGGTACGACAGAACGCGCACCGGCCGGGCCCCGGCGCGGGTCGGATAGCGTGGTCTCGTGCGGCTCACTGTTTTCTGGGATCGGATGAACCAGCAGTTCGGCGAGGGCTACGCCGAGAGCGTGGCCAAGGACCACGTCATGGCCGCGCTGGGCGGGCGCACGATCGAGCAGGCCCTCGCCGACGGCGAGCCCGCCAAGGAGATCTGGCAGGCCGTCGTCGCCACCTTCGACGTTCCCGCCCGGCTCCGCTAGGCGCGCGGTCCGGCGGGTCCGTTCAGAGGATCGGCACCGCGGGTCAGTACACCGCCACGGCCGTGACGAACCCGATCATGAGATTGGCCACGGCCAGCAGGATCGCCGCGGGCTCCAGCCGGTCGCCGGCGTCGTCGGCCAGCGTCCCGACGCCGATCCCCACCAGCCGGTCGAAGATCATCGTCGCGACCGTCTGCGCGAGGATGCCCACCGCGCCGAACACCAGCGTCCGCGTCAGCCCCTCCGCCAGGTCGCCGCCCGACGCGAAGATCGAGACGGCGACGATCAGCCCGACGCCGACGGTCGCGGCGCAGGCGAGCAGCGTCGCGTTCGGGTTGCGGTGCTCGCGGATCACCGTGATCAGGCGGCCGGGGGTGGCCAGGTCGGTCATGTAGAAGCCGATGATGAACAGCACCAGGCCCACGCCGGAGTAGGCGAAGAGCGCCAGTGTCCCGTCGAGCAGCACCTGGCCGAGGCCGTCATCGTTCGCCGCCACGGTCGTCATGGTTCTCCTTACGAAAACTGCAGGGGGTCGGGGACGGCCGCAGAAAGATCTGCGGCCGGCTCTACAGCGGGACGCGGTGCGGGACGAAGGAGGAGGTGTCGTCGGTGATGAGCCCGGACGTCTCCCGGATGCCGATCCCCGCGGACTCGTCGTGGACGACCCACGCTCCGATCACCGGGTGCTCCCCGTCGAAGTCCGGCAGGGGACAGAACTCCTGGAAGACGAAACCCTCCGCCCCGTAGTCGCCCTCGGTGCGCTGTACGCGGCCGTCCGGGGTGACGATGCGCATGCTCGCGCCCTCGCGTCCCAGCAGCGGCTTCTGCACGTGCGAGGTGAGATCCCCGGGGGTGTTGAGGAACGTGGGCAGCAGGTTCGGGTGCCCTGGGAACAGCTCCCAGAGCAGGACGAGCAGCGCCTTGTTCGAGAGCACCATCTTCCAGATCGGCTCGATCCACGACGTGGGCGCTCCCGGGATGCTCCGCGCGAACGGCTCGGAGACGATCCATTCCCAGGGGTAGAGCTTGCAGAGCGTCCGGATCTCCTGCTCTTCGAGGTCGACGAACCGCTCGCGCGCGGAGTCCCAGCCGATGTCCTCCATGGCGATCGCCACGCCGTTCAGGCCCGCCTCCTCGGCGGTCTCCTGCATGTAGGCGATCGTCATGACCTCCTCGCCGGTCTCGTCGCCGTTCGTCCAGGCGAAGTGCGCCGGGCCGTCCGCCACCCGGGGGACGATCTCCTTCCAGCGGGCCACCAGGCGCTCGTGGATGGAGTTCCACTGGTCGTCGTGCGGATAGACGTCCTGCAGCCAGTACCACTGGACGATGGAACTCTCGACCAGGGCGGTCGGGGTGTCGGCGTTGTACTCCAGCAGCTTGGCCGGCCCGGTCCCGTCGTAACGCAGGTCGAACCGGCCGTACAGGTGCGGGTCCCCGCGCCGCCACGACTCCTCGATCAGCGGCGCCGCCCACTCCGGGATGCCGAGCACCTGGTACCGGCCGGTGGCGACGACGTGCTCCACGACCTGAAGGCACATCCGGTGGAGTTCCTCGACGGTCTCCTCCAGCGCCAGGACCTCGTCCATGTCGAAGACGTAGTGGACGGACTCGTCCCAGTAGGGCCGGGCCAGGTGCTCGGGATGCGCGGTCCTGTGGAAGGCGAGCCCCTGCGCCTCGATCCTCTCGGCCCAGTCGTCCCGGGGCGTCGAACGCATGCGGCGCACCCGGTCAGCCCCCGCTCCGGCCGCCGCCGCCGAAACCGCCGCGGCTCAGCGTGTGCCCGCCGCTCGACTTGACCTTCCCCTTGCTCGGCCGGTACGAGCTGCCGCCCGCCACCGTGCCGTCGGAGCCGCGCCGCCCGCCGTAGTACCAGAAGTACTGGCCGTACGACCTGGACGACCCGTCGATGTCACCGGGGTCGCAGAAGGAGTCGGGCACCGTCCGGTAGCCGCCCTTGCCCACGGCGGGCGCGTTCCGGTCCACGCACCACGCCGTCGTCGATTTGGAGCCGCACGCGACCAGGGTCAGGGACAGGGCGCTCAGCATCCCGACCTTCACGGCTCGCGAGCTGAGCCGGCGAGAGGGCTCCTGTGGGGGCAAGGCGAACACGTCCTTCGAAACGAGACGGCGAAGGCCCGGGAGGTTCCGGACGGCATGGTCAGGCGCCCCGTTGAGCAGGGATCCGGCACGCGCGGGGCAAGCCTAAAGGCGGTCCGAATGAGACGGAAGCCGCCAGGGTTCCGGTTCCGTCACATCCAGGTGGAACCCGGTCGGTGGGGAGCCCAGGCCGCTCTGCCCGGGAGTCCTGGAGGCGGGTCAGTCCGGGACCGGGAGATGCGCGTACAGGTCCATCGCGTCGACCGTCGAGGGCAGGTCGCTGACCTGGCCGTCGCCGACCTCCACCACCCGCCATTCGCCGTCCGTGCGGCGCGCGAGGTCGGTGGTGATGAACCGGCAGCCGAGCGACCGCACGGCGGGCGCGACCGCGTCGAGCTCCGGGTCGGGTTCGATGTCCGGGCTGTCGGGGTGCGGCCCCACCAGCGCGGGCTCCCCGTCCACCCACCACACGCGTGCCTCGCCCGCGCCGTCGTACTGCTCGTACTCGCGGACGACGAGCCCCCCGGCCAGATGGTCGTCCTGGAGCGCGACCATCTTCGCGGCGATGTCGTGGAGCTGTGCCAGGTTCTTGACGTCGGGGACGTAGCAGGCTTCGTCCCACTCGTGCTTGCGCGACTTCACGTAGTCCTTGACCACCCCGGGCCCGCTGGGCAGCGACCGGACGAGCTCGCCCAGCTCTCCCAGGTCACCCGGGTCCTGGCCGGGGCTCAAGGCGCGCCACACGCTGTGGGGGGTCAGCCCCGCGAACGTGTCGTGCCAGCCCGGCAGCTCGTGCGCGCGCCGGTAGTCCTCCGGGTGGGTCAGGAGGACTGTTCCGCGGCGCTTCATGGTGGCGGCCATCGCGGCGTACTCGCCCGCGGTGAGCATCCAGCCGCGGTACCACACGGCGCCCAGGTCCACGGGCACCGCGCGCACCGCCGCGTCCACGTCCCCGCGCCGCAGCGCGTCGTGGTCGATCAGGGCGATCTCGCCGTAGTGGTCCCGCACGGCCGAGGCCTCGCGGGAGAAGTGGGGGTCAACGCGCCGGGGATGGAGCGGATCGACGCAGAAGAGAACGGTCAGCGTCATGATGGAACCCTCCGTGGACGGCGCCAGCGTACGGGGTCCGGACCACGGCGCGCACGGAGATTCCGGTCCAAACCAGGACGCGCGACGATGATCGAACGGATGTTCGGTAAGGTGGTCCGGGCACGCGGCGTCGTCCACAACCGCGTCCGGGGCTCGAAAAGTGTCGGCGGCCCGCCGTAACGTCGCCCTCGACATCGCAAGCAGCGGCAGAGAGCCGACAGTCACGACGAGAAGGACATCTCATGGCAGCGAACGACCGGGAGAAGGCTCTCGAGACCGCACTCGCCCAGATCGAGCGGCAGTTCGGCAAGGGCTCGGTCATGCGGATGGGCGAGGAGGCGCGCGCACCGGTCGAGGTCATCCCCACCGGCGCGATCTCGCTCGACATCGCGCTCGGCATCGGCGGCCTGCCCCGCGGCCGTGTCGTCGAGGTCTACGGCCCGGAGGGCTCCGGCAAGACCTCCATCGCGCTGCACTCGGTGGCCAGCGTGCAGAAGAAGGGCGGCATCGCGGCGTTCGTCGACGCCGAGCACGCCCTCGACCCCGAGTACGCGACCAAACTCGGTGTCGACATCGACGCGCTCCTGGTCTCCCAGCCCGACACCGGCGAGCAGGCCCTGGAGATCACCGACATGCTGATCCGCTCCGGCGCGATCGACATCGTCGTGATCGACTCGGTCGCCGCGCTCGTCCCGCGCGCCGAGATCGAGGGCGAGATGGGCGACAGCCACGTCGGCCTCCAGGCCCGCCTGATGTCCCAGGCCCTGCGCAAGCTCACCGGCGCGATCAACCAGACCAAGACCACCGTCATCTTCATCAACCAGCTCCGCGAGAAGGTCGGCGTCATGTTCGGCTCCCCGGAGACCACCACCGGCGGCCGGGCGCTGAAGTTCTACGCCTCGGTCCGGCTGGACGTGCGCCGCATCGAGACCCTCAAGGACGGCACCGAGGCCGTCGGCAACCGCGTCCGGGTCAAGGTCGTCAAGAACAAGATGGCCCCGCCGTTCCGCGTCGCCGACTTCGACCTGCTCTACGGCCAGGGCATCAGCCGCGAGGGCGGCCTGATCGACCTCGGCGTGGAGCACGGCTTCGTCCGCAAGTCCGGCGCCTGGTACACCTACGACGGCGACCAGCTCGGCCAGGGCAAGGAGAACGCCCGCAACTTCCTCAAGGCCAACCCCGACATGGCGGACGGCATCGAGAAGAAGATCAAGGAGAAGCTGGGCATCGGCCCGAAGGTCGACAAGGAGGCCGAACCCGCGGCCGCCGCCGCGGCGGCCGCGCCGCCGGCCCCGGTCGCCGCCGCGCCCGCCAAGGCCGCTTCCGCCGCCGGGAGGAAGACCACAAAGGCGGTCAAGTCGGGTGATTCCTGACGATGAATCCCTCGATACGGGTGACGCTTGACGATGAGTGAGCGATGATCTCGTGTGTAGGGCGGCGGCGCCTTACCCGGCGCCGGCATGCCGGCGCGCGGACCTTCCCCGACGGCGCCGCCGCTCCCGCGGAGCCGCCCACCCGGCGCGGTCCCCGATGACCCGGCGCCGGGGCGGCTCCGCCGAGCCGCCCGCCGACCCCGAGGCGCGGGCACGGGAGCTGTGCCTGCGCATGCTGACCTCGTCCCCGCGCACCCGCGCCCAGCTCGCCGACGCGCTCCGCCGCCGGGACGTCCCCGACGAGGTGGCCGGCCGCGTCCTGTCCCGCCTCACCGACGTCGGCCTCATCGACGACGAGTCGTTCGCCCGGTCGTGGGTCGAGTCCCGTCACGCCGGCCGTGGGCTGGCCAGGCGGGCGCTCGCGGCCGAGCTGCGGCACCGCGGCGTGGCCGCGGACACCGTCGAGGACGCCGTGGATTCCCTCGACCCGGGCCGGGAGGAGCGCACGGCGCGCGCCCTCGTCGACCGCAGGCTGCCCGCCACCAGCGGCCTCGACCCCGCCAGGCGCATGCGCCGGCTCGTCGGCGTCCTCGCCCGCAAGGGCTACCCTCCGGGCCTCTGCTACCGCGTGGTCAAGGAGGCCCTCGCCGACGAGGGAACCGATCTCGACGACCTCCCCGACGCGGCGCCGCCCGTCGACTGACCCGGGCCGCGCCACGCCGGTGAACGCGGAGCGACACGCCGGGGAATGACGACGCGGCCTGACGCGGGGTTATCCGTCCCTTACTTGGACGGCCTCATAACCTGGCAGGTGGGTGGGGGTGCGGGCGGAACCCGCCCCGGTAAGCAAGGACTCACGTGGTCGTTCGGTTAGTCCGGAATGCCCACGGTTTGCTTGCTCATTACCTCTATGCCGCTTACCGTTACGGCAGTGAGGAGTTACTCCGCGTCTCGCGGATTGCCATACGGCCGAGCACGTTCGAGCAGCTGAGAGGCAGACAGGACCCGTTCGCTGGCCGGATCCGGCCGAGTCACCGGGCGCGCGCGTCGCGTCCCGGCGATGACGTGTACCCAGCCGCAGGGCGGGACGCGAGTAAGTCCTCGCAAGGCAGGGCCCCCACTCCAGGCGGGGCTCGCGGCGAGGAAGGATCTGCCTCATGGAGAGCGTCCTGCTGGGTGCAGCGCTGCTGGTGACCCTGGCCGCTCTCGTCGTCGTCATCTTCTGGCGCCCCGGCGTGCACGGGAAGGCCGCGGCGGAGATGGCCCTGGCCCAGAGCGAGGCGGACGAGGTCAGGGCCCGCGCCAAGCTGGAGGCGCAGGAGGTCCTGGAGAAGGCCGAGACACAGGCGCAGCGGATCGCCGCCTCGGCGCGGGCGGAGCTCGAGGAGGAGAGCCGAACCCTCCGCGAGGACCTGCGGACGCTCCGGGAGGACCTGGAGCGCAGGGAGACCCGGCTGGCGGAGCGGGAACAGCGGCTGGACGGCGAGGTGCGGCGGCTGGAGGAGTGGTCGGGACGGCTAGCGGAGGGCAAGCGGACGCTGGAGGAGCGCAGGCGTGAGCTCGCCGGGGTCGAGGACGAGCGCCGGCGAGTGCTGGAGCGGACCGCCGGGCTCACCGCGGAGCAGGCCAGGGGCGAGCTGGTCACGGCGATCGAGAACCAGGCCAAGCGGGAGGCCATCCCGATCACCCGGGAGATCGAGAACGCCGCGCGGGCCGAGGGCGAGAAGCGCGCGCGGAAGATCGTGACGCTGGCGATCCAGCGCGTCGCGAGCGAGCAGACGGCCGAGTCGGTGGTGTCGGTGCTGCATCTGCCGGGCGACGAGATGAAGGGCCGCATCATCGGCCGCGAGGGACGCAACATCCGGGCGTTCGAGACGACGACGGGCGTCAACCTCATCATCGACGACACGCCCGAGGCGGTGCTGCTGAGCTGCTTCGACCCGGTGCGCCGGGAGGTCGGGAGGCTGACCCTGGAGAAGCTCGTCCTGGACGGGCGCATCCACCCGCAGCGCATCGAGGAGGTCTACGAGCGCAGCAAGAGCGACGTGGAGCAGCTGTGCGTGCGCGCCGGCGAGGACGCCCTCGTCGAGGTGGGCGTCGCCGACATGCACCCGGAGCTCATCGCGCTGCTGGGGCGGCTGAGGTACCGGACCTCCTACGGGCAGAACGTCCTGAAGCACCTGATCGAGTCGGCGCACATCGCCGGGATCATGGCCGCGGAGCTGCGGCTCCCGGTGGAGGCGGCCAAGCGCTGCACGCTCCTGCACGACATCGGCAAGGCCCTCACGCACGAGGTGGAGGGCAGCCACGCGCTGATCGGCGCCGAGATCGCCCGCCGGTACGGCGAGCACGAGGACGTCGTCCACGCGATCGAGGCGCACCACAACGAGGTGGAGGTGCGCACGGTCGAGGCGGTCCTCACCCAGGCGGCGGACGCGGTGAGCGGGAGCCGCCCGGGGGCGCGCCGGGAGTCGCTGGAGGCGTACGTCAAGCGGCTGGAGCGCCTGGAGGAGATCGCAAAGGAGAAGCACGCCGGAGTGGAGAAGGTCTTCGCGATGCAGGCGGGCCGGGAGGTCCGCGTGATGGTCAAACCCGACTCCGTGGACGACATCCAGGCGCAGGTCATCGCCCGTGACATCGCCAAGCAGGTCGAGGACGAGCTGACCTACCCCGGCCAGATCCGGGTCACGGTGGTGCGGGAGTCGCGGGCCATCGAGTTCGCCCGCTGAGCAGTGTGATCGTTCGCGTTGTGGCGGTACGCCGGAGTCGATAGTTTCGGGCGATGCGCAAGGGGCGGATAAGATGGACGGTGGCGGCCGTGACGTCCGCGGGAGCGGTCGCGGCGGGCGCCGGCGCGGTGTGGCTCGCCGGCGACGGGAAGAGCCGCGCGGTGGCCGGCAGCGCGGCGAGCATGAGCGTCAGCGCGGCCGACTCCGACGCCGCGGCCCGGTACTGGACGGCCCGGCGGATGGCTGCGGCGACCCCGGTCGACCAGCGGGCGCAGGCGGCCCCCCGGGGGCTCACCGCTCAGGCGGTGCCGCCGTCGACGGCGTTCGGCGGGGTGCCCACGATCGGCGCGTTGTTCTTCAGCAACGGCAGGGGCGACCACTACTGCACGGCCAGCGTGGTGCAGAGCGCCTCCCAGCGGCTCCTGCTCACCGCGGCCCACTGCATCCACGGCGGTAAGAACGCGGGGTACGCGACCAAGGTCGCCTTCGTTCCCAAGTACGACCGGGGGAAGCGCCCCTACGGGACGTGGACGGCCGGGCTCCTCCTGGTCGACCGCCGCTGGGCGGCGGGGTCCGACGCCGACCTGGACTTCGGGTTCATCGCGCTCAACCCGCTGAAGGGCCGGAAGATCCAGAGCGTGGTGGGGTACAACAGGCTCGCGGTCGGCCAGGGGGTGGGCAGGACGGTGAACGTCTCGGGCTACCCGAAGATCGCCTACGACTCGCGGGACCATCCGATCTACTGCCGCACGAAGACCGCCCGGCAGTCGAGGTACCAGATCCGCATGGACTGCGCCGGCTTCTACGGCGGGACGAGCGGGAGCCCCTGGCTGCTGAACTACGACGGCCGGACCAGGACCGGGTCCGTCAACGGCGTCATCGGGGGATACCAGGGCGGCGGCAGCACCGCGTCGCGCTCGTACTCGCCCTACTTCGACGGTGACGTCACCAAGCTCCGCGCAGCGGCCGACGACCGCGCGAGATAGCGGCGGCGTCCCGCGGAGACCCCGGGGCGCGCGGGACCGGCCCGCGGTCCGTCAACGGGAGCGTTCGCCCTCCCGCTGACGGGCGCGCGGTGCGATCAGCCGACCGTGAGGTCGATGGGGTCGACGCCGCGCGGCTCGAACCCGAGGGTCTGGCCGTAGAACGCCAGCTCCGCCTCCAGGCAGGCGATGACCGTGCCGGCCTTGCGGAAGCCGTGCGACTCGCCCTCGAACGTGAGGTAGGCGTAGGGCGTCTTCTTCTCGGCCAGCGCCACCGCGAAGCGCTCCGACTGCTCGGGCGGGACCACCGGGTCGTCCACGCCCTGCAGGAGCAGGACGGGGCACGCCGTCTTGTCGGCGTGGTTGAGCGGCGAGCGCTCCTCGTAGGCGCGTTCGAACCCGGGCAGCGGGCCGATCAGGCCGAAGAGGTAGTGCGACTCGAAATCGTGCGTGGCCCCGGCGAAGGTGTGCAGGTCGCTGACGCCGTAGTAGGACGTGGCGGCCTTGAACACGTCCGTCCGCGTGATCGCGGCGAGCGTGGTCCAGCCGCCCGCGGAGCCGCCGCGGATGGCGAGCCGCGCGGGGTCGGCGATGCCCCCGTCGACGAGGGCGCGCGCGGCGGCGACGGCGTCCTCGACGTCCACCACGCCCCACTGGCGGCGCAGCCGCTCGCGGTAGGCGCGCCCGTAACCGGCGGAACCGCCGTAGTTGACGTCCACGACGCCGATGCCGCGGCTGGTGAAGTACGCCCGCTCCAGACTGAGGACCGGGGACACGCGGCTGGTGGGGCCGCCGTGCACGAACACCACGTACGGGGGCAGTTCCCCTTCGGGGGCCGCGGCCTCCGGGTTGGCCGGGGGGAAGACGTAGGCGTACACCGGCCGCCCGAACGGCCCTTCGAGCCGCTCGGCGCGCGGCGTGGACAGGTACCCGGCCTCGGGGATCCGGGGCAGCTCGCGGCGCAGCCCCTCGGCGCGGCCGGTGGCGGTGTCGACCCGCACCACCGACGGCGGGACGTCCGGGCCGCCGCCGATGCCGACGACGGTGGTGCCGTCGGCCGACAGCTGGGTCAGCCAGTGCGCGTAGGGCACCTCGAGGTCGACGAGGTCCAGCGTCTCCGGGTCGTAGATCCCGAGGCGCAGGTCGCCCTCGCCGTGCAGCACCGCCAGGCGCCCGTCGCCGAGCAGCGCGTAGGGCATCCCGCCGAGCTGCCACAGCGGGCCGGCGAACTCCTCCTCGGCGGGGTACAGCGCCTGCGGGGACTCGCCGTGCAGGCCGACCTGGTAGATGTTCCACCAGCCGGGCCAGTCGGAGATGACGTAGAGGGACTCCTCGTCGCGCCACAGCGGCGCCACGACCGACTCGGTGAGACCGCCCTTGACCGTGCGGGGGGCGACCGTCCTGCCCTCCTCGATCGCGGCCACGCGCAGCTCGGTGCCGTCCCAGGGCATGCGGGGGTGGTTCCACTGCACCCACGCCAGGTGCCCGCCGCCGGGCGAGGGGGCCGGGCTCGCGTAGAAGTGCGCGCCGGTGACGAGCTCGCGGATCGCGCCCGCGTCCTCGGCGGCGCTGCCGTCCAGGGGGACGGCGACGATGGCGCGCCGGATGCCGGTGGCGCCCTCACCGGCCTCGGGATCGGCGATGTGGCCCTCGCACACGCACCAGATCTCGGTGCCGTCGGGCGACAGCACGTAGTCGGCGTACCGCAGCCCGGCCCGGACGGCCGGTTCCGGGGTCAGCGGGTAGGGCTTGGAGTCGCCCTCGTCGAGCCGGTGCAGCCGCTGGTCCTCGTAGTTGGAGAACACGATCGAGGTGCCCGCGCCGGTTCTGATCTGCAGATACGACCGCCCGCCGTACTCGTGCACGCGCGTCCGGGCGTCCCAGGGCGCCGCGAGCAGCTCGGTGCGACGGCCTCCCTTGAGATGGACGACCGTGGTCCGGCCGCCCTCCTCGGGGCGGCTCTCCTGCCACCAAACGTCATCACCCGCGACAGTGGGAAAACTAAGGCGCAGCCGGGCGCGGGCGACATCGGCGGCAGAGATGGGTGAAGGCCAGGAGCCGTAGGGGAGGGTCGCACGAGCGGTCATACCAGGAATCGTCCCGCATACAGGGATCGGTTGGGGCCATGACGGGCGCTTTGACTTCGGAAAGATACACGGCGGTCGCCAGGGGACCCACGGGTAACAACAGGTCGGAGGCGTTCCGCGGAACCACCTGGGCCTTCCCCGGCCGCGTCCGGCGGCGGGGTGCGCGCCCGCGTGGGGGCGCGGCTCTGAACGCCGCTCTGAACGCCTCGCGGACCGAGGGGCGGGGCGATTGCGTGCTCGAACGCTCACGGCGCGTCGGTGGTTCTCTCAGCGGTGCTCTCGGGGATGCGTGCGATGCTCGCCGCGCCGCCGCCGCACACGAAGGGCGCCGCCGGATCTCCCGGCGGCGCCCAGCGTGTCAGATGTCGCTTTAGCCGCGAATGTGTCGAACGTAACGGTCTCAGAGCGTCCCGGGGCCGGCCGCCATGCCCGGCGCGGGCGGGGCGCCGACCCCGCCGCCCATCGTCGCGGCCGAGGTCTTGCGGCTGCGCCTGCCGCGCCCCTCCAGCCAGGTCGCGAACCGGCTCACCGACATGTTGATCGCGATGTAGATGACCGCGACGACGAGGCCCGCCTGGAGCTTGTTGTTGTCGTAGTTGGCGGGGACCTGCTTGAAGCCGGCCTGCAGCAGCTCGGAGTAGGCGATGATGAACCCGAGCGCGGTGTCCTTCAGCAGGACCACGAGCTGGCTGACGATCGCCGGCATCATCATCGTGATGGCCTGCGGCAGCAGGACCAGCCGCATGACTCCGTTCTTGCGCAGCCCGATCGAGTACGCGGCCTCCGACTGCCCCTTGGGAATCGACAGGACGCCCGCGCGCACCACCTCGGCCAGCACCGAGCCGTTGTACATCACCAGGCCGAACACGACCGCGGCGAACGCCGGGACGGTGATGGTCCCGGCGTTGATCTCCACACCGAAGATCGAGAAGAAGTTGTCCACGAGCAGGCGCTGGAAGGTGCCGAGCGAGGAATCGGCGATGGTCGGGCTGATCTTGTTGGGCACGAAGAACGCGAGGAAGATCAGGATCAGCAGCGGGATCGCGCGGAAGAACTCCACCACGACCGCGGCGGGAATCCGGATCCACCGGTGGTCCGACAGCCGCGCCAGGCCGAACACCATGCCGAACAGCACGGCGAGCACCGAGGCGACGGCCGCCGCCTTCAGCGTGTCCCACAGGCCCGGCAGGATGAGGCCGTCCCACACCTCCCACTTCAGGAACGGGCTCCAGAGCCTGCCCTCGAACTGGCCCCGCTCGTTGAAACGCCAGACGAGCGCGGCGAGGACCGCGAGGAACACCGCCGACGCGACGACGGTCGCGATCCGGTGCCGCGCCCGCGCCCGCGGCCCGGGGGCGTCGAACAGGACGGTCGCCTCGTCGCTCATCGCGCCACCGCCATCCGCTTGTGGAGCCAGCCGAAGAAGAACCCGGTCGGCAGTGTGAGGATCATGAACCCGGCGGCCACGCCGATGAACAGGGGGAGCGCCCCGCTGGTGAAGGACGGCAGGTCCAGCAGGTCCTTCATCTTGGTCGCCGCCTCGGCGTAGCCCGCCGCGGCCGCCACCGTCGTGTTCTTGATCATCCCGATGAGGACGCTGCCGAGCGGGGCGAGGACCGCGCGGAACGCCTGCGGCAGAATGATCATGCGCAGCGACTGGCCGAAGGTCAGCCCGATGGAGCGCGCCGCCTCGGCCTGCCCCAGCGGCACGGTGTTGACGCCGGCGCGCAGCGCCTCGCAGACGAACGCCGCCGTGTACCCGGACAGCCCGAGCACCGCCCACCAGTAGTAGGTGCTGTTCGACTCGCTGAACTTCAGGGCCAGTTCGTCGTTGAGGCCGAGGCTGCACATCAGGAGCACGAGCGTCAGCGGCGTGTTGCGCAGCACGTTGACGTACACCGTCCCGAAGGTGCGCAGGACGGGCACCGGGGAGACGCGGAAGCTCACCAGGATCGTCCCGAAGAGCATCGAGAGCACCGCCGCGACCGCGGCCAGGCGCACGGTCGCCCAGAAGCCTTCGAGGATCTGGTCGATGTTGTCGAAGAAGGGGCCGAAGTCAAACATTGAGTAGCTGCTCCATGGCGTTCCAGCGGTTAGGGGCCATGCCGGCGTACTCCCCGGCCACGTGCCTGCGGGGAGCGCGCCGGCGCGGCCTGCTCAGCCTCGGATCAGGCGCAGCCTTCCATCTGCGGGACGGTCGTCGTCGGCGTCAGTCCCGTGCCCGAGAAGTGCTTCTCCAGCAGGGTCTTGGCGGTGCCGTCGGAGTACATCTGCGTGATGGCCAGGTTGACGGCCTCGCAGGTCTCCTTGTCGCCCTTCTTGATGCCGACGCCGTACTTCTCGTCGGTGAAGGGCGCGCTGATGACCTTGAAGGAGCCCTTCTGCTGGTTGGCGAAGCCGGCCAGGATCAGGTCGTCGGTGCTGACCGCGTCGACCGCGCCGTTCTTGAGCTTGGCGGCGCAGTCGGAGTAGCTCGCCGCCTCGACCAGCGTGACGCCGCCGATGGCGAGCTTGCCGTCCGGCGGGCCCTCGGTGATGCGGCGGAAGGAGTTGGACCCGGCCGCCTTGCACAGCTTCTTGCCCTTGAGGTCCTGGGGCTTCTTGATGGAGGTGTTGTCGGCCTTCACCATCGTGTCCTGGTGGGCGACGTAGTACGGACCCCCGAAGGTGATCTGCTTCTTGCGGGCGTCGGTGATGGAGTAGGTGGCGATGACGAGGTCCACCTGGCCGCCGCCGAGGAAGGACTCGCGGTTCGCCGACGTCGTCTCCTTGAAGGTGACGCCGCTCTCGGGCACGCCCAGCTTCTGGGCGATGTACTTGGCGACGTCCACGTCGAAGCCGTCGAAGGTGCCGTCGGGCTTCTTCAGCCCGAGCGCCGGCTGGTCGAACTTGATCCCGATGGTCAGCTTCTTGTCGTCCTTGGCCTTCTGGACGACCGTCTTGGCCTCGGTCTTCTCGGTGTCGCTGCCGCAGGCACTGAGCGCCAGGGACAGCGCCATCCCCGCGCCGACGAGGGCGCCGAAACGACGTGCTCGCATGCTCGTTACCTCTTTCCTGCCGGAGCCCCGCCGGCTCAGTGGGTGAGGATCTTGGAAAGGAAGTCCTTGGCGCGGTCGGTGCGCGCGTTGGTGAAGAACTCGTCGGGCGTGTTCTCCTCCACGATCTGGCCGTCCGCCATGAACACGACCTTCTGGGCCGCCCGGCGGGCGAAGCCCATCTCGTGGGTCACCACGATCATCGTCATGCCGTCCCTGGCCAGCCCGGTCATGACGTCCAGGACCTCGTTGACCATCTCCGGGTCCAGCGCCGAGGTGGGCTCGTCGAACAGCATCACCTTGGGCTTCATCGCGAGGGAGCGTGCGATGGCGGCGCGCTGCTGCTGCCCGCCGGACAACTGCACGGGGTACTTCTGGGCCTGGTCGGCGATGCCGACGCGGTCCAGCAGCTCCAGCGCGTGCTTCTCCGACTCGGCCCTGCCCTGCTTGCGGACCTTGATCGGCCCGAGCGTGACGTTCTCCAGGATGGTCTTGTGGGCGAACAGGTTGAACGACTGGAACACCATGCCGACGTCGGCGCGCAGCCTCGCCAGTTCCTTGCCCTCCTTGGGCAGCTCCCTGCCGTCGACCAGGATCGTGCCGCCGTCGATGGGCTCCAGCCGGTTGATCGAGCGGCACAGGGTGGACTTGCCGCCGCCCGAGGGGCCGATGACGACGACGACCTCGCCACGGTTCACCGTGAGGTTGATGTCCTTGAGGACGTGCAGCTCGCCGAAGTGCTTGTCGACGTGCTCGACCACGACGAGGGGCCCGGCGCCCGGGATCGCGTCCTGCGGCCCGCCGCCCGTGGCGGGTTCGGGCTCGCCTTCGCTGTCCGTCATGCGCCCGGACTTTACGTCATCGACATCGACCGGCAAGCCTCCGCGCGGTACCGATACGATCACGAAAACCCATGTCGGCGGGGGTGTTCGGGCCCCTGGTGATAACAGTCGCGGCGTCCGGGATGAAGGGTGTTCACCCGTTTCGTAACTCGCCGGTAACCTTATGGTGATCATGGTGCGGCGGATGCGGTCCGGGGCGCCGTCCGCGGCGGCCTTCGATCATGTCGGGCGGACCGTGCCCGGCGCGTACCCTTGATGACTGTCATGAGTGCGCCTATCGAGACCGGCCCCCGCACGTACGAGATCCGTACCTACGGGTGCCAGATGAACGTCCACGACTCCGAGCGGCTGTCCGGGCTCCTGGAATCGGCAGGGTACGTCCGCGCCGGAGACACCGAACCCGACGTGGTGGTGTTCAACACCTGCGCCGTCCGGGAGAACGCCGACAACCGCCTTTACGGCAACCTCGGTCACCTGCGTCCCGTCAAGGACGGTCACCCCGGCATGCAGATCGCCGTGGGCGGATGCCTCGCGCAGAAGGACCGCGACACCATCGTCAAGCGTGCGCCGTGGGTGGACGTGGTGTTCGGCACCCACAACATCGGCTCGCTTCCCGCCCTGCTGGAGCGCTCGCGCGTCCAGAGCGAGGCGCAGGTCGAGATCGAAGAGTCGCTGGTGACCTTCCCCTCGACGCTGCCCACCCGGCGGGAGTCGCCCTACGCGGCATGGGTCTCGATCTCGGTCGGCTGCAACAACACCTGTACCTTCTGCATCGTCCCCTCTCTGCGAGGCAAGGAGAAGGACCGCCGCCCGGGCGAGATCCTCGCCGAGGTGGAGGCGCTCGTCGCCGAGGGCGTGCTCGAGGTGACCCTGCTCGGGCAGAACGTCAACGCCTACGGCTCGGGCTTCGGCGCGCTCGCCGCGGCCCCCGAGGAGGTCCGGGCGATGACCGCGGGCGGCCAGTCCGCGTTCGCGGGTCTCCTGCGCGCCTGCGGGCAGGTCGAGGGCCTGGAGCGCGTCCGGTTCACCTCGCCGCACCCCAAGGACTTCACCGACGACGTCATCGCCGCCATGGCCGAGACGCCGAACGTGACACCGTCGCTGCACATGCCCTTGCAGTCCGGGTCGGACGCGGTGCTGCGCGCCATGCGCCGCTCCTACCGGCAGGAGCGCTACCTCGGGATCATCGAGAAGGTCCGGGCCGCGATCCCGGACGCCGCGATCACGACGGACATCATCGTGGGCTTCCCGGGCGAGACCGACGCGGACTTCGAGCAGACCCTGCACGTGGTGCGCGAGGCCCGGTTCAGCTCGGCCTTCACGTTCCAGTACTCCAAGCGTCCCGGCACCCCGGCCGCGACCATGGACGGGCAGCTCCCGAAGGAGGTCGTCCAGGAGCGCTACGAGCGGCTCGTCGCGCTCCAGGAGGAGATCTCCTGGGCGGAGAACAAGAAGCAGCTCGGCCGCACCCTGGAGGTCCTGGTCGCCGAGGGCGAGGGCCGCAAGGACGGCGAGACCCGCCGCCTGTCGGGCCGTGCCGCCGACAACCGCCTGGTCCATTTCCGGGCGCCGGCCGAGCCGGTCCGGCCCGGTGACATGGTCACCGTGGAGGTCACCTACGCGGCGCCGCACCATCTGGTCGCGGACAAGCCGGTCGAGGCCGTCCGGCGCACCCGCGCCGGAGACGCGTGGGAGGCGCGCCAGGGCGGGGGCGGCGCCGGGGCCAAGGGTGTTTCGCTGGGCATGCCCTCCATCGGGCGCCCGGCCGCACAGGCGGCTGTGGCGCCGGGCTGCTCGACCCCTTCCTGAGGTCCGGCGGCGGGTACGCGGTGCTCGCCCTGCGGAAAGGAAGGGGCCGGGCCGAGGGGCGGGACGCCGATGTCGGCGGCGGTGAACCCGCGTCCGCCCCCCTGCGGCCCGCCGGGCTGATGCGGTGTAGGGGCGCGCTGGATCAGTGGGGCTGGTTGGGACCGGGCGTGCCGCCGCCGGCGTCGCCCTCACCGCTCCTGTCGATGAAGTCGTCGGCCTTCTCCTGGGCCTGGTCGACCTTGTCGGCGTACTTCCCGCCGGTCTTCTGGTCGAACTTGTCCCCACCCTTGTCCACGGCGTGCTTGGCCTTGTCAGAGTGCTGGCCGAGCATCTGCTTGACCTTGTCGACGATGGACATTCGTTCTCCCCCCGGATCCCTCGTGCCGATGGCGCCACGCGACTTCGCACGGCACCCGTACAACCGGGCTATACCCGTTCTGTTGCCACAATTAAGCCTGTGACGTCTCCAGATGTGATCGCGGTCGTCGGGGCGACCGCCGCCGGCAAGTCCGACCTCGCCGTGGACCTGGCCCTCCGCCTGGACGGTGAGGCGGTGAACGCCGACTCGATGCAGCTCTACCGCGGAATGGACATCGGCACGGCCAAGCTCGACGTCCAGGAGATGCGCGGGGTTCCTCACCACCTCCTGGACGTCTGGGACGTGACGGTCACGGCGAGCGTGGCCGAGTACCAGAGGCTCAGCGCCGAGGCGATCGCCGGTATACGGGCCCGGGACCGGGTTCCGGTCCTCGTCGGCGGTTCAGGGCTCTACGTGCGGGCGGCACTCGACCACCTGGAGTTTCCGGGGACGGATCCCGCCGTGCGCGCGCGCCTGGAGGAGGAACTGGCGCGGACGGGCCCCGGTGCGCTCCATGAACGGCTGCGCGGCCTGGATCCGGCGGCGGCGGAGGCGATCCTGCCGAGCAACGGCCGCCGCATCGTCCGGGCACTGGAGGTCATCGAGATCTCCGGCCGCCCCTTCACGGCGACCATGCCCGAGCACAGGTACCGCTACGACGCGGTCGTGCAGATCGGGTTGAACGTGCCGCGAGCCGTACTGGACGAACGGATAGCCCTGCGCGTGGACCGGATGTGGGACGCGGGCCTCGTGGACGAGGTCAGGGCCCTGGAGAAAAGGGGCCTGCGCGACGGCGTGACCGCCGGTCGCGCGCTCGGGTACGCGCAGGTGCTCCGGTATCTGGCGGGGGAGTGGACGCAGGAGGAGGCCAAGGCGGACACCGTCCGGACGACCCGCCGCTTCGCCCGCCGCCAGGAGTCGTGGTTCCGCCGCGACCCACGGGTCCAGTGGCTGCCCCACGATGCCCCTGACCTGCTGGAGCGGGCCCTGGAGCCGCTCCGCTGAGACCACCTGGGCCAGGCAATACGATCGAGGTATGCGGTTTGTGAAGGGGCACGGCACCGAGAACGACTTCGTGATCCTGCCCGACCCGGACGGCGCCCTCGATCTCACGCCGGAGGCCGTGCGGCGGCTGTGCGACCGGCGGGCGGGAATCGGCGCCGACGGCGTCCTGCGCGTCGTCCGGGCCAAGGCGGCGGGCCTGGAGACGGGCAGTGGGACGGGCAGTGGGCCGACCGGGGCGGCGGGCGCGGGCCTGGCGGACGCCGAATGGTTCATGGACTATCGCAACGCCGACGGCGGCGTCGCCGAGATGTGCGGGAACGGGCTGCGGGTCTTCGCCCGCTACCTGGTCGAGGCCGGCCTCGCCCCGCCCGGCGAGTGGGACGTCGCCACGCGCGCGGGGGCGCGGCGCGTGTCGCTGGGCGCGTCCGGCGACGTGAGCGTGGACATGGGCCCGCCCCGGCTGCTCGGCCCGGGCGAGGCGTCCATGGCGGGCAGGTCGTTCCCGGGGACGGGCGTCTCGATGGGGAACCCCCACCTGGCCTGCGCGGTGGAGGAGCCCGTCGCGGCGCTCGACCTGTCGCGCGCCCCGGGCTTCGACCCGGTGGCCTTTCCGGACGGGGTCAACATCGAGTTCTACCGGCCGGTCGGCGAACGGCACCTGGAGATGCGGGTGTACGAGCGCGGCTCCGGCGAGACGAGGTCCTGCGGAACCGGGACCGTCGCCGTCGCCGCGGCGGCCGCCGCGCAGGCCCGGGGCACGGGCGGCGACGCCCTGCCCGAGGGGGAGTGGACCGTCGATGTTCCCGGTGGACGCGTGACGGTGACCCTCGACAGCGGGACGAGCCGTCTGAAGGGCCCGGCCGTCCTGGTCGCCGAGGGCGAGACCCGTCCCGGCTGGATCTGAGCGCCCCCTTACGACCTGCGATTCGACCGAAATTCCGGCGGTCCCGGATCGAACGGGACTACTGTCCCTCTCCAACGGGACCCGGAGCGGCATAACTTTCTTCTTGCACACCCTCTGGTGAATGGCCCGTATGGACCGGGATGGGAGCCCCGGCGCCGTGCGGAGCCCGAGGGCCGGTGGCGACCTTCTTGGCGGGGGGCGGTCACCGGCCCTCCCACCGGGTGGCCCGGCCGAGTTCCCACGGGTACGGCGGCGAAAGTGCCGCTACAGATGGGCTCCGTTGACGGGCAGCCGGGCGCGCACCAGGGTGCCGCCCCTGGGCCCCGGGCCCACGGTGCAGGAACCGCCCAGCTCGGCCGCGCGCTCGCGCATGGAGGACATGCCGATTCCGGAGCGCAACCGTGAAGGCAGCCCCACCCCGTCGTCGTTCACGGTGACGTGCAGGTCGCCGTTCAGGTAAAGCCGGACCTCCGCGCAGTCGGCCTTCGCGTGCCGGTGCACGTTGGTGAGGGCCTCCTGCACGATCCGGTACGCCGCGACCTCGGCGGCGGCGGGCAGCCGCTCCAGGTCGCCCTCCACGTGCACGTCCACCTTGGGGCCGTCGCCCGTCGCGACGACGCCGCCGAGCGCCTGGATGGCCCCGGCCAAGCCCAGGTCGTCCAGCGCGGGCGGGCGCAGCCCGTAGACCAGCTCGCGGATGTCGCCGATGGTCCGGCCCATCGTCGCGCGCAGGTTCTCCAGCAGCGCGTCCACGGCCGCCGGGTCGGTCTTCAGCGTGATGCGCGCCGCGTCCACCGTCATGGCGAGGCTGGCCAGCGTCGGGCCGAGCCCGTCGTGCAGGTCGCGGCGCAGCCGCCGCCGCTCCTCCTCCCGGGTGCGCAGGATGTGCTCGCGGGAGCGCTGCACGTCCGCGGCGAGCCGCGCCGCGTTGGCCAGTTCCGCCAGGTTGCGGGCGAGGATGCCGGACAGGCGCGCGTCGGGCGGCCGGGTGACGCCGAACAGCAGCCGGCCCACCGGCTCGCCGTGCCACACCAGCGGGATCAGCTGGGGCCGGTCGCCGAGCAGGCCGTCCTCGGCCGCGATCGTCCGGCCGTCCCGGTCCAGCACCTCGATCATGACGCCGGTGGCGTGCAGCGCCGAGCGCGCCACCTCGGCGGCGACGGCGAGCGCGGCGCCCGGGTCGGCGGCGGTCTGCAGCCGCCGGTTGAGCCGGTCGGCGATCCGGTAGGGGTCGCGCTCGCCGTGGATCAGCCCGTCCACGGCGCGCTGGAGCCGCCGCCTGACCGGCTCGAACACCGCGCCGGCCGCGACGGCCCCGGCGAGCCCGGCGAGCGTGCCGCGGCCGTGCGCCAGCAGGCTGGCGGCGCCGACCAGCGCGAAGTACACGCCGGTGATGACCACGACGAGGCCGGCGTACACCAGCGTCCGGCTGACCACGAGGTCGATGTCGTACAGCCGGTAGCGGGTGATGGCGATCGCGATGCAGATCGGCACCGCGGCGATCGTCACGTTGCGGACCGGGTCGCCGATCCGGCTGTTCTCCCCGATGTAGATGATCGCCTGGGCCAGCACGCCCGGGTAGACGACCCAGGCGATCTGACGCCGGACGTCCGGGGGCGACCGCACGAACCGGACGATGATCGACACCAGCCCGCCGAGCAGCGTGGCGATGATGAGCGCGCTGATCGGCACGGGGATGTCCTGGAAGGGGTAGACCGAGACCCCGTTGTGGAAGCTCCGGGCGTCCGGGTCGATCGTGAGGTGCACGCACACGACGACCGGGACGAGGCAGGCCATGAGCAGGACGGGCCGGTACCAGCGCGACACCAGCCGCCCGTCCGGGAAGATCAGTGGCAGGACGAGCGTCAGGGCGTAGGTGTCGATCGCCCAGAGCCAGGTGCCGAGCCAGGTGAGGAACCCGGCCCCCGCCCAGTGGTGCAGCTCGAACCAGGGGCCCAGGTTGAGGACCAGGATGTACACGGCCGCGCTGCAGCCGGACCCGAGCATGAGCCAGCCGACGCGCAGGCCCGGCCGGTGGCGCAGCAGGACCGCGCCGCCCGGTGCCCAGAAGAGCGCGATGACGATCTCCGGGTGCCACCAGACCAGGCGCCGCCCGGCGGGCACCCAGGCGCCCAGCACCAGTGACGCCGCGACGGTCAGGACAGCCGCGAGGGCCAGCAGGAACGCCGCGCGTCCCACCCTGCGGTCGTGTTCCACCGTCTCCATGGTGTGCTCCCGGGGGACTCAAAGGTAATGAAATGTTAAAACGTCCTGCTCCCCGCCCTGGTGCACAGGGGCGTCCGCCTCAGGACACGGGGACCCCACGCTGCGGAAACGCGACTTCGACGCGGATCCGCCGCGCGTGTCGCGATGGTAACCGCGGAAGCGGACGGAGAGAACCAGATGGGACTACCTGGACGGACGGGACGAACAGGACGGATGTGGTCCGGATCCGGATCCGGGCGCGCGCCGGCGACCGGCCACCGGCTGATCGGCACGGGCGACGGGCAACGGACAACGGACAACGGGCACACCTTCACGACAAGCGACACACTCACGCCGTAGGACGCCCAACGGGCCCGCAACGTGCACACGTATCCCAGAAGTCACGTGAATAACCGGGGGAACGCGGTCTGTGAGGTGAGATCCCCTGTTTCGGGCGTGGTTGAAACCCGAAGTATCGGGGTGGTCCAGGGGTCAGGGCAGGAGCGTCAGCACGCTGTCGCGCGACAGCGCTCTGATCCCGCGTTGGAGCTCCTCCGGCGTGACGTCCCCCAGCAGGAGGCGCTGCAGGACGAAGCCGGGCATGAGGCCGAGCAACGTCTTGCCCGCGGCGTCGATGTCCGCATCCGGCGGGAGCAGCCCGGCCGCGATGAGGCGGCGCATGTAGGACCTCCACGTGTCCCGGAGGCTGCGCAGGTTGTCCGCCACGTAGCGGCGGAGTTCGGGATCGTGCATCGCGAGGCCCCAGGTCTGGGGTGCGAGGCGCATCGGGCCGTCCTCGCCGGAGAGGGCGACGACCCTCCTGGCGAGCTGCAGGACCATCTCGTCCAGGGAGGGGAGCGGGTCGCGGGCGGCGAGGTCGGCGAAGAAGGTGTGGAGGTCGCCGATCGCCGTGGAGGTGACGGCCTCGATGATCTCGTTCTTGCTCGTGAAGTACCGGTACACGGCCCCGGCCGAGAGCCCGGACTGAGCGAAGATGTCCTGCATCGACGTCTCGTTGACGCCCTTGCGGACGAAGCAGGCGTGCGCCGCGTCGAGGATCTGCCGGCGGCGCCGTTCGAGGTGCTCTTCGCTGACCCTGGGCATGGCGCCAACATAAAACGAACGTCCGTTCCGGACAAGTTCCCCGCTCCTTGAAGGAACGAACATCCGCTTTCTGAGGGCGTCCCTGGGGCTCTCCCGGGCCCCTCCCCCTCGGCGCCTCCGGACCGCGAGCGGGGCGGAGGGGAAGCGAGAGGCGGCCCTCGTGTGACGAAGCCCGAGGTCGCATCCGGCCCCGGGACGTGGCGAGCCGGTCTTTCGCTGCCCACCGTCCGGCCAGGTCTTTATGGCGCCGCGGGTAGACCGGCTTCTGTTTCGGCGGACCGTCAAAGGGGCGCTCCCCGGCGTTTCTGCGCGCGGAACGTGAACGATCAGTAGCATCCTGTGATTGTTCTCAGCGCCGGGGAGGGGGGACATGGCGGCGTTCCTGCTGCGCCGGCTTTCGGGGTACCTCGTGCTGGCCGTCCTCGCCGCGAGCCTCGCCTACCTGCTCGCGGCGACCGCGCTCCGGCCGCGCTCCAACTTCGACGGGCGCATCCCACGCCCGCCCGAGGCCGTCATCGAGGCGCACCTCGCCCGGCTCAACCTCGACGACCGGGCGCCGCTGGCCGAGCGCTACGGCACCTGGGCCGCGGGCGTGGCGCGCGGAGACTTCGGCCGCACCTGGGAGGACAGGCCCGTCAACGCCGAGTTGTGGCGGCGCCTCGGCGTGAGCCTCCGCCTGATCCCGCTCGGCGCCCTCCTGGGCGGCGTCCTGGGCGTGCTGCTCGGCGCCTACGCGGCCGTCAGGCACGGTCGCGCCGCGGACCGGCTCATCACGTTCACCTCCTGCCTGCTCCTGGCCGTGCCGGTGTTCGTCCTGGCGGTGCTGCTGCAGATGGTCGCGAGCAAGGTCAACGAGATGACCGGGGTGCGCCTGTTCGAGTGGGTCGGCGAGTCCGGCCCCGGAGCGTCCGACGGGCCGTTCGGCGTGCTGGGCGCCCTCGGCGACCGGGCCCGCCACCTGCTGCTCCCGACCGCCACGATCGCCCTTGCCCAGCTGGCCCTGTACAGCCGCTACCAGCGCGGGCTGATGCTGGACGTGCTGCACGCCGACTTCGTGCGCACCGCCCGGGCCAAGGGGCTCCGCCGCCGGGACGCGCTGCTGCGGCACGGGCTGCGCACGGCGCTGATCCCCATGACCACGTACTTCGCCTACGCCTTCGGGCTGCTCCTCCTCGGCGCCATGTTCACCGAGAAGCTCTTCGGCTGGCACGGGATGGGCGAATGGCTCGTCGACGCCATCACCCAGGGCGACGTCAACGTGGTCGCGGCCGTCGACTGCGTCGCCGTGTGCGCGGTCCTGCTGGCCGGCCTCGCGTCGGATCTCGTCTACGGGATCCTCGACCCCCGCGTCCGGACGGGGCCGCGCCCATGACCGCGGACCTGGTGACGTGCGCGTCCGGGCACGACCCGTCCGATGGTCCCGGCGGCCGGCGGGCCGGTCCGGCGCGCCGGACCGCCCGGTCGCGGGCGGCGGG
>NZ_CAACVB010000033.1 GCF_900659635.1 Actinomadura roseirufa | reverse complement strand
ACCCCGCCGGCCGCCCAGCCGCCCGCCGGGCCGCCGCCCGCCGACTACGCCGCCAACGGCTCCGCCGGACGCCCGCCGGGCCCCGTCACGCCGTGGGAGGCCCCGCCGCCGCACGAGCCGTACTCCTGAGGACCGACCCCGGGGGCGGTAGCACGGTCACCCTGCCCGGGGCAAGGGTCGAACTCAGGGACATATCGGGACCAATCCGGATGTCATAGTCCGCTGAGGCTGGGCATCATCGGAGCATGGACATGGAGAAGAACACCACGACCTCCCGGCACCAGCTGCGCCGCACCCGCGAGGGCCGCATGATCGCCGGGGTCTGCTCGGGCGCCTCGCGGTTCCTCGGCGTGGACGCCAACATCATCCGGCTCGCGCTGGCCGTCTTCACGGTCTTCGGCGGCGCCGGCATCGCGCTCTACGCGATCGCCTGGCTGCTGATCCCCGAGGAGGACGCGCCCTCGTCGATCGCCGAGGACCTGGTCAAGCGGGCGGGCGACTCCCCGGCCGTCCAGGACGCCATGAAGAAGACCAAGGACGCGGTCGGCAAGTCCCGCACCCGCGTCTGACCGGTGGGTCAGGGAGCGGGGGCCGAACGGCGGATGCCGCTGCGGCCGTCGGGGGGCCGGGACGCGGAGGCGGGCCCGCCCACCGGGCCCTCGCGCGCGCCCGCGGCGAGCGGCCCCGGACGCTCGTACAGGCCCGCGATCACACCGCCGCGGATCTGGTTCCAGCCGAGCGCCAGCATGGTGGCCGCCGACACGCCGAGCACCCCGCCCAGCGCCACCACCGTCTCGGGGCCGAACGCCTGGGCGGCGGCCCCGGCGGCGAGGATGCCGAGGCCCTGACCGGCCAGGATGCCCGACTGCGCCAGCCCGAACGCCTGCCCCCGCCCGGCCGCGGGCACCGCCGCGACGAACGCCGCGTTCGCCGCGAGCTGGTAGGCGCCGCCCGCGCCGGCCAGCGCCCACAGCAGCACGACCCCCCACAGCGGCGGGCGGGCCGCCGCGACGATCAGCGGGGCGCACGCCAGCACCGCCATCCAGCCCATCGCCCGCAGCCGGTTCGCCGGTCGGACGAACCGGCTGAACAGGAACGCTCCCACCACCATCCCCATCGGCATGGCCGACATCAGCAGCCCGACCGTGACCGCGCCGCCGCCGAACGTCGCCGCGTACGGCGCCGCCAGCCCCTCGGGGACCACCGAGAACGCGCACAGCCACGCGAACAGCACCAGCGAGCGCAGCGTCGGGTCGCCGAACACCAGCCGCGCCCCGTCCCGCGTCCCGCCCCACAGGCCCGGCGCCGCCCGCTCCCTGTCCTTCGACGCCGGACGGGCCCGCAGCCCGCCGAGCAGGATCAGCGCCGACGCGCCGAACGTCACCGCGTCCAGGCCGAGCGCCTCGTACGTCCCGACCACCGCGACGACCGCGCCGCCCGCCAGGAACCCGAACATCTGCGTGGCCTGGTGGGTCATGTTGTTGATCGCCGACCCCGCCACGTACCGGTCGCCCTCCAGCACGTCCGGCAGCAGGGCCGCCCGCGCGGCGGTGAACGGCGCCCCCAGCAGCACGGTGACGAACAGCAGGGCGCACAGCGCCCAGAACGGCAGCGGCGTCAGCGCCATGGCCGCCACCAGGCCCGCCCGCAGGACGTCGCAGACCACCATCACGGTGCGGCGCGGGCACAGGTCGGCCAGCCCCGACAGCACCGGCCCGCCGACGATCGGCGGCAGGTACGTCAGCGCGTACGTCACCGCCGTCAGCAGCGCCGAGCTGGTGTGCTCGTAGACCAGGACGGCCAGCGCGACCTGCGCGAGCTGGTCGCCCACGAACGACAGGGCCTGCGCCAGCCACAGGGCACGGAACTCCCCCACCGCGAAGACCTCGCGATACGTCGCCTGCTCATCCGGCGGACGCCGGTGCCGGCCCGTCTGCCTTCCCGCCACGCACGCTCCCTGGGTTGGGCGTCCCACCCATTAACTCACGCTGCGTGGCAGTTGTGTGACCTACAGTGCCCAATTGGTGAAACCCTTTTGCGGTACGGGTCAGTATCCGAGCTCGTGCAGGCGGTCGTCGTCGATTCCGAAGTGGTGCGCGATCTCGTGCACCACCGTGATCCGCACCTCCGCCACCACCTCGTCCGGGCTGTCGCAGATCCGCAGGATCTCGTTGCGGTAGATCGAAATGTGATCGGGCAGGACACCGCCGTACCAGTCACCGCGCTCGGTGAGGGGTACGCCCTGATAAAGACCGAGCAGACCGCGCTCGGGCGCGTCGTCCTCGACGACGATGACGACGTTGCGCATGCGCGCGGTCAGCTCGGACGGGATGCTGTCGAGGGCCTCGCCGACCAGGTCCTCGAACGCCTCCCGCGACATATCGATCACACGCCCCATTCTGCTCGAAGGAGACCCAGTGCCGCGGACGAAGGTCCGGACCCTCCTGTCCAACGCCCGCACCCGCGTCCGGCCGGCGCTGTCGCCCGCCCGGCGCGTCCTCGCCAAGGTCGGCGCCAGAGTGGGCTCCGCCGCGCGCGGCCGCGCCGCGCGGCTCGTCCTCGTCGTCCTGGCGGGCCTCGCCGGCGGCTACGCGGGGCTCCTCCTCGGCGGGCACGCCACCACCGCCGTCGGCCCCACCGACGTCCAGTTCGCGCTGCACCCGTCCGTGGACGGCGGCACCCAGCTCCGCCTGCCCCCGCTCGGCGCCCTCGACCTCGACACCCACTGGGGACCCGTCGCGATCGAGGCCCGCGTCACCAGCCTCCGCCCGGAGGAGGCCCGCAAGCTGATCGAGAACGACGCGGAACTGGACCGTGTCACCGACCAGATCGCGGGCCAGATCCGGCACGGCGTCACCCTCCTGGTCCTGCGCGCCGTCGGCCTCTGCCTCGCACTGGCGTTCCTCACCTCGCTGATCCTGTTCCGCTCCTGGCGCCGCGCCCTGATCGGCCTGGGCGCCTCGGTGGCGGGACTGCTGACCATCACCGTCCTCGCCTGGCTGACGTTCAACCCCCAGTCCGTCGCCGAGCCCCGCTACACCGGCCTGCTCGCCAACGCCCCCCAGGTCGTCGGCGACGCCCGCAGCGTCGCCGCCCGCTTCTCCGCCTACCGCGCCCAGCTCGCCCACCTCGTCGGCAACGTCTCCAAGCTCTACAGCGCGGCCTCCACCCTCCCGACCTACGAACCCGACCCGTCCACCATCCGCGTCGTGGACGTCTCCGACATCCACATCAACCCCGCCGCTTGGGACGTGATCGGCTCCGTCAGCACCCAGTTCAAGGCCAACATGATCATCGACAGCGGCGACCTGATGGACCACGGCAGCAAGCCCGAGGACAAGTTCGCCGACTCGATCTCCGACCTGAAGGTCCCCTACGTCTACGTCCGCGGCAACCACGACTCCAAGGGCTCCCAGAAGGCCGTGGCCCGGCAGAAGAACGCGATCGTCCTCGACAACACGACCCGCGCCGTCGGCGGCCTGCGCATCTACGGCGTGGGCGACCCCCGCTTCACCCCCGACAAGAGCACCCGCGACGACTTCGTCGGCGCTGACCAACTCCACGCCGAGGGCGCCTCCCTCGCCGCCAAGCTGCGCGCCGCTGGCGGCGAGATGCCCGACATCATCGTCACCCACGACCCGAGCGAGGCCGAGGCGTTCACCGGCCTCGCCCCGCTCATTCTCGCCGGCCACACCCACAGCCGCTCGACCAAGCTCCTGCCCACCGGCAGCCGCCTGTTCGTCCAGGGCTCCACGGGCGGCGCGGGCCTGCGCGGCCTCGAAAAGGAACAGCCCACCCCGATCGAACTGTCCGTCCTCTACTTCGACCGCAACTCCCATCGCCTCCAGGGCTGGGACGATCTCCGCCTGGGCGGCCTCGGCCTCACCTCCGCCCAGATCGAACGCCACCTGGAACCCGACCCGAACCGCGCCGTGAAGCCCCCGGCCCCCACCCCCGCCCCGCCCCCCACGTCCCCGTTCCCCTCGCAGTGGCCCTCCACCAGCGCGTCCCCCTCCCGCACCCCGGAGCGCCGCTAACCGTTTATGCGCCCGCCCCGGATGTCCCCTACACTTGACCTGATCGGGCAGCGGCCCAGCCGCCGCCCAAGGGCCCCCTTCGTCTAGCGGCCTAGGACGCCGCCCTTTCAAGGCGGTAGCGCCGGTTCGAATCCGGTAGGGGGTACCAGACAGACCGCCGCGCGATCCGGTGGCGCCTTGGGCGTGCTGGATCTGCTGATCACCTCGAACCCGCCGGCCAAGGCGGGCTCATGCGGCTCCGTCCGCGCCACTTGCGCACCCGAAGCGGCCGTCGCACTGTCCGCCGAGGCGCCGGCTTCGGGGCACTACAGCGAGGCGCCCGAGAGCGGCTTGGCGGCCTCCGTAAGCGCCCTTGGCGGCGTTGCGGTAGTTGAGGAATTGCTCCGAATGCTCATGTCAAGGCGTTGTTGATATTACCAAATCGCCCTGTTATGGCCGCCTTGAGCGCTCTTGTGACCCACTGGTACCGGACGTTTGGATCAGAGGGGGTGATCTTTGCGGTGCGGACCGGACGGCAGAGGCTGACGACCACAAGCGACGACCATCACCTGGTCGTCCACGGCAGTTCGCTGTTCCTGGGAAAGGTGAACGCCAACCGGGAACTGTCGGTTCGCAATCACCCCGGCGTCCAGATCATGCACATCATCCAAGGTCAGGTCGTGGTCGCGTGCGACCTACGGGTCCACGGGACCGTCCACGCGGACGCCTGATGGCCAAAGTGCCGCCAGGTGCCCTCGGCGATTATCGACGCGAGTTGACCCCGCTGCGAAAGGATCCGGAATGACGTGGCATCCGTGGAGACGGACTTTCCTCACGGCGGGGGTGGAGGTGGTCGGCTTCGACCCGTCCACGCGCACGTGGGTCACCGGCGCCGCCCGGTCTCAAGGGATGGTCGACCTGCCGACGCTGAAGGGCAAGGTGGTGACCGATCCCGCCTCGCGCGGCGAGGCGGCCGACGACTTCGGGCACCTGGTCCATCACATCCCCAGGGCCGTGCTGGAGCCCGGCGCCGATTCGGACGTCATGAAGATGATGGCGTACTGCAGGACGCACGGCGTGCGGGTGGCCGCGCGCGGCCAGGGACACGCCACCTTCGGTCAGGGCCAGGTCGAGGACGGCCTGATCATCGACATGGCCCCGCTCAACACGGTCGAGGTGCGAAAGGACACGGCCGTCGTGGGGGCGGGCGCACTCTGGAGCAGCGTGGCGCAGGCTACCCTGGCCCACAATCTGACCCCCGCGGTCTTCACCGACTACCTGGAGCTCTCAGTCGGCGGCACGCTCTCAGTGGGCGGTATCGGCGGCCAGACCCACCGCCACGGAGCCCAGGTGGACGGCGTCGTGGAGTTGGAGGTCGTCACGGGCGAGGGCAGCCTGAGGAGGTGTTCTGCGGATTCGCGCCGCGACCTCTTCGACGCGGTGCTGGCCGGCAGGGGACAGTGCGGCATCATCACCAAGGCCACCGTGCGCCTGCTGCCCGCTCCCGCGACGGTCCGCCACTACCTGCTCTCCTATCCGAGCGTCGCCGCGTTGACCGCCGACCAGCGGCGCGTGGTCAACGACGGCCGCTTCGCCTACGTGGAGGGAGAGCTCGCCCTACCGACCGAGTCCACCGGCTGGAGTTACCAGCTTGAAGCGGTCGCCTTCTTCGACGGAACGACCCCACCCGACGACGCCAGACTTCTCGACGGACTGGGCGACCAGGTCAGCGACCGGCAGATCCAGGACATGTCCTATTTCGACTTCCTCGACCGGCTCGCCGCGGGCGTCGCCTATCTGAAATTAACGGGCGAGTGGTACCGCCCTCACCCTTGGTGGAACATGTTCCTTCCCGCGAGCCGCACCGACGCCTTCGTGGAGGCCACCATCAAGGACCTGACCGAGACGCAGGTCGGAGCCAGCGGCGTGATCCTGCTCTATCCCTTTCCCCGCGCCCGCCTACAGCGGCCCTTGCTACGCGTACCTGACGAGGAGACGGTCTTCCTCTTCACGCTGCTCAGAACCGCCTCGGACGGGGCCGAGAGCCCGCAGGACATGGTGGAGGCCAACCGTTCCCTCTACCTGCGCGCCCAGGCCGTCGGGGGTTACCAGTACCCCGTCGGTTCCATACCCACCACGCCTGAGGAGTGGCGCACTCACTACGGCCCCGCGTGGGCCGCCTTCGCGGCGGCCCGTGAACGCTACGATCCCGACGCAATCCTCACTCCTGGACAAGGTGTCTTCCCTCCTGGACCGTGAAGCGCGCTCTGTAACTCGCTGACCATCCGGGAAAGCGGATGCCTTGCCGGTTGAGGCGGGTCCCGATCATTTCTGCATGTGCGCGGACGGCCTTGGGGGCGGGCGGCGGGTTCTCGCGGCCGTCGCTCGGTCAGGTGTTGGCGTCGGCGAGGCGCGGCTTGGGGAACCCTTGCGCGGGCCCGCCGGCGCGGTCGGACGCGCCGGCTTTGCCTCGCCGCGGTTCTGCCCGTGCGAGCGGGGGTCGAACTGTCCTGCCGGGCACGGCAGGGAGGCCCGCACGGCAGCGGAGGGGGCCGCACTCTCCGCCTATCATTACTCTGTGTAGCTTCTCAAAATCCAAGAGTGATTGACAGTGTCGGTGCCACCACACTCGATCACCGGGAAAGAGGAACAGCCATGAGTAAGAGACCGGCCGCAACCAGAGGCGCCGTCCTGGCTGCGGTGGGCGCCGCCACAGTGGCGCTGGTGGCGGCGTCCCCTGTCACGGCCGCAACTTCGGCGCGGGCGGCGATCGGGGACCTGCGGCAGGCACCCGCCTACACCTGCGACCGAGTCGACCGCGCGGGCGATGGTCCCGTGGCGCCCTACACCGGCTCGGGGAGGTGCCGGGCATCGGCCGGCCTCCCCGAGCACGGCCCCCTCTTCGACGAGTTCGACATCCTCGACCGGCGCGACGGCGGCCACCCGGTCCACTGCACCACCGGCAGCGGGTTCTCCGGATACGCCGACCTCCCCGACACCGTCGAGGGAAACTACTGCGCCCCCATCAACCACTGATCAGGCCCCCATCCCGATCGCCCCGGCCCGCCTCAGCGGTAAGCCGTGCCGGGCCACCCTGCCGCCGCGCGCGATCAGCCGGTTCTGGTCGCGCGCCGCGTCCGCGACGAGGACGTCTTCCAGCACTCGTTCTAATTCGACTGGACGGCTGGAGCGAATGCGCTGAGGCCACCTCCCCCGACCTTGAGGGCGGCCATTATGGCTTCATTTCCGCACCCGAAACTCCCGGCCAAGAGCTGTGCCGCGAGCCGGACGTGAGTGTCATGCTACTGTAAATTTCCTTGACTTTGACAAGTCCGATCGGACGTCGAGCCGCCGCGACTCCGTTCTCATTTTTCTCAAAGGCAAGCATTGCACGGCAGCCAAGACATCCCTATAGGAGAAACGCAGCGAGAATGAAGGTCAGGTTCCATGCGGGAAGTCTTTCGCAACCGCAATGCCCTGCTTTATATCCTGGCCCAGTGCCTCTCCATCATCGGCAGCAGTTCGCTCTGGCTCGCGGTCGGCATCTGGGTGAGGGTCATCACCGGAAGCAACGCCCAGGCGGGCCTGGTCTTCTTCGCGTTCATGGCCGGCACCCTGATGGGCCCGCTGTGGGGTCATCTGATCGACCGAGTCCCGCGCCGTCCCATACTGGTCACCGCCAATCTCTTCAGCGCGGCGTACATTCTGGCTCTGCTCGCGGTCGGCGGCGAATCCGATCTGTGGCTCGTCTATGTCGTGCTGTTCGTCTACGGCTCGCTCAACAGCCTCTTCGACGCCGGCCAGACGGCGCTCATGCCGGCCTTCCTGCCGGACGACCAGTTGCCCGACGCCAACGCCCTGCTGCAGACCTGCCGTCTCGCCCTGCGCATGGTCACCCCGCTGATCGGAGCGGGCATGTTCTCCGCCTGGGGCGCCGAGTCGGTGGTCACTCTGGACTGCGCGACCTTCCTGATCGCCGCCACCGCCGTGCTGCTATTACGAATGGAGGAGCGGCCTCCCCGGCGCACCGGGCAGTCCTCCTGGAAAACAGAGGTCGCGACGGGATTCCGATACCTGATAGGACGGCCCGACCTCCGGCGAATGCTCATCGCGATCTCCGTCGCGATGGCCGTCTGGGGAATCTTCGAGTCGCTGCTGTTCGCCGTGATCGGCGACGGCCTGGACCGCTCGCCCACCTTCGTCGGCGTGCTCACGACCGTCCAGGGCCTCGGCTCGGTGCTGTCCGGCCCGGCCGCCGGACACGCGGTGAAGCGGCTCGGCGAGACGGTCACCACGGCACTCGCCCTCGGCGCCTTCGCCGTCGGGTGCGCCTTGCTCGTTCCGTCGTCCACGGTCGCCGTCCTGGCCGGGGTGCTCCTCGTCGGATTCGGCCTGCCGTGGGTAATGGTCGGATTCACCACGCTGCTTCAGCGGCGGACGCCCAGTGAGCTTCTCGGCCGCACCTACGCGGCGTTCGACGTCCTGACGAACACGCCGCAGATGCTGTCCGTCGCGTACGGCGCCGCGATGGTCGCCTATATCGACTATCGCCTCATCCTCCTCGCCATGACCGTGGTCTTCGCCGCGTCGGCCGTCTACCTCGCCGCGGGCGGCTCGGCGGCCGACCCCGACGACGACCCGCCCGCAGACCCGGCGGGCGCCCTGGACCGCCACGACCGCCTCACTGAAGGGCGACGCGGGTGACGTGATCGGTGACTGGAGCAAGGCAAGTGCCGCTGCTGCACGCGCCATATGACACGACGACGTCGGCCGCCCGGCCGGTCCGGCGGATCGGCAGCGATATCGTGACCGGCCCGTCCGGATAGACCGGTAGTTCGACGCCGAGGCTGGGCAGGGCGAGCGAGCGAACGGGCCTGTCCGCGGTGGCGATGCCAGTGGCGCGCAGACCCCCGCGCACGCCGATCCTGGTGGGCACGCCCAAGCCCTGGACGCCACCGGACGGCAGGTCGAGGCTGTAGATGTGAAAGCCCGGCCGGATCGGTCTGTAGATCGCCTTGAGCCGGGATTGCGACACGCTGATCGTGACCTCGACACCGCCGTCGGTGAAGCGGGCGGTCGCCGGCGACTCATGCTGGAAAGCACATCCCGCGAGCAGCAGCGAAGCGGCTCCACCCAGCGCCGCCCACCTCATTGCCAATGCTTCAGGAAGGCCGCCACCTGCGTGCCGCTCATCGACTGCGCGTTCGCGAACGAGCCGTCGTTGGTCGCGGTCCTCACTTTGCCGGTACTGGAGAGGACCACCAATGCCGGAATACCGCTCGCCCGCAGGTTGACTCCGTACTTGCGGACGACATTGAGGTTGCGGTCGAACCGGCCGACATCGACGGAGACGACGTGAAAACGGCCGATGACCGGCCGGACCTTCGCGGTCCGGAAGGTGCGCCCCAGGACGACGCAGTCCGGGCACCAGTCCGCACCGAAGTCGATCAGGACCGGACGCTTGTCGCCCCGCGCCTTGGCGAGCGCGGCCGCGATGTCGGCCTTGGGGTTGCGTTTCGGGTCGTAGCCGTCCGGCAACTTTTCGGACGCGGAAGTCCGCGCGGAGGTCGGTGCCTTCGAGGCCGGCCGCGTTGAGGGAGTATCGGACGCGGCTCCGGAGGCGGACGGGCCCGCCGTCGAGCCGTCATCGCCGCATGCGACGGCGGTCAACAGGACGATGGCGAGGGCGAAAAGCGGTTTAGTGGACATGGGGAGCTCCTGCACTGAACACGAGGGAGCCCCAAGAATAGCGATGTCGACCGGAGATCTCGCACGATCAGCTATGAACGCCTGCGACCCCGCCATTTAACGGAGACGGCCGAAGTTCGCCCGGGAAGCTCATGCAGCTCAACCCGCTGAACAAGACCGCAGAAGCGATGAAGCCCCCGGGCAACGCGCGAGAGGTCTTTCCGCTATCCGGAGTCGAGCATGTTCGCCCAGTAATCGGACCGTTCCCGCGGCACGGCGGCGCGGTCATCCAGGCGTGATGGCCTCCCCGGACGACGCGACCGCATACCGGCCGATGTGTTCCGGCTGCTCCGCCGACTCGGAGCACTTGTCGTCGAAGGCTCGGAGCGGTCAGGGGCGCAAGCCTCGTCAGGAAGGTGGCGGGCACTGGGCAGGGAGCGTGACCGTTCCGGGGGTGTGCGCGAAGGTGTTCATTGTCAGCCACTCGTCCAGCTCGGGGTCGTAGAGGTTCTGGACACCGAACTGAAGGACCTGCCAGAAAGTCGTCGGGTCATGTTGGTCCACGTAGACGTCGCCCAGCGCCACCGGAAATCGGAGATGATTGCCCGGAGGAAGTTGCGGTACGACGACACCGACCCTCCAATGGTTCACCTGGCGCTGTGGTTTGCGTTGCAGTATCTCTCGTCCAACGAACCTGGACGTGCTGAGTTTCTGGTTCAAGGTGTTCAGGTTGAAGCCTGGGATTCGCGAACATTCATGAGTGTCGAGGCCGGGCCATTTATACGTCAGGGTGTAGAGCGAGTTCCGGTAGATGAGGTTCGTGAACCAGATCGGGTAGCGCGGGCCCCCCGCGACCATCTGACTGTCACCGTCCCTTCCCGCCCAGGTGAACGGGACCGTGATGCCAAGGTCCCGGACGATGTACTTGCCGGTTCCGTCAAAGTTTCGCGGGAGGCGGGGCGGGCGTGGCGTAGGGACGTCGAGCCTTTTCACGGACGTGATGCCATTCGGCTCCGCTCTGTCTGTGGCGAGAGCCGGAGGGAGGGCCACAATGGCTAGCATTCCGGCCAATGCTCCCGAAGTGACCAGCCGACGGGTGCGCGTGCGATACATGGCTCTCCCCCGCTGCCGCGTCGCGCGCCGCCGCGGCGCTGCATCCGGACACAGCGATGCTCCTGCACCGTCCCCGAGATCGAAGAGAGCGAAAACCACAGGCGGGTCATGGTCTGTTCTGGCCTGAACGCGAAACGGACGGCGTTGTCGCAAGACCCCTGACTACGGGCCGGCGCAGGGAGCACCCATGCGGACGCTCAACGCACGGTTCCCTTCACCTTCTTGACAGTGATACTTGATCATGTCAACGTCGTCTCGCCGCACAAGCGACGAGAGGACGCCCATGAACGCGCTGAGGGCGCTGCCCGCGCTGGCCGGCGGCTGCGCGCTGATCCTGGCGGCTCTGCAGGGGACGGCGGCCGCGACGCCGTCGTCCGGGGTCACGGGCACGATCCTCGCGAAGCGGACGGTGAACGGGACGGACTACATCGTCCGCGAGCTGACGATCGCCCCCGGCGGCACCACCGGCTGGCATTTCCACGACGGCGCCGTCCGCGCGGTGGTGCGGCAGGGCACGCTCACGCACAACCTCGCCGACTGCTCCCTGGACGGTATCTACCGCGAGGGCGACGTCATCCGCGAACCCGCAGGCGCCGACCATGTGCACGTCGGACGCAACCTGGGCACCACACCGGTCGTCCTGGACGCTCTCTACGTCATTCCGCACGGAAGCCCCTTGGCGGAGGACGCCCCCAACCCGGGGTGCGATTTCCAGTAACTTTCGGCTACCCGTCCCAACGGGGAGCCGTCCAAGGCATGCTGGGCGTTTCCACTATGGCAGGAGCGCCCTTCAATGCCCATCAGCCTGGACAAGGTCCGATCCACCGCCCCCGGCCTTGTCGACCTCTACAAAAGGGCCAAGGTCAACCTCGACAAACGAGGAATCGGAGGCGAGCGCGCCGCGGTGTACCTGGTGCTCGACCGGTCCGGCTCGATGCGCCGCTACTACAAGGACGGCACCGTCCAGCACCTCGCCGAGCAGGCACTCGCCCTCGCCGCGCACCTGGACGACGACGGCGTCGTTCCCGTGGTGTTCTTCGACAAGGTCGCGCACCCACCCGTAGAGGTCGCCCTGTCCCGCTATCGCGGTCGCATCAATGAGGAGCACGAACGCCTCGGGCACATGGGCACCACGAACTATGCCGCCGCCATGCAGGCGGTCATCGACCACCATCGCGCCGCCGCGCCCGCCGTCCCGGCTTTCGTCATCTTCCAGACCGACGGGTCACCGGATTCCCGGACGGCCGCGGAGAAGCTCCTGTGCGCGTCGTCCACGCTCCCCATCTTCTGGCAGTTCATCGGCTTCGGCGACAACGAGTTCACGTTCCTCCACAAGCTCGACGACCTCCCCGTGCCCGGCAAGCGCGCGATCGACAACGCCGGGTTCTTCCCCGCCGGTCTCGACCCGAAGAGCATCTCCGATGACGACCTCTACGGCCACCTGATCGAGGAGTTCCCCAGTTGGCTCGCCACCGCCCGTACCTGCGGGATCGTCTCCTGAACCATTCTCTGGATCAGGACGTGGGGAACTCGATGGACTGGGCGCTGCGGAAGATGTCGTGCGGATCCCAGTGCTTCTTGATCTTCTGCAACGTGGGGTAGGCGTCCTTGTAGTAGAGCGTCGACCACCGCTGCTCCGAGCCGTTCCATGCCGGATCACCCAGGTCGACATCCGGATAGTTGATATAGCAGCCATCGGTGATGCCGGTGCCGACCGTGGGAACGCCACCTGTCTCGGAGAAGGTCGCCTTGTAGGTCTGACGGATCCAGTCGAGATACTCGCTCTCTTTAGGGTCGTTCCTCGTCCAGTAGGTCTGGTACTGCATCTTCAGAATGGAGTCGCGCTGGCGGGCCGCCGTGTCCCGCGGCGGCTTGTTGACCGCACCGCCGTAGGAGTCGATCTGGATGACCGATTCCTTGTTGGTGTAGTCGACGAACTTCTCGTTGCCCAGGTAGGCCCACATGGCGTCGATCTGGGCGTTGGAAAAGGGCTTGCGGATGTAGGCGGACTTGTACTTCCCGCACCGGTTCTCGCCGCTGCTGTCCAGAGCCTGCGTGGCCGTCAGCCACGGCATGACGCGGGGAATGGCCATCTGCGCGAGCGTCGGACGCTCTCCCATCGTGGACGACATCGTCGTGGCCGT
Organism: Actinomadura roseirufa; assembly: GCF_900659635.1. Taxonomy (GTDB): domain Bacteria; phylum Actinomycetota; class Actinomycetes; order Streptosporangiales; family Streptosporangiaceae; genus Spirillospora; species Spirillospora roseirufa. The sequence goes on along the minus strand of NZ_CAACVB010000033.1, from coordinate 37,657 downwards.
GGCGGAAATGTCACCGTCGACGGCGGCCAGGAAATCGTCCATGGCCTGCTTGCCCTGCGGGTCGTCCACATCGACCTGGGCCAGCAGCCCGATCTGGCCGTTGCAGACATGGTTGAGCACGAGGATCCCGAAGAGCTTCCCGGCCGCCGTCATCGGATCCTGATGCTGCTGGAAGTAGGTACCGAACGCGGTGAGCAGCGTGGTGAAATCGCTTCGGGTGACGGTGTCCCAATCCCAGGCGAGCCCGGTGAGGAGGACGTACTTCGGCGGCTCCGGCGGGTCGCGGAACCAGAACCGGGTGACCACACCGAAGTTCCCGCCGCCGCCCCCGGTGTGCGCCCACCACAGATTCTTGACATCGTCGTCCGTGGAATCACGCGACGCCACGACCAGCTCGACGGACTTGTCGGGCCTCACCACCGCCACCTCCACCGCGTAGAGGTAGTCGACGGTCAGCCCGAACTGGCGCGACAGGAGACCGTACCCGCCGCCGGGTATGTGACCGCCGAGCCCCACCGAATAGCAGGAACCGCCCGGCAGCGCCCGCCCGCTGAGCGGATATAGGTGACTGTAGGTGTGCCAGTTCGAGGCACCGGCCTCGACACAGTAGGCGTCCATCTTCTCGTCGTAGGAGATCCCGCACATCGGGCTCATGTCGAGAATGACGCGGACGTCCGTCCCGCAGACGAAGTTCTCATAGCAGTGCCCACCGGAACGGACGGTGATCCGCGTGCGCGACGGGTCCTTCGGCTTCTCCTGCACCGCCTTGGCCAGCGCCTCCCGCACGTCCTGCGGTGTCCTCACCATCCGCACGTACTCGGGTTCGGCGAGCCAGCGCTGGTTGAAGCCGCGGCTCAGCGCGGGATAGCGCTTGTCGTCGGGCAGGATCGTGGTCGTCAGCCGGGACGTCATGGGCGCGCCACCTCCACGGGACTCTCGGGGGGGTTCGACTACTCTCAGATGCCCTTCGAACACTCTCCGAAAACAGGGGTATCGCGCGGCTTGACCTTCCCCACGGGGGCAGATTTAGGGTCACCGCAGGTAGGAGCCGCACCGACGACGCGACATGAAGATCAGTGAGATCGCACGGCACGCGGATCTGACCGCCGAGACAGGTCATCGCCGACCACCGAGGAGACCGCATGACAAGCCCGGAGCAACTTCCCGCCGGCCTGCCCGTGCCCGAGGACGACGGAGCGGCCGACCACCTGCCCGGCCGGACGATGCCTCCGGTCGCCCTGACCAGCACGTCCGGCGACACCGTCCGGCTCCACGAACTGGGTGCGGGACGCGCCGTCCTGTACCTCTATCCCCTCTCCGGCCGCCCGGACGTCGACATGCCGGACGGCTGGAACGCCATCCCGGGCGCGCGCGGATGCACCCCGGAGGCCTGCGGCTTCCGCGACCACTACAAGGACCTCGTCGACGCGGGCGCGTCCACGGTCTTCGGCCTCTCCAGCCAGGACCTCGACTACCAGCGGGAGCTCGTCGAGCGGCTCCGGCTGCCCTTCGCCATGCTCAGCGACACCGCGTTCCGCCTCGCCGAGGCGCTCGACCTCCCCACCTTCACCACGCACGGGCTGACCCTCTACAAGCGGCACACCCTCATCGTCCGGGACGGAGCGATCGAGCACGTCTTCTACCCGATCTTCCCGCCGGACGAGCACGCCCACCAGGTCCTCGGCTGGCTTAAAGATCACCCGGCATGACCGTCGAGCCGCTACGCTAGTTACCATCTACATGCATTTAGCCCATCACAACAGATGAGAAGTTACTAGCGAAGTGAAAATAGCCTGTAACGTGACCGGCCAGGCGGCGCTGATCGCCGAGCTGGTGAACCTGGCGACACCGCACCGGCAGGGCGGCGCCGTCGTCGGCCGGCTCGCGCACGAGGAGCTCGTGGGGGCGTTCGCGACGAAGCTCGACGCGAACGCCCGCACCGCCCTGCACGCCGACCCGTCCGCCGGACCCCGACTGGCGGAACTGGCCACCGAGCTCCGCCGGGCACTGCTCGCCGCGGATCCGTCCATCACGGCCCGGCACGTCAACGCCATGATCCGCAAGTACGGAGCCCAACCCTACCTGCCGGAAGACGCGAATGGACCGTTCCATCTCAGTTTTCACGGCACGGCCGGTTCGGCGGTGGACACCCTGGCCGGCGGCCTCGCCACGACCCTGGCCCTGATCATGGACGGCTACGGCCCCGACCGCTTCGGCGAATGCCGCGCCCACCACTGCGACGCCGTCTACATCGACCTGACGCGCAACAACTCCCGCCGCTACTGCAGCATGGCCTGCACGTCCCGAGCCAAGACCGCCGCCTACAGAACCCGCCGCCACACCATCTGAAGGACGGCTGACCGATGGTGGTCGTTTCCGGGGCGCCGCGTTGCGCGAAGGACCAGGCTTGGTGCGGGCGAGGCAGCGTGCCCGTCCTGGGAGGTGGTGCAGGGTGTCGGAGAGTCAACCGGAAGCCGCGGTCGCGACGGAGTCCGAGAACTCGTGGCTGGGACGAGGGGTGGCGCTGTTCACTCCGGTGTTCGCCGTCTTCGCCGGCTGGCTCGCCGGGATCGTCGCTCAGCTCGTCCCCGGGGCGCACCTGGACGAGGCCCAGGTGACGACGTTCATGGTCGCGGCGATGACGGCCACGCTCGGCTCCGGTTGGAAGTGGTTGCAGGGCTGGCAGCAGCACGAGCGGCTCGTCGCCGAGGGCAAGGCGGCCCCGGTGAAGAGCGCTCCTCCGGCCTAGGACGCCTCCCTATCCTGGTCTTTTCAGGAGGGAGGCGGGCCATGCTGACCGCCGACGAGCTGCGCCGGCTACCGCCCGAGCAGCGGGCCGAGCTGCTGCGGACGCTGATCGCGCTCAGCGACCGGGACCCCCTGGACGAACCGCGCGTCCGCCGCCGGCGCGGCCTGGCCATCGCGATCCTGGTGGCCTGCTGCGCCTGGCTCATCCCGTGGACGGTCGTGCTGGCCTTCACACTTCCGGACAACTTCACCGCGGGCCAATGGAGCGCCACCTGGATCGGCTTCGACGTGGCCCTCACCGCGTCCCTCGGCTTCACCGCGTTCGCCATCTGGCGGCGCCTGCAGATGGCCGTCCTGGGCCAGCTCGTCACCGGGACGCTGCTGGTCTGCGACGCCTGGTTCGACGTCATGCTGTCGTGGGGCTCCAACGAGTTCGCCGTGAGCCTGCTGACCGCCCTGCTGGGCGAGCTGCCCCTGGCCGCACTGTCCTTCGCCGGCGCGCACCGGCTGATCATGATGACCGTGCACGCCCTCTGGGTGCGGGAAGGACGGATCGGTCCCGAGCCGCGCTTCTACCGGTTGCGCCTCTTCGCCGTCACGGAGAAACCCGGCGGCACCGCGTCATCAGACGTTCGATAAAGCGCGAGAGTTCCCCGCGGACCGCTGCCGGTCATGGTTCCCGCCGGTCTCCGAGCGTTCACCTCGCGGTCGCTTTGGGTTGGTAGCTGTGGCGCGTGAAGAGCACTTTCGTTCGCGTGGTCGCCGTGGCGAGCCTGGGTCTCACCGGGTGCACCGCCACTGCGACCGCGTCCGTTTCCGGCAAGAGCGCGATCGTCGTCGGCGTGAAAGCCGACCAACCCGGGCTCGGTTTCAAAGCGCAGGACGGCACATACAGCGGTTTCGAGGTCGATGTGGGCCGATATATCGCGGACCACATGGGCGCGTCCCGCGTCACCTTCAAGACGGTGACGTCCGACAACCGCGAGGATCTCCTGAGGAACCACACGGTCGACATCGTGCTGGCCTCGTACTCCATCACCCCGGACCGGGCAAGAGAAGTCACCTTCGGCGGCCCGTACTACGTCGCCCACCAGGACATCATGGTGCACCGCGACGAGACCCGGATCCGCAGCGTCCGCGACCTGACGGGCCGCACGATGTGCAAGGCGAGCGGCTCGGTCTCGACCGAACGCATCGTGGAGGGCCTCGGCATCAAGCCTCGTCTCGCTCCCGCCCCGTCCTACAGCGACTGCGTCGCCAAGCTCCTCGACGGAACGGTCGACGTCGTCTCCACCGGAGACCTCGTCCTGGCCGGCTTCGCCGCCCGCAACAGGTCGCGCGTCAAAATCCTCAACGCTCCCTTCACCGACGAGCCCTACGGCGTCGGCCTCCGCAACGGCGACATCGACGGCTGCGAAGGCGTCAACCGCGCCCTCACTCGCATGTACCAGGACGGCACCGCCATCCGCCTCCTCCAAAAATGGTTCGGCGCAAGCGGCATCACCCTGAACCCAGAAGTCCCCGAATACGAAGGCTGCTCCTGATCAGAAGAGAGCCTGCTCCGATTTGAGACGATGATGCTCCCGATGGTACCGAATATGCTCTAGCGAGATCTCATGACGGACGGTGAGGCTCCCCATCTCCTCGCCGTCCGTCTCGTCGATCACTCGGAAGTCATCTTCGATGGTGATCGAACCGAACTTGAACAGATCTCGATGGTTCGAGCACAGACACAACATGTTCTCCAGAGCATCGGGCCCCCGATGCGGAGCTTCCAAGCCACGTATGTAGACGGCCGAAGCAAAAGGCTGCCCACCCGGCGCCCGAAGAACCTCATCACAAATCTGACAACCAAACTCGTAACGAGCTTTAACCTCATCAGCATGCGCAGGAAGCGCATAAACACCAGGAGCCAGTCGTTCGAAGCGGCCAGGAGACAGCGGACGGCTCAACACCTGCTTGCTGGCGCCTGAACTGGGCATCCCAACACGCTCGAGTCGATAGAGGAGCACACTGGGGCCATCAACGCTTGGCTGGATCCAATAATCCGTGACGCGAAAGAGCCCATCATAGCTGTAGCCCACCTCGGGCGAGAAATCGCTATTGCCGCCAGATCCACGGATGACACGGACAGGGTTGCCTGTGGTCATGCTCTTGATGAGAGCAGCATTCCCCGTGTCTTCTGGCGACTGATCCTTGACCTGCTCGCCTGTTTCTCGGTCACGCCCACCGTGACCGGTGTAGATGATCGTGTCTCCGTAGTCCTTGTCGTCTTTGTAGCCACCGGAGACGACAATCGACTCGGCTCCACCCTTCTGGGCGGTACCACAGATCCCAGCTTGCAACGGCCGATGAATTCCAGCCCGGTGGAGATCCATACGGCTCTCGAAGGGAGTCCCCGGTTCAACACCGGGCACTTCTCCATAGAGATTCTTCCCATTGCCCTGCTTTGGAAGCTCCTTGGCACGGTTGCGAAACAACTTCAGGCTCGCGCCGTAGTCAACTTCTCTCCGCTGCGGCGCCGGGAGGTGCCCATCCTTAAGAACTTCTCGAACCCCCAAGAAGAGGTCATCCACCGAGAGATAGTCCTCACATTCCGGAATGCCGCTATTGACGAGATCAAAGAGGGCACCACTGAACGCCGTGTATCTATCCCCTGTCTTCGATGTCCGATTCCCCGCTGTCGAGGCCATGACGTAGACCCCAGACAGGGCAGCACTGTTAGCCACTCGTGCGGTCGGATCGTCATCAGCCATCAATCCGACGGCACGACCGCTGTAACAGCAATCCAGGATGACCAATGTGCGGCGCGCTCGACTTTCGCGCAACTCATTGCGAATGTGGTCGTAAGCGACTGACGTGTACATGCGCTTCGAATGCGAACCAGCGAGCGTAAGGTAAAGGTCACTGCCAGCGGAATGAACCAAGCCATGGCCAGCAAAGTAGACCAACAGAACGTCGGTCGCTTCTTCCGCAGCCTGAGCAATCGGATCAATCATTTCTGCTGGCGACTCCGGATTGGAGATAACCGCACAGTGCTCAGGGGGCAGTCCGCAGAGTCGAGGGCTGGTCAGTAGCCTGGTGAACTCCTCCAGGTTCTTGCCCACAGCCGGCAACTGCGGCAAGTGGGTATACTTGCTCGTCCCGATAAGGACAGCGCGTGACCTCAGCGGATCCGGAAGCGGTGTCTGCTGCGTCATCGCTCACCCTCGGCTGCCATCAACGCCCTAACAACCGCAGCCGGGTCGGCCCCGGTTATCGTGACGGTGACCCCATTCCGTTCAATAACGACCGTCGGCTCACGGCGCCGAGTACGCCACCACCCATTGATCGTGTCGATCACGGTAGGCAACTGCAGAGTGCTCGTCGTCAACAAAGAGATCACGTCGAGCGTGGTCCCCATCTCCCCCTCAGACGGCTCCTTGCTCTCCAGCGCCACCTGACTGTTCTGTCTGATATCAGGCTCATCCAGGAGCCAGCGATGGAGCGAGGACAGTTCCTCGTCTGCGAAGTCGCCGTCGATCTGGATCCTGATGGTCAACGTTGCCCCCTGATTCGTCCAGGCTCACGATCGTTGCAGACAGACCGACATGTCGGAATCTTCATGACGTATGACGTGCGAGCAAGCTGAACGGCTCCCGGGATCGAAGCTCGTGATCGACTCCCCTGCCGATCCACTGGGCGAGGGGAGGCGGCGACCGCTGCGGCGCAGAGTCGTGTCTGGATGTGCGCTGGTCGAGCGCCGAATCTCTACGGTTGCTCCATGTCCGAGCTCGTGCCCGGGGTATACGAGAAGATCGTCACAGCGGGGCTCCAGCAGGTGTTGCAGCGCGGCGAGCCCTCAAGATCGCTGGGGGTTCTCAAGCCAGCCTGACCACTCAGGTGAAGGCGGCCAGCCGGATCAGCGAGGCGATCACGACCGTGGTTGACGGTGCGGCAACCCCTGGTGAGCAAGTAGCCCCGAGCCACCATGTCCTCTTCGGACTCACTAAGGGTCGCCTACCGGACGAAAGGATCACGTTCCCGGAACGCCGGAGGGCTGGGGTCGGTGTCGCACCTGGTGCGGCTGATGGAGGGGCCGGGGCCTCATCGTCCTGCTGCTGTCGGCGGTGGTTGAACTCGTTGCGGGGTGGTGGGAGGGGGCCGGAATGTTGAGTGACATAGCTCTGGCGCGGGGTTTCCTGCGCGTCCGCGAGGGGCTGTGAGAGGCTCCGAGGGTCGTCGGGACGTACGGGACCCCTGGAGATCTTGTGCTGGACAGTCGACGGTCCGGGCCGACCGCGGTGCGCCTGCAGATCGGGGCGAGGCTGCGGCGGTTGCGGGAGGAGCAGGGCATCGGGCGGGCGCAGGCCGGGGCGGCGATCCGCGGGTCGGCGTCGAAGATGAGCCGGCTGGAGCTCGGCCGGCACGGGTTCAAGGTCCGGGACGTCTGCGATCTGCTCGACCTGTACGGGGTACGGGACGCGGCGGAGCGCGAGGGGCTGCTGGAGCTCGTCCGGCAGGCGAGGGAGCCCGGGTGGTGGCACGAGTACGGTGACGTGGTGCCGGGCTGGTTCGAGCACTACCTCGGGCTGGAGCAGTCGGCGACGTCGATCCGCTGCTATGAGGTGCAGTACGTGCCGGGGCTGCTGCAGACGCGGGACTACGCGCGGGCGGTCATCGGGCTGGAGCATCACGACGCGCTGTACTCGGGGCTCGACCGGCGGCTGACCGTCCGGATGCGGCGGCAGGAGGTGCTGCGGCGGACGCCCGGTGCGGCGAAGCTGTGGGCGGTCATCGACGAGGCGGCGCTGCGCCGTCCGATCGGCGGAGCCGCGACGATGCGGGGGCAGATCGAGCACCTGATCGGCGTCGCGGAGGGCATGGGCAACGTGCGCGTGCAGGTGCTGCCGTTCGCGGCGGGCGGCCATCTGGCGCTCGGCGGGCCGATCACGATCGTGCGGTTCGCGCCGGACGACCTGGACGACGTCATCTACCTGGAGCAGCTCACCGGGGCCCGCTATCCCGACAAGGACGAGGCGGCCCGCTACCAGCAGATCATGGACCTGCTGGCGGTGCGCGCGGCGCCTCCGGCGCGCACGATCGGCTTCCTGCGGGAGTTGCTGGCCGAGTTCTGAGGGCATCGCCCGGACGGGGGAGGCCGGCCACCGGTTTCTGTCCGAAGAGGGAGGTCACGGGCTTTTCAGGCTCCTAAGCTCGGCCCGGTGACCGCAACCACCCCCTCCACGGTCCTGGCCTTCGCGACGGGCACCGTGATCAACACGACCATCATGGCGTACGGCGCGCGCCGGCTGCTCGACACCCGGTTCCCCCTGTTCCGGACGATCATCGCCGGTGCCGTGGGGCAGGCGGCGGCGAGCCCGATCGTCACCGCGCTCATCCGCGGGCTGGACCGGCGCCACGACCTGACCGCCATCGCCTGGTTCGCCATGCTCGGGACGGCGTGCGCGCTGCTGGTCTCGATGACCGCGCTCGTGCTGGCGGAGGCGTTCGTTCCGACGGGCACGGTCCCCTCGCCGCTGTCCTGGTTCGGCAGCGTCCGGTCGCGGATCGCGCGCACCCGCCGGTACTGGCGGATCACGTTCATCTTCCTGCGCCGCGGCCTCGGCCCCTACCTGCGGGGACGCGCCAGGCGGGGGCCGGGCACGCCGGAGGGGCGGGCGCGGCTCGCACGGTCGTTGACCGCCGCGCTGGACGAGGGCGGTGTCGCGTTCGTGAAACTCGGCCAGGTGCTGTCGACGCGGCGGGACGTGCTGCCGCCGGAGTTCACGGCGGAGCTCGGACGGCTGCAGGACCGCGCGGCGCCCGTCCCGTGGGAGGAGATCGAGCGCGTGGTCCGGGCGGAGCTGGGCGCGCCGCCGGAGACGCTGTTCGCCGAGTTCGACAGGACGCCACTGGCCGCGGCGTCGATCGCTCAGGTGCACACGGCGCGGCTGCGGTCCGGGGAGGACGTCGTCGTGAAGATCCAGCGGCCGGGCATCCAGGCGGTCGTGGACCGCGACCTGGACATCGTCGGGCGGCTGGCCCGGTCGCTGCAGGATCGCGCGGCGTGGGCGCGCTCGTTCGGGGTGGTCGATCTCGCCGACGGGTTCGCGGCGGCGCTGCGCGAGGAGCTGGACTTCCGCGTCGAGACGCGGAACATGGCCTCGGTCGCGGCGGCGGCGACGGCGCGCGGGTCGGACGTCCTCGTCCCGCACCCCTACGAGGACCTGTGCACGGGGCGGGTCCTGGTCATGCAGCGGTTCTCGGGAACGGCGCTGAGCAAGGCGGGGCCGCTGATCGAGGCGCGCGGGATGGACCGCACCACCCTCGCGCACCTGTTGCTGGACACGGTGCTGCGGCAGATCGTCCTGGACGGGGTGTTCCACGCCGATCCGCATCCGGGGAACGTCATGCTGCTGGACGACGGGCGGCTCGGCCTCATCGACTTCGGTTCGGTCGGGCGGCTGGACACCGGGCTGCGGGCGTCGCTGCAGCGGATGCTGCTGGCGATGAACCGCGCCGACCCGATCGCGGTGGCGGACGCGTTCCTGGAGGTCGTGGCCCGTCCGGACGAGCTGGACGAGCAGGGGTTCGTGCGGGCGCTCGGCGCGTTCATGGCCCGGCACCTCGGCGCCGGGAACACCCCGGACATGGCGATGTTCACCGATCTGTTCCGGCTGGTGGCGCGGTACGACCTGGCGGTTCCGGCGGAGATCGCGGCGGTGTTCCGGGCGCTGGCCACGCTGGAGGGCGGGCTGACCGAGCTGGCGCCGGGCTTCGGCGTCGTCGCGCAGGCCCAGGCGTTCGGCGAGACCTACCTGCGCGAGCGGCTCGCGCCGGACTCGCTGCGGGACGCGGCGGCCGACGAGCTGACGGCGCTGCTGCCGGTGCTGCGCCGGCTGCCCCGCCGGGTGGACCGGATCACCGCGGCGGCGGAGGCGGGCCGGCTGACGCTGAACGTCCGGCTGTTCGGCGACGAGCGGGACCGGCGGACGGTGACGGGCCTGCTCCAGCAGGTGCTGCTGACGATCCTCGCCTCGACGGCGGGGATCATGGCGGTGATGATGCTCGGGCTGCGGGGCGGCCCGGCCATGACCGAGCAGGTGACGCTGTACCAGTTCTTCGGCTACTGCTTGTTCGTCGTGTGCTCGGTGCTGGCGCTGCGGGTCCTGGCGGTGATCTTCAGGCGCTGAGCGAGCCGTCCCGCGGCGAGGAGCGGCGGGACGGCGAGGAACACGGCCCCGCCGGTCGCGAGCGCGCCGCCGGTGAGCGCGGCCAGCGCGGGGACGGCGGGCTGGGCGACGCCCCAGGACATTCCGTGGAAGGCGAACCACCTCGGCCTGTCCTCCGCGGGGGCGAGGTCGGCGATCAGGGCGGGCCAGCGGCCCTGCAGGACGCTGTCGGCCGCCGCCCACGCGAGGTAGGCGGCGACGGTGAGCGGGACGGCCCGTCCGGCGGCCATCACGAGGGCGAGCGCGCCGAGGACGGCGCTCCCGGCGGCGAGGACGCGTTCGGTCCCGGCGCCGCGCAGAACGCGGCGGCCGAGGTGCCCGGTCACCGGCGCGAGGACGGCCGCGCAGGTCAGGACCAGGCCGGGCAGCCACGGCGGCGCCCCGCGCTCCAGCAGGACGAGCGGCGCGAACAAGAGCACGGCGAGCGTGCCGCAGGCGAACGCCGTACCCGCGGCCGTCAGCCGGACGAGCGGGCCGGGCGGCCGCCAGCGGTCGTCCCGTACCCGCCGCCGGAGGGGTTGACGTCCGGTGAACGCGGCCGCCACGCCCGCCGCGGCCAGGCAGGTCGCCCCGTCCACGACGATCAGCCAGCGGACGCCGAGCGGCAGCAGGACCGCGGCGAGGAGCCCTGCGGCGGCGCCCGCGGCCACCAGCGATGTGCCGAGCAGCCCGTAGACCGCGTCGCGCCGCGCGGCGTCGGTGTGCCGGGCCAGGGCCTCCTGCGTCGCGGGCTCGTACAGCTCGAAGGCCAGCCCTGCCAGCGCGGTCGCCGTGGTGATCTGGGCCGTCCCGCGCGCGGCGGCCAGCGCCAGCAGGGCCACCCCGGTCGCGGTCAGGCCGAGGACGATCACCGAGCGCGGGGCCATCCGGTCGAGCAGGACGCCGCCGGCCCGGCGCGAGACCAGCGCTGCACCGCCGAACACGGCGAGGACGAGGGCCGCCCGGCCGGCCCCGGCGAGCACCGCGAGGAACGGCAGCGCGAACGCACCCAGCTGGTTCAACACGCGCACGCAGAGGAGTGCTTTCACCTCCCGTGGTAAGTCCCCCATCGCCTGAGACCTTACGAACCGGGTCCGACACTTCAGTACGGTCAGGGTCCATGCCATCCAGCCGGACGACGAACCGAGCGAAACTCCCCAAAGCCCCGAAAGCCCCCAAGCCCCCCGTGTCGCCGAGGCGGGCGGAACTGCCCGAGCACGATCTCACCGACGACGGGCTCTACCGCGACCTGGTGTTCGGGCCCCTCGACCTCGCGGGCCGCGACGCGCGGGACGCCGAGTTCGAGCGCTGCGCGTTCGAGGGCACACTGCTGCCGTCCGCCGCGTTCGAGCGGGCCACGCTCTCCGACACCGCGTTCGACCGCTGCGACCTGGCGAACCTGCGGCTGGCGAACGCGCGCCTGTTCACGTCCACCGTCTCCGGGACGCGGCTGACCGGGGCCGCCTGCACCGACTGCGCGTTCCAGGACGTCGTGTTCGCGTCGTGCCGCGCCGATCTCACGGGCTTCCGGTTCAGCACGTTCACGCGCGTCATCTTCCGGGACTGCAACCTGGAGGGCGCCACGTTCCAGAACGCCGACCTGCGCGGCGTCCGGTTCGAGGACTGCCGCCTGGGTGGCGCCCAGTTCAGCGGCGCGACGGCGGCCGGTGCCCGCTTCTCCGGCTGCGACCTGCGCGGCGTCGGGGGCGCGCAAGGGCTGCGCGGCGCCGTCGTGGCTCCCGGAGACGCCGCGGGCCTGCTGGCCAGTCTTGCCGCGGAGTTCGACATCACCATCGAGGACGTCCCATGATTCAAACCCTTCGAACACATGTTTGACCCGGTGAGTACAATGGGGGCATGACCAGCGCTTTCCAGGGGTCGCTGCTGGACCTCACTGACGAGACCGCGCCGCGGCCCCTCGACGGCATGCGGCGGACACGGCTGGCGCACGGCGCGTGGATCGACGTCCTCCCCGGCTGGATGCCCGGGGCGGACGCACTGTTCGAACGGCTCCTCACCACCGTCCCCTGGCGGGCGGAGAGCCGCCGCATGTACGACCGCGTCGTGGACGTCCCGCGCCTGCTCGCGTTCTACAAGGAGGGCGAGACACTGCCCGACCCCGTCCTGGACGAGGCGCGGGCGGCTCTCAACGCGCACTACGCCGCCGAACTGGGCGAGCCGTTCGTCACCGCGGGCCTGTGCCTCTACCGCGACGGCCGAGACAGCGTCTCCTGGCACGGCGACCGGCACGGCCGCGGTGCCACGCAGGACACGATGGTCGCGATCCTGTCGGTCGGCGAGCCGCGGCCGCTGCTGCTGCGTCCCCGGAGCGGAGGGCCGACGCTCCGCCGTGAACTGGGCCACGGCGACCTCATCGTGATGGGCGGCAGCTGCCAGCGCACCTGGGAGCACGCGATCCCCAAGAGCACGCGCCCCGCCGGCCCGCGGATCAGCATCCAGTTCCGCCCCCACAACGTGCGCTGACCCGAACTCCCAAACGCGGAACGGACCCGAGAGGAGGGCACAGAACAGGCCGATACCGACCGTCCGCGAGCCACGACCAAGTGCGCCCCAGTCGGGTAGGACGCGAGCAAGCCGCCCTCCCGGACAACCAGGGAGCTGCCAACATCCGGCAGGATCAGCGCCCCGCCCACGCAGCGCAGATCGCAACACCCACCAGCACCCATCGCCAGATGGACCGGGCAGCGCCCCCCACCCTCGACACCTGACCAACCCACCGACGCTCCCAGCGTCCGACAGGAACAGCGGACAGCCAGACGGCGCAGGGTGCCAAGCCGAGCAGCACGGCCCGTCGCGATGCCTCCTCCCACCTCCAAGCGACCCACCCGGGCGACCCGGTCGGGGACGCGTGGCCAAGCCACCGACGCTCCCAGCGTTCGGCAAGAACAGCGGGAAGCCCGACGAGGCACGGCGCCAAGCCGAGCAGCACGGCCGGTCACGATGCCTCCCTCACCTCCAAGCGGCCCGGGCAGCGGGATGAGCGGATCGCCCCCAGACAATGCAGGGCGCGAAGCGGAGCAGCACGGTCGATCGCGATGTCTTCCACCTCCAGGCAACCCGGGCCGCGACCCAGCTCGCGACACGTGACCAAGCCACCGACGCTTCCGGCGTCCAGGATCAGCGCGCAGCCGGACGGCGCAGGGCACGAAACCGAGCAGTGCGGCCGGTCGCGATGTCTCCCTCCAGGCGGCCCGGGCGGCGGCTCGCGACGCGTGGCCAAGCAGTCGACGTTCCCGGCGTCCGGCACGACCAGCCAGCAGCCGGTCCGGGCAGGGCGTGAAGGCGAGCAGTGTGGCCGGTCACGATGTTTCCTCCTCCAGGCGGCCTGGGCGGTGGGTTGGCTCGCGACCGTGGCCAAGTCGCCTACGTGCCCTGCGGGCGGCCGGGCGGGGCAGGGGGTGGAGGCGAGCAGTGTGGTCCGTTGCCGGGTGGGTCGACGGGGCGGACCGGTTTGACGGAAGGGCGGAAGCGCGGTCAGGGGGTGGCTGGGGACGGGGTGCGGGGGCGGGGGTCGGGGAGCAGGGCGGAGAGGAGGTCTCGGATCGCGCTGCGGTGGTCGCCGGTTCGCCAGGCGAGGGCGAGGCGGCTCGGGGACAGGCCGGTGACGGGGATCGCGGTGATGCCCGGACGGCGGTAGATCGCGGCGTTCCCGGACGCCATCAGGACGACGCCGCTGCCGTCCTCCAGGGCCGCGAACGTCTCGTCGGCGTTGGCGACGGTGGCGCCGATCCGGGCGGGACGGCCGCCGCGTTCGTCCAGGCCGAGCCAGAAGTCGCGGAGCGGGCCCGCCTCCTCGGGTAGGGCGAGGAACGGCTCGTCCAGCAGCTCGTCGAACGCGACGGTCTCGCGGCCGGCCAGCGGATGGTCGTCGCGGACGGCGACCCAGCGGGGTTCCTCGGCGACCACCTGGAATGTGAACGCCTCCTGCCGCGGGATCGGCAGCCACACGAACGCGACGTCGACCTCGCCCTCGGCAAGCCCGGCGGTGGGGTCGTCCCAGTTGACCTGGCGGATCCGGACGGTCCAGGTGGGACGGCGCTCGGCGAAGCCCGCGCGCAGGTCCGCGAGCAGGCCGCGTCCAACGCTCGTGGACAGCCCGACCGTGAGGACGGACGCCTCCGCCGCGGCGGCGTCGCTGACGGTCCGCTGGGTCTCGTCCCAGGCCTGGAGCAGGTCACGGGCCCGCGGCAGCAGGGCGCGGCCCGCCTCGGTCAGCGCGACGGTGCGCCGGTCCCGGATGACCAGCCGCACCCGCAGGAGTTCCTCCAGCTGCTTGAGCTGCTTGCTGAGCGCGGGCTGGGAGATGAACAGCCGCTCGGCGGCGCGGGTGAAGCTGAGCTCCTCGGCGATCGCCACGAAGTACCGGAGGTCGCGCAGATGTACATCCACCCGCCCGAGGGTAATGCCCCTCCGCCCGGCCGGCGGTGGACGAATCCGCATCCGGGATCATCCGGCGCGCGCCGCCGGGCGCAAGTTTGAATAGCGGCCGGCTATCAGGCCGGGTATTGGACCTCCGCCGCCACACCACGCGATCATGCAGGTCAGGGCAAGAGGAGGGCGGCGTGACGATCTCGCTGGTGACGGGCGGCAACCGGGGCATCGGGCTGGAGGTCTGCCGGCAGTTGGCCGCACACGGCCATGAGGTGCTGCTCGGCGCGCGGTCGGCGGAGGCCGCCGAGCGCGCCGCGGCGGCCGCCGGCGCCACGCCCGTGCAACTGGACGTGACGTCGGCCGCCGACGTCGAGCGCCTCGCCGCGCAGGTGGGACGCCTGGACGTGCTGGTCAACAACGCGGCCCACACCTACGACACCTGGCAGCGGGCGTCCAACGCCGACCTCGGCGTCGTCCGGGACACGGCCGAGACCAACCTGTACGGGCCCTGGCGGCTCACGCAGGCGCTGCTGCCCGCGCTGCGCCGGAGCCGGCACCCGCGGATCGTCAACGTCTCCAGCGAGGCGGCCTCGCTGACGAACATGGGCGGCGGCACGCCCGCTTACACGGCCTCGAAGGTCGCGCTCAACGCGCTGACGCGGATGCTCGCCGCGGAGCTGCGCGCCGACGGCGTGCTCGTCAACGCCGTCTGCCCGGGCTGGGTCGCCACCGACATGGGCGGGCCCGGCGGACGGCCCGTCGCCGAGGGCGCGACGGGCGTGGTGTGGGCGGCGACCCTGCCCGACGACGGCCCGACCGGGGGGTTCTTCCGCGACGGCCGTCCCCTCCCCTGGTGAGAGTTCCGTAAATAGCGATGGAGGACAGATGATCCTGGTCACGGGTGCCACGGGCAACATCGGGTCGGAGCTCACCGGCGTCCTCGCCGGTGCCGGGGAGCCGGTGCGAGCGCTCGTCCGCGCCGTCCCGGGGCGGGCCGTGCCGGGGGTCGAGCACGTCACGGGCGACCTGAACGACCCGGCGTCGCTCGCCCCGGCGCTGAAGGGCGCGAGCGGCCTGTTCCTGCTGCCCGGCTACCGCGACATGCCAGGCATATTGGACGAGGCGCGCCGCGCCGGCGTCGGCCGCGTCGTCCTGCTGTCGGGCGGCTCGGCAGGCAGCGGCGACATGAGCAACGCGGTGAGCCGCTACATGGCCGCGTCGGAGCGCGCGGTCCGGGACTCGGGGCTGCCCTGGACGATCCTGCGACCGTGCGCGTTCATGTCGAACACGCTGCGCTGGCTGCCGAAGATGCGCGCGGGGGACACGCTCCGGCTGCCGTTCGCGGGCGTCCGCATCGCCGTCGTCGACCCCTACGACATCGCCGCCGTCGCGGCGCGGGCCCTGCTCGACGCCGGGCACGAGGGGCGGATCCACTCCCCGACCGGGCCGGAGCCGCTGCTGCCGGCCGACCAGGTCGCCGTCCTCGCCGACGTGCTCGGCCGGGACCTGCGGTTCGAGGCGCAGCCCGACGCCGAGGCGCACGCGGAGATGAGCGCGGCCATGCCCGCCGAGTACGTCGACGCGTTCTTCGACTTCTACGTGCGGGGCACGCTCGACGAGTCGGTGGTGCGCTCCACGGTGCGGGACGTCACCGGCGAGGCCCCGCGCACCTTCCGGCAGTGGGCCGAGGCGCATGCCGACGCGTTCCGTGTCTGACCCCGACCGGTGCGGCCCGGAAGTGGGCCGGGCCGCCCGGGGAGTGGGTGTCAGGCCGCGGGGCAGCGGGTGCCCTGGGCGGGACGCTCCAGCGAGATCAGGTAACGGTCGATCGTGTCCTGCATGCAGGGGCCGCGGTTGTAGCTGCCGTGGCCGGCCCCCTCATAGGTGAGGAGCGTTCCCGTCCGGCCTAGCTGACGGGCCACGTTCGTCGCCCACGCGTAGGACGACGCGGGGTCGTGCACGGCGTTCGCCAGCAGGATCGGGGCGCTGCCCCGGACGCGCAGCTTGTGCTGCGGGTTGCGGACGGGCTGTGGCCACCCCAGGCAGCTCGAAAGAGCCAGTACGGGACGTGAGTAGGTCATGTCCGGCGCGACCTTCGCGGCGCGGCGCATGAGCCGCGCGTACTCGTCGTAGTTCCGGACGGGCAGGCCCCAGTCGGAGCAGAACTGCGCGGTGAAGCTGTCGGTCGCCGTAGTGGGCGCCGGGCTGGTGGAGGTGGCGGACGGCCCGCTCGTGTTGGGGCTGGTCTTGTTCGGGCTGGTCTTGTTCAGGTCCGCGAGCTTCTGGGCCAGCTTCGCCCAGTCAGGGCCGTAGAACGCCTTGTACGCGGTCTGTACGAGGGCAAGCTCTGGTGTACCCGGCAGCTCTCCGCGTGCTGCGCGGGCTCGGAGGTCACGCCAGATGGCGCGGACATCCTGGCCGTAGAGAGCGCACTCCTTGTTCTTGGCGCACCATGCGACGAACTGGTCGAAGGAGTCCTGTGCGGCGGTCAGGTTGGTATTGAGGAACGACTTGGCGTCGCGCTGACTATGGTCGACGACGCTCTCCAGAACCATGGCTCGGATCCGCTTCGGGTACGTCTCGGCGTACATCTCGCCCAGCAGGGTGCCGTACGAGCTGCCGTGGAACGTGAGTTGGGTCTCGCCCAACGCGGCGCGGATCGCGTCCACGTCCCGGACGGTGCTGAGAGTGTCAGCGTGGTCGTAGATGGGGCCGGTACGGGAGCGGCAGTCGTTCCGTAGCCGCTCGTTGTGGTCGAGGGTCTTCTCAAAGTCCTCCTCGCTCGTCATCTGGGGTGACGGCGGCGGGTTGAGGAGCGCGGCATCGCAGGTCACCGGGTTGCTGCCACCGATTCCGCGAGGGTCGAAGCTGACGATGTCGAAGCGCTGCCGGATCCGCTCACCGAACCGGTCGATGCCGCCTTGCAGCCTGGTCACCCGCTGTACGCCCGAGTCGCCGGGACCACCGGGGCCGAACACGAGCGTCCCGATCCGGGACTGCTGGTCGGTGGCCTTGCGGCGGGCGATGGCGAGGCCGAACGTGGGGCCTTCCGGGTGCGTCCAGTCGACCGGCAGCCGAAGCGTCGCACACTCCGCCTTGCCGTCGTCCCCGCAGGACGTCCATGTGATCGGGGACGGCGCGGGCGCCGCGGCCGCGGGCGCCACCGGCGCGACCGTTCCGGCGAGGGCGAGGCCCGCGACGGCCACCGCCCCCCAGGCGGCCGGCCTGTGCTTGCGCAGCATGCAAAAGTCCTTTCCGTAATGGGAGTCGTACCGGGATTCACCCTTCGCGGGCGTTACCGGCCCCATGGGACCGAATCGCCCCCCTGGGACCGCAGATCACGCTAGGGCGGTCCTTGCGCTGGTGACAGGGTTCTCAGGGCAGGATCAGGGTGCGCTCAGGGGCGGCTCAGGGTCTCTGGACGCGCCCCGGGCCACGCCGGGCACCCCACCGCGGCGTAGTTGCCGTGACGCCGATAAGCACTGTCCGCAACGGAACAGAAATCCACCGCTCGCGTACACATGGCGTCCCTACAAAACAGGGCGCACTGTTCTTATCGGTCATTGAGATGTCACCCTTTGCCGGACTTAACCGATTGAGCCGCCTACTTTTGATCAATTGCCCGCCCCATACCTTTTTGCTATGGTCACCACGAGTGAATGTCCGGCTACAAATGGTTCGGCGACGTCTGCTCCCAGAACTTCGCCGAGCCGATTCTTCGACCTCGACGCAAAGCACGAGCCGGTCGAGCACGAAACACCAGGAGGGTGAGCCTTGAGATCCGGCCCGAAGCCGCTCAGCGACCTGACGAAGCACAAGGGCATCGAGACCGTCCGCCAGATTCAGAGCCTGATGGTCCTGTGCTCGGTACTGCCGCCGGACGGGAAGATGCGCGAGATGCTCAAGCTCGCCCTCGATGTCCGCAATGACGAGTTTCCGGCCGACATCGAGCCGATCCGCGACCTTCATCCTCAGGCCACCAAGACCTGGCTCGAGTTCTTCTGGACCCGGGTCGGCATATCCGCCGAGGAAAGAGAGTTGATCGACTGGCAGAACGACAAACCCGCCATGGACACCGCCGTCAAAGAACTGCAGAACGCCGAGCGACGGCTCGGCATCAGACTCGCTCCCCAGACGGTCGAGTGAAAACCACCAGATCAGGAGGAACAATGTCACCGAGCACCATTCTCCGCCACGCCACCGCCGACGCGGACTTCCGCGCCGAGCTCCTCACGAGGCAGGGACGCCTCGGCGTGCCCGCCACCGCCGTCCCCGCCACGGTGGCCCAGCAGGACCGCGCGTCCCTGGGCTACTGGACCGAGGGCATCGCGGCCGTCGACGCCTACGCCTGCGCGTCGACCTGTAGCTCCGGCCCGTTCACCTTCGCGTGCGACGGAAGCACGAAGAACTAGGACGGCCCAGCCGGAGAGCCCCGGCCCCTCGCCGGGCGAGCGGAACCACGGATGGGCCGAAGCCATCGGCCCATCACCCGCCTTTTCGGCACAGCCGAGACAACCTCCCCGAGACCCCCGCACCCGCGAGACCCCCGCCCGAGACCCCGAGACCCCCGTCCGAGACCCCCAGACCCGCGAGACCCCCCGAGACACAGCCGAGTCGCAGCCGAGGAGCCCGCCCGCGTGACGCCGACCCATCCCGTGCACCTCGCGGCCAGGGCCGCCACCCTGTCCGAACGGATCGAGATCGTGTCCGCCCTCGGCCCGCCCGACGTCGCGAAGCCGCCGGCGGACTTCGACGTCTGGCGGATCGCCCGGCTGGCCGCCAAGCTGGACGCCAAGACCGGCACCGAGACCGGCCCACGGCGGGCAACCGGCGAGTCGCTGGGCGAAGTCCTGCAGACCTACCTTGAGCACCAGAGCGGCCTCACCACCCCCGACAGCCCACTGGGCCGGATCCTGACCGATCTTCACGGCGACTGGCTGCCCGTCTACCAGGACGCGCTGGACGGGCTGGACCACGCGGGCGACGCGTCCGCGGGGGCGGACTGGTACGAGGACGACGTCTACTACGGCCGGCTCGCCATCGCCTGCGAGCCCTTCCTGATCGTCCTCGGCCGCCGGCTGGCCGGCGTGCTCGACGACGGGGCCGCGGCCGCGGTCCGCGTCGACCCCCGGCTGATCACCGACTTCCAGATCCACCTGCTCGACCGGTTCGAGCTGGCGCTGGCCTGGGCGGTGGAGACCGACGCGAGGGTGTACTGCCACGTCCACGACATCGACCCGGCGACCGCGACCCGCGAGGACTACCGCGCCTATCTCGACAAGACGTTCGCCGACGCCACCGCCTACCACCGCTTCTACATGGACTTCCCGCTCCTGGGCCGCTGGCTCTCCCAGGGCACGGCGCTGCTCGCCGAGCACGGCACCGAGATGATCACCCGGCTCCGGGACGACGCCGCCGAGGTGTCCGGGACGTTCTTCGAGCGGCCCGTCACGGCGGTGCGCACCGCGCGGCTCGGCCGCTCCGACCACCACGCCGGAGGCCGCAGCGTCGCGATCGTCGGCGTCGAGCTCGCGGACGGCGCGCACGAGTCCGTGGTCTACAAGCCCCGCGGCCTGGAGGGCGAGGCCGGTTTCCAGGGGCTGCTGGCACGGCTGCGCGACGACGGCGTCCTCGGTTACGCCGAGCGGGCCGTGCTGCCCAAGGACGGCTACGGCTACGAGGCGCTGATCCCGCCGGGACGCAACCGGGTCGCCTCCCGTGAGCAGGCCGAGCACGTCTACGCCGAGCTCGGCGGCTACCTGGCGATCTTCTACGTGCTCGGCGGCGGCGACCTGCACTTCGAGAACGTCCTCGTCGCCGACGGTCACGCCTTCATCTGCGACTGCGAGACCGTCCTCGGGACCCTGCCCAAGGGGTACCCCCGCCCGTCGGGCACCCTGATGGACTCGGTCTTCAAGACCGGCATGATCGAGTGGCCGAGGAGCGGCGCGGCGCCCGAGGGCGAGATGCGGCTCAGCGGGTACACCGGCGGCGGCGGTTACGAGATGCCGATGTCGGTACCGCAGGTCGACCGGCGGCAGTCGTTCGAGTCGTACGTCACCTACCGCGAAGGGGTGCGCGTCGACCCGGGGGCCGCCAACCGGGTGTTCATCGGCGCGGATCTGACGCACGCCGAGGACTTCGCCGACGCCATCGGCTCGGGCTTCGACCGGGTGTACCGATGGTTCCAGGAACGGCCCGACGCGGCGATCGCCTGCGTCACCGAGAACTTCGCCGGCGCGAAGGTCCGTTTCATCAACTGGAGCACCCAGGTCTACACGCAGCTGATCGCGGCGGCCCAGCATCCCCGGTGCCTGCTGGAACCGCTGGAGGCCGACCTGCTGTTCGCCGCCGTGCGCACCTTCCCGCGCAAGTGGGACCAGGACGCGGCCCTTCCCGAGTGGGAGCTGTCGTCGATGTGGCGCCTGGACATCCCGCTGTTCACCGTGGAGGCGGGCGCTACCGGGCTCGTCCACGACCACGAGTCCGAAGTCGAGGCGGATCTGGAGACGAGCCCGCTCGCCCACGCCGCCTCCCGGATCAGGGGGCTGTCCTCCCAGAACCGCGCCCAGCAGCGCCAGTACATCGCCGCCGGGTTGTCCGGCGGCGATGTCACCAGCGCCGACTTCGCCGCCACGTGCGTCGAGCAGGCCGCCGGGCTCGGGGAACTGCTCTGCGCGATGCTCCGCGAGCCGGACGCGCCCGCCCCGTGGACCTCCTTCATGATCACCCGCACCGGGCGGAAGGAGGTCGACATCGAGGCCGACCTCTACAACGGCTCGGGCGGCATCGCCCTGTTCCTGGCCTACCTCGACGCCCTCGCTCCGTCGCCGGGCTTCCACACGGCCGCGCGGCGGGCGCTGGAGCACGCCACCGCCACGGTCGACCGCGGGCGCATCGGCGCCTTCAGCGGGCTCGGCGGCATGATCTACATCCTCACGCACCTGTACCGCCTGTGGGGCGAGCGCGCGCTGCTCGACCGCGCCCTCGACCTGAGCGACGAGCTGACCGGGCGCATCGACCGCGACGATCACCTGGACGTCTTCCACGGCGTGGCCGGGCTCATCCCGGTGCTGATCGGGCTGGCCGAGGCCGCGGACGGCCGGGGCCTGGAGCAGGCGCACCGGTGCGCGGCGCATCTGCTGCGCCGCGCGGAGGCCGTCGGCGACGCGCTCTCCTGGCCCGGCTCCGACCTCGGCGCCGCCGGGGCCAACCTGACCGGGCTGTCGCACGGGGCGGGCGGTGTCGGCTGGGCACTGATCGCGCTGGGCCGGCTCACCGACCGTCCCGAGTACGTCTCGGCCGGGCGGCGGGCCTTCGCCTACGAGTCCCTCCACTTCGACCAGAGCGCGCGGGACTGGTACGACCTGCGCGAGTTCCCCGGCGGCACGCTCTGGCAGGGACGCCACTACGCCAACGCCTGGTGCAACGGCAGCGCGGGGATCGGGCTGAGCCGCGTCCAGAGCTGGGCCCTGCTCGGCAAGGACGACGACGCGCTGTTGACCGAGGCGAGACAGGCGCTGACGGCGACGATGCGCAACTTCCCGCGCCTGATGAACGACTCCCTGTGCCACGGCCGGTCGGGGAACGCCGAACTGTTCCTGCGGTTCGCGCTGCTCGCGGACGAGCCGGCGTTCCGTCTCGAGGCCAACGTCCAGGTACAGGCGCAGTGGCGCAACATCGAGGACGCCCCGCTCGCGTCCGCCCAGGGCTTCTTCCCCGGGCTGATGCTCGGCCTGTCCGGTTTCGGGATGCATTTCCTGCGACTGGCCCATCCGGAGCGGGTCCCCTCGGCGCTGCTCCTGGACCCACCGCCCGGTCTCCACCCGAGGAGTGATCTGAACCATGTCCGTCGAGTCCTGTAGCGCCTTCCTGCGGGCCGCCCTCGCCGACACCCGGATCAGGCAGCAGATGAAGGCCATGACCGCGGTCCCGGAGATGATCCGCCTCGGCCGGGTGCACGGTTACCTCTTCGACGGCCGGGATCTGGCGGTCGCGTCCGCAGCGCCGGACCTCGCCGCGGCGGCGCCGGAGCTCGCGGTGCGGCCGGCGCCGCCCGCGGCCGAGCCCGCGGCGTTCTACCACTACGAGTACGACATGGACCGGCTCCCCGGATTCGCCGACGTCATCGCCGAGCTGCCCGCGTTGAAGATCAAGCCGTCCACGGTCGACCTCGGGCGTTTCGACGACCGGTTCCGCGCGGAGGACCTGCACTCCACCTCGCTGGCCCCGGGCAGCGCGGAGTACCAGGCGTGGCGGACCGCGCCGGGCGCCCCGGCGGACCCGGGGCACAGGCGCGACTTCCACCTCATCAACCTGGACGACCACGTCGACCACGAGGGCTACGACGCCTACTACGCGGCCAAGGCACGGCTGGTCACCGCGCTGGAGAAGGTCTTCGGCGGAGAGGTCAGGCTGTCCGGCAGCATGTGGTACCCGCCGTCGAGCTACCGGTTGTGGCACACCAACGAGGACCAGCCCGGCTGGCGGATGTACCTGATCGACGTCGACGAGGACTTCTCCGACCCCGAGCACACCTCCTTCTTCCGGTACCAGCACCCCGAGACCCGCGAACTTGTCACCTTGCCGGAGCGGCCCAGGATGGCGCGGTTCTTCAAGGTCGAGCAGGACCCCGAGCGCCTGTTCTGGCACTGCATCGTCAACCCGACGACACGGCACCGGTGGAGCTTCGGCTGCGCCGTCCCCGACACCTGGGCCGACGCCCTCGCGGGACGGTCGTGAGCGTCCGGCCGGGCACCGCCACCACGCCCGCCGAGCCCACCCGGACGACGCCCGCGATCACGGCGACCGGCCTGCGCAAGCGGTACCCCGGCGCGAGCGCGGACGCGGTGGCCGGGGTCGACCTCACGATCGCGCCCGGCGAGAGCTTCGGCTTCCTCGGGCCCAACGGGGCGGGCAAGACCACCACGATCGCGATGCTGTGCACGCTGGCGGTGCCCACGTCCGGCCGGGTCGAGATCGCCGGCCACGACACGCGCACGGACGCCGCGGCGGCGCGCCGCCGGATCGGGCTGATCTTCCAGGAGTCCACCCTGGACGACCGGCTGACCGCGGCCGAGAACCTCCGGTTCCACGCCGACCTGTACAACGTCCCGGCCGCGCGGGTCCCGGCGAGGATCGAGGAGACGCTCGCGCTGGTCGGGCTGACCGCCTGCCGCGACCGGATGGTGCACACCTTCTCCGGCGGCATGCGCCGCCGCCTGGAGATCGCCCGCGCGCTGCTGCACCGTCCGCAGATCCTTTTCCTGGACGAGCCGACCATCGGGCTCGACCCGAACGCGCGCGCCCAGGTCTGGCACCACCTGCGGCACGTGTGCCGGAACGAGGCGGTCACCCTCTTCCTGACCACGCACCATCTCGAAGAGGCCGAGCACTGCGACCGCATCGCGATCATCGACGCGGGCCGGATCGTCGTGCAGGGCGCCCCGGCCGAGCTCAAGTCGGTGCTCGGCGCCGACCGGGTGGACCTGCGCACCGGCGACGACGCGGCGGCGGCGCTGCTGATCGGCGAGCGGCTCGGGCTGGACGTCGCCCGTGGCGGCCGGGGCCTGTGCTTCCACGTGCCCGACGGCGCGCGGGTGCTGCCCCGGCTGCTCACCGAGCTCGACGTCCCCGTGTACGAGGCGCGTGTCACCTCGCCCACCCTGGACGACGTCTTCCTGCACCACACCGGGCACCGGATCCGCGACGAGGCGGCACCGGAGCGCACCGGCGTCCCGGCCGCCGCGTCCCACGCGGTCCGAGCCCCGGCGCATGAGCCCGGCCGGGGCGGGCCGCGCGCGGAACTGCGCGCCATGGGGATGGTGTGGCGGCGCGAGATGCTGCACTTCAGGCGGGATCACCTCGGGGCGGCCATCTCCCTGATCCAGCCCCTGGTGTTCCTGTTCATCCTCGGCATCGGCCTGGCGAACCTGATGCCCGGCGCCAACGGCGGCGGCTACCAGCTCTTCCTGTTCTCCGGGGCGCTGGTGACGGCCGCGCAGGGCCCCGCGCTCGCCACCGGCACCTCGATCATGTGGGACCGGCAGGGCGGGTTCCTGCGCGAGATGCTCGCGGGCCCCGCCGGCCGCGGCTCGCTGCTGGTCGGCAAGTGCCTGGGCGGGACGACGGTCGCCACCAGCCAGGGTTGCATTCTGCTCACCACCGGCGGGCTGGTCGGCGTCCCGCTCGACGGCCTCCTGCTCGCGCTGCTGCTGGGCGAGCTGGTCCTGATCTCGCTGACCATGACCATCCTGAGCGTCCTGCTGTCCACCCTCATCCGCCGCCCGCAGACCTTCGGAACGGTCCTGACCGTCATCATGGCGCCGCTGGTGTTCCTGTCCGGCTCGTTCTTCCCGCTGAGCGCGATGCCCGCGTGGATGGCGGGGGCGGCGCTGGCCAACCCGCTGACCTATGCGGTGGACGTCATGCATCGCACCATCGCCGTCTTCCTGCCGGACGCCCCGTCCGGGCTGTTCCGGCCGCTGAGCATGGGGGGATGGCAACCGCCGGTGCTTCTCGAATGCGGCCTGATGGCCGCGCTCACGGTGGGCGGCCTGATCTGGGCCGCCCGCCGCTTCTCCCGCCTCGCCTAGGAGGAACGGGGCAGGGCCCGCTGAAGTACTTGCGCGAGATGGAGCGCGCGCCGCCCCGTCCCCTGCTCGATCTGTGTCCGGCAGGAGAAGCCGTCGGCGAGGATCAGTGCCCCGTCCGCGGCGCGCACCTTCGGATACAGCTCGCGTTCGGCGCAGCCCTGCGAGACCTCCCAGTGGCCGGGCGTGTAACCGAAGTCGCCCGCGAGACCACAGCACCCGGCCT
The DNA here is from genome assembly GCF_900659635.1 of Actinomadura roseirufa. GTDB lineage: Bacteria > Actinomycetota > Actinomycetes > Streptosporangiales > Streptosporangiaceae > Spirillospora > Spirillospora roseirufa. The sequence continues at coordinate 12,506 of NZ_CAACVB010000033.1, read as the reverse complement.
CGACCACGTCGGTGCGCACACCGAGCCGCTTCAGGACGGCGAGGTCCGGCGCGTAGGAGCCCTTCGCCTCCTGGTGGCAGTGGGGCTGCGCGACGGCCGGAGCGTCCAGCGTCCCGAACGGCCAGTCACCGCCGTGCCCGGCGACCAGCTCGGCCAGCGTGACGGTGAGCTCCGCGAGCCGCGCCGCGCCCGGGTCGTCCGGGAGCAGCTCGGGCGCCTCGTCCCGCAGCATCACCGTGCAGGACGGTTCGAGCCCGACGATCGGGAACCCCGCGTCGAGCGCCGGCCGCAGCACGGCGAGGGTGCGCCGCAGGACGCGCCGCGCGGTGCCGAGCTGGCCGGTGGAGTGCCAGGTCAGCCCGCAGCACACGCGGCCCGGCGGGACGAGCACCCGGTACCCGAGCGCGTCCAGGACCTCGACCGCCGCCAGGCCCGCCTCGGGCGCGTGGTGCTCGGTGAAGGTGTCCGGCCAGAGCACGACCGTCCCGGCACGCCCGTACCGCGCCCCACCCCGCCCGGAGCGCCCGGAGCGCCCGGAGCGGAGCGTGCGGCGCAGCGTCCGGTCCGCGAAGCGGATCATCGGGCGGCGCGGCTCGACGCCCGCCGCGCGCTTCACCGCCGCCGCGAGGGGTTTCCGCGCCAGCACCGCGTTGACCAGCCGGGACGCCCTGGGGACGGCGGTACCGAGACGCGACCACAGCGGCAGCCAGCCCAGCGAGTAGTGCGCCATCGGGCGGCGCCGTCCGGCATAGTGCCGGGAGAGGAATTCCGCTTTATAAGTCGCCATGTCGACATTCACTGGACATTCGCTCGCGCACGCCTTGCACGACAGGCACAGGTCGAGCGCGTCGCGCGCCTCCCGCGACCGCCACCCACCCGGAAGCTCGCCCCGCAGCATCTCCGCCAGCACGCGGGCCCGGCCGCGGGTGGAGTGCACCTCGTCTTGCGTCACCTTGAACGACGGGCACATGGACCCGGTGTCCAGGGTGCGGCACGCGCCGATGCCCACGCACCGGTGCACGGCCGCGGCGAGCGAACCGCCGTCCCGCGACAGCGCGTGGACGGGCGTGACGGCCAGAGCCTCGCGCCCCGGACCCGGACGTATCCCGAGGTCCAGCGGCTCGGGGTCGACGATGACGCCGGGGTTCATTCGCCGCTCGGGGTCGAAGGCCGCCTTGAAGGCCGCGAACGCGCGCAGCAGGTCCGGCGAGTACATCCGCGCGAGCAGCTCCGACCGGGCGCGCCCGTCGCCGTGCTCGCCCGAGACCGTTCCGCCGTGCGCGAGGACGAGCCCGGCCGCGCTCTCGATGAAGGCCCGGTACCCCGCGACGCCGCGCGGCTCGGCCAGCGCGAAGTCCACGCGCAGGTGCAGGCAGCCCTCCCCGAAGTGCCCGAACGGCACGCCGCGCAGCCCGTGCGCCTCCATCAGCCCGTAGAGCTCGCGCAGGTACGGGGCGAGCCGGTCCGGCGGGACGGCCGAGTCCTCCCAGCCCGGCCACGCCTCGCCGCCGTCCGGCAGCCGGGTCACGATCCCGGCGCCGGCCTCGCGGATCCGCCACAGCGCCCGCATCCGTTCCGGGTCGTCCACCACGGTGCGGACCGTTCCCGGCACCCGCGCCTGGACGGCCCCGGCCAGCGTGTGCGCGGCGTCCCGCGCCGCCGTCGCGGAGTCGCCGCCGACCTCGCAGTACAGCCAGCCGCCGCCCGGCGGCAGATCCGCTCCCGCGCCGGCCCGGCCCGGCCGCGAGCGCAGCGCGGCCAGCAGGTCCGCGGCCATGCCCTCGACGGTCAACGCGCCCGCCCGGACGGCGACCGGCGCCGCCTCCGCCGCGTCGAACACGTCCGCGAACCCCAGCACGACCAGCGCGCGCGCCTTCGGGAGGGGCACGAGCCGGACGGTGGCCTCGGTGACGAATCCGCACGTCCCCTCGGAGCCGACGAGGGCCTTCGCGACGTCGAAGCCGTTCTCGGGCAGCAGGTGATGCAGCCCATAGCCGGACACCTGGCGTCCGAATCGTCCCAGCTCGGTGCGAAGCGGACCCAGGTGCGCGTCGCGGATGCGGGTCAGCTCCGCGTCCAGCGCGCCGTCACCCGACGTCCCGCGCCTTGCGATCACCTCGCGCCCGTCCGGCAGCAGCACCCGCAGCGCCACGACGTTCGCGGCCGTGGTGCCCCACGCCACGCTGTGCGCCCCGCACGCGTTGTTGCCGATCATCCCGCCGAGGGTGCAGCGCGCATGGGTGGACGGGTCGGGCCCGAACGTCAGCGCGTACGGGGCGGCGGCCGCGCGCAGGTCGTCCAGGATCGCGCCCGGCTCGACGACGGCGGTGCGCGCCTCGGGGTCGAGGGACCGGATCCGGTTCAGGTGCCGGGAGGTATCGACGACCACGCCGGAGCCGATCGCGTTCCCGGCGACCGAGGTGCCGCCGCCGCGCGCGGTCACCGGCAGCCCCTCCGCGGCGGCCAGCGCCAGGACCCGCGCGAGCTCCCCGGTGGAGCGCGGCTCGGCCACGGCGGCGGGGACCCGCCTGTAGAGGGAGGCGTCGGAGGAGTAGGCGGCCCGCGCGGTCAGGTCGGTGCGGAACACCCCGGGAAGCGCGGCGTCCAGCCGGCGAGCGTGATCGGCCACGGTTCCAGCGTAGGCAAGCACGCGACAGGCGACGCGACCAGGGCCACCATCACCGACACAACCGCCGGCGCGGGCAGGGACGGCGGCGCAGGCAGGGGGGCATCGCGGGTGCGAGCGCGATCTTGGGCGTGGGGGCTTGGTGGGTGGGCGCGGCGTCTTGGGGCGGGGAGGGAGGCGGGGTGTCGCGGGGGGCGGGTCGGTGGGCCGGGTGTCGCCGGTCCTTCCGCCCGTCACGGATCGGGGCGTTTCCATGACGGGCGAGGGCGGGTCTGTCCCCCCGCGTTCCCTCATTGTCACAAGTCGCCGAAAACGCATCATTCATCGCGCGTTCTCTGACAATTTCATGGCGGGGACGAGGTGAATGCGCCGCGCGACTCAGCGGCCGTCCAGGTCTCCGTTCCGGATGGCGCGCATCAGCACGCGCCACTGGGTGGAATCGAGTGCGAGCATGCCGGCGGAGTGATCCCGCGAGTCGCGGACCAGCACCGCCGTCCCCGCGGCCGCCACCTCCACGCACTCGTTGCCCGAGTGACTGCGGCTGCCCTTGCGCCAGTTCAGTACCGCGCCCCGATCCGACCGATTGACCATCTGCAACCCTCCATCCGTTGCGGGCGGGTGCGTCTCGCCGGCCGATCGGGCAAGAAGAACCCGCCGGCGAGAGCCGAGCCGGGCACAACGAACCACGACCTTGTGGAAATTTTCCCGATCACGAGTGTAAACGGTTTCACTTATCCCGCCTACAAGGGAACACAAGATCACTGTGCGTGCTATGACGGCGACTCGCCTTGTGGGTCTGTCGGTGGGCGTCACCTCCGCTCGCGAACACGGGCGCCGGCCGCGGGGCGGGCCGCTGCGCCGGCTCGGCCCGCCGGGTCAACGGCCAGGTCACTGGGCCGGCCGGGTCACTCCATCAGGTCCTCGGCGGCCTGCCGGATCAGCGCGACCGACTTCTCGGGCGGCAGGGCCTCGTCCAGCAGGATCTCGAAGCTGTCGCGGTACTCGGCGACCCGCTCGTCGTCGTTGATCATGGCGTTGGCGCCCGACCGTCCCTCCAGGTAGAGGACGTCGTCCAAGGCGCCGTCGAACTCCAGCAGCGTGAACGGGCCGAGCAGGCCGAGATGGGCGCCCACCTTGAACGGGATCACGCGGACGGTCACGTGCTCGTCTCCGTCGGCGGCGTCGGCGATGCGCCGGAGCTGGTCGGGCATGATCGCCGGGTCGATCTTGATGCCGACGTGCCGGCGGATGACCGCCTCGTCGAGGATGTAGTGCTGCCGCGGCGGGTTCTCGCGCTTGGCGAGCTCCTGCTGGCGCTGCATCCGCAGCTTCACACCGAACGCCTGCTGCTGCGGGGAGACCATGCCGGTGGAGAGCACCTGCGCGTACTGCTCCGTCTGCAGCAGGCCCGGGACCACGGTCCCGTGGAAGTGCCGGATGTAGGACGCGCCGGCGGCGTACCCCACGAACGCGAGGAAGGAGTCGTCGAACTCGCCCCGGTACGCCTGCCACCAGGCGGGCTCGCGCGCCCCGCGGGCGAGCGCCTGCAGCTTCTCCTGGCGGCTCTCCGAGACGACGTCGTACACCCTCAGCAGGGCCTGGAGATCGGTGCGGGTGATCGAGTTCTTGCCCCCCTCGACCCTGATGAGCTTCGACGGGGACCATTCGAGCGTGCCCGCCACCTGCTCCTGCGTCATCCCTTTCTCCTTGCGGAGCCGGACGAGCTCGGTGCGCAGCAGCGCGCTCTGGACGATGGGGCCCTGGTCACTTGTCATCTGAATCGCTCACCCTATGTCGTCATTGCCAGCAGCCCGTCTGCCAGCTGGCATCCGGCGACATGGCGGAGTACATGACGGCACTCCGTGATGTGCCCGGGCCGCCGGACCCCGATTCCACGGTCCCCGCCCCGTCACGTCGCTGGAATTCACAACTGGAGCTGGCAGTGTGCTGCATGTCGGCGAACTATGTTGTAGCGTGCTAGGTAGCAGATTAGCAGGCTTCACAGAGCCATAGGACGGTCTGCGAGCTCGAAGCGACGATTTTCCTCACACAGGGTGAGTACCGGACAGTACGGGGGCGGTGTTCACCTGACGTCCGGCCCCGGCACCCCGCAGCATCCCTCGGCACGGCGGGGGCCGATCAGGAGGTAACCGGAATCCACACTTCGGACACAATGAGAGTCGCTCCCACCTCCCGCCGATCCCGGTTTGGCGGCCAGGACGACCGGCGGAAAGCGTGAGCGACTCTGGGGACCGCGAGAAACGAGCGCCGGGCCACGGGCTGCGCTGCGAAAACGCAGAGACACCCGTGCTGACCAGGCAAAACGCTCCCTGCGGACTCACCCAGTCTAACCGCGATCACGCGGCAGGGGCTATAGGTGATGCGACTTCGGTCACACCGGCGGACGGATCTCGAGTGGGCACTCGAGGCGTCGTCCCTCCGCCCGCGGCACCGGAGGCGCGCTTTCAAGGCTTGGGGTACTCGTCATGGAGTCAAGTCAGCAGAACCGTCCCTCGCTTCCATCCGCAGACCTCCGTCCGGGCATGAGGGGGGTGCGGTGATGGCCGAACGTGACCATCGGCACGACCCCGACCACCGGGGCGACCCCGACCAGCCCGCGCCGCTCACGGCGGACGCCGCCGTCCCCGCGGTTCCGGAACCGCGAGGCGCCGAGCCCGCGGCACCGGCGGTTCCCGCCCAGGCGCCCCAGGACGGGCCGGCCGAGCCCGAGGCCGTCGTACCGGGCGTCGCCGCCCGCCCGGCCTGGGCGGGCACCGGAACCCCCGCGCACGGCGACCGGGAGGCCGGCACCTTCCGTCACGCCGCGTGGGCGGCCGGAAACGGCCACCAGGCGGCCGCCTCCACGGGACGCGGATTCTGGCAGGCCCTCACCCCGCTGGAGCGGACCGACCTCACCGTCTCCGCCAGCGAGGCCGTCTTCCCCCTTGGCGATGTCCTCTGGCACGAAGGCCAGACCGCCGACCACCTGCTGGTGATCCGCTCCGGCTGGATCAGGGTGTGCGTCGAGCAGGAGGGCGACGAGCGCATCATCGCCCTCCGGGGTCCGGGCGACATCATCGGCGAACGCGCCGCCCTGCTGCTGCGGCAGCGGTCGGCGACCGTCGTCGCCATCGACGACGTCCATGCCCTGCGCATGACCACGCGGGAGTTCGCCGCATACCTGACCGACCATCCACGTGTCCTGGGCGTGCTGGAGCAGGAGATGTACAAGCGGATGACCGAGGGGCACGCGGCGCCGTCACAGCAGGCCCACGGAGCCGCGTCCCTTGGCACCGTCTCCTATGGCCCCGTCTCCTATGGCGCTGGGCCCTACCAGGTGACGCATCCGTACGGCCCGGCCGCGCAGTACGGTCCCCCGCAGCGGTACGCGACCGCGCCCCACTATGCAGCGAACCCGTTCGGACCCAATCTCTGCTCGTCTTATCCGCACGCCCCGCATTTCTGCGCGGCCGTCCCCTACGCGACGTATCCGCACGGATGGCATCCCCCTGCGGTGTGCCAGAACGGCCCGTCCGCCCATGGTGTGCATCCCACGGCCCATGTCACGGCTCAGGCCATGGCCGCGCAGCCGATCGCCGTCACCCCGTCCGGCGCCGGTCCGGGCATGGCGTCTCTGGAGCCGACCGCGCCCACCGTCCCGGCCACGCCGTCCTGGGCGGGCCAGAACTGCACGATCATGTTCACCGACATCGCCGGGTTCAGCGACACCGTCCACCGCGACGACGACGACCGGCTCGAAATGCGCGCCGCCATGTACCGGTTCCTGCGCGAGGCGTTCGAGGAGTCGAAGGTCCCCTGGGACGACTGCCACGCCGAGGACCGCGGCGACGGCGCCCTCATCGTCGTCCCGCCCCGGATGCCCACCACCGCCGTCATCGACCCGCTCATCGCCCGCCTCGCCGCGCTGCTGCGCCGCCACAACCGCCGCTCCAGCCGGGCCGTGCGCATCCAGCTCCGGCTCGCGCTGCACGTCGGCCCGGTGACGCCCGACACCGAGGGCGTGGCGGGCTGGCCCGTCATCCAGGCCGCCCGGCTGCTGGACGCCCGCGTCCTGAAGGAGCGGCTGGCCGCGACCGGCGCCGACCTCGGGTTCATCGCCTCGTCCTTCGTCTACGAGTCCGTCATCGCGCACAGCCCCGGCTACGTGGACGCCGCCGACTACGAACCGGTGCACTGCCGCGTCAAGAACACCGACGTCCACGGCTGGATGCACCTGCTGGGCGCGTCCCCTCCCTGACCGCCACCGATCGCCCGCGGCCCGTTCCTCGCGCGGGCCCGCCTCGGACCGGTTGCCCCGACCCGGCCGGGCCCCGTCCCATCGGCCGACCCCGCGCCGTGCCGCGGGGTTCTTCATTTCCCGGCACGGCCGTCCATCGGGATGCGCATGACGAATCGCGCGCCGCCGTCGCTGTCCTCCAGCGTGAGGTCGCCGCCGTGCGAGCGGGCGATCTCACGCGCGATGGGCAGGCCGAGCCCCGTGCCGCTCGCGTCCTTCGCCCGCCCCGCCGGCAGCCGCGCGAAGCGCTGGAACACGATCTCCCGGTCCGCCTCGGCGATGCCGGCGCCGTCGTCGCGCACCTCCAGCACCGCCATGCCGTCCTCCTGCCGCACCATGATGTCGATCCGCGTCTCCGCGTGCCGCTCGGCGTTGTCGAGCAGGTTCGTCAGCAGCCGGACGAGCCGCAGCCGGTCACCGCGCACGCTCACGCCGTCCCGCAGGTGCGTCACGACCCGCTTGCTCCGCTCGGTCCGCGCCAGCTCGATGGTGACCATCGCCGCGAGATCGATGGTCTCGCTGTCGTTCCACTTCCCCGCGTCCAGACGGGCCAGCTCCAGCAGGTCCGTCACGATCGCCTGCAGCCGGTCGAGGCTCTGCAGCACCGACCGGCCCGTCTGCGGCCAGTCCACCTCCGCCGGGTACATCAGCGCCTCCTCCAGCTGGGCGCGCGCGGCGGCGATCGGGCTGCGCAGGTCGTGCGAGGCGTCGGAGGTGAAGCTGCGCTGCCGCTCCAGCGCCGCGTCCAGCCGGTCGAGCGTGGCGTTCGCGGCCTCGGCCAGCCGGCGGATCTCGTCCCGGTTCTCCGGCACCGGCACCCGGTGCCCCGACCGCCGCGCGGTGATCTCGGTCAGCTCGGCGCGGATCGCGTCCACCGGCGCGAGGGTCCGGTCCACCGTCCGCCAGGTCCGCAGGGACGCCAGCAGCACCACCAGCAGCGAGGTACCGGCGAGGAACGTGACCAGGCTGGAGCTGACGTACCAGGGCGTGGTCTTGGAGGCGGAGTAGACCGTCCAGTCCCCGCCCGGGTGGTACACCCGGAACGCGACGATCGAGTGGCAGCCCCTGAGGCCTTCCGGCGGGCAGAGCACCCGGTCGGCGTACACGTCCCCCTTGGCCGGCATGAACGAGGCGATCGGCCCCTTGCCGAGCAGCGCCCGCGTCGCGGCGACGGGCCGCCGCCCCGCGTCCACGACCTGCAGGCCGATCCCCCGCGGCGCCAGTGGCTCGCGCGGCGCCCGGTTCCCCTTGAGCTGGTACACCAGCTCCAGCGCGGCCGAGGTGGCCCGATCCCGCCGGTGGTCGGCGGTCCGGCTCCGCGCGCCCACGACGATCAGCACGGCCAGGACCGCACACACCGTGACGGTGACCGCCGCGGCCACGACGGTCATCCGCACCCGTATGGACCATGTGCGCCGTCCGTTCACCCGACCTCCCGCAGGTGAGGTCATCACCCGCCAGACCGGAAACAGTCCTGAGAACGGGAGGGCCCCGGCCAAGAGAGGTCAAAGAAATGGTCCACCGGCACCACCCGGTTCCATTCGCTGACCTGCGAAGACGCCGTCCGCGAGAGATCGGGGCCGGTGCCCTTGGCGCGGTCCGGCCGGACCGGATCCGCAGAACTCCGGGCGCTGGAACCACCCACTGTTAGCATCCCCGATTATGGAGCTGCGCCAGCTTGAGTACTTCGTGGCGGTGACGGAGGAGGCCGGCTTCACCAAGGCCGCGGCCCGGCTGCACGTGGCCCAGCCGGGCGTCAGCGCGCAGATCCGCCAGCTCGAACGCGAGCTCGGCCAGCCGCTCCTCGACCGCTCCGGACGCACCGTCCGGCTGACCGAGGTCGGCGCGGCCGTGCTGCCCTACGCGCGGGCCGCGCTCGCCGCCGTCGAGGGCGCCCGGCTGGCCGTGGACGAGCTGACCGGCCTGCTGCGCGGGCACGTCACCGTCGGCATCATCGACTGGATCGAGCTCCTCGACCTGCCCGGCATGATCGCCGCGTTCCACCGCGACCATCCGGACGTGGAGATCACGGTCGCCCAGCGGGACACCGTCACCCTCATCGGCGCGCTGCGCGACGGGGACGTCGACCTCGCCTTCCTCAGCCTCGGCGACACCCCGCCGGAGGGCCTGCGGACGCAGGTCGTCATCGAGGAGAACCTCTACGCCGCCGTCGCGCCGGACGACCCCCTCGCCGGCCGCCCCACGATCACGCTCCGGTCCCTCGCCGCGCGGGACCTCGTCAGCCTGCCGAAGGGCGCCGGGATGCGCACCCTCCTGGACGAGGCGTGCGCGGCCGCCGGGCTGCGGCCCCGCGTCGCGTTCGAGGCCGGGGGACCGCCCGTCCTGGCCCAGCTCGCCGCGCACGGGCTGGGCGTCGCGATCCTGCCCGCCTCCGCCGCCCGGTTCCACTCCGGCGAACTGCACGTCATGCCGATCGTCCGCCCCCGGCTGCACGCCAGGATCGCGCTCGCCTGGCGCGCCGAGGGCCCGCGCAGCCCCGCCGCGCAGGCCCTGACGTCACGCTTCCGCGCCCTGCTCCCCCCGCCCTGAGACGGCCTCAGGACGCCTTCAGCACGCCGTACAGCACGTCCGGCTTGTTCGTGATGATCCCGTCCACCCCGAGGCCGATCGCCCTGCGCATGCGGGCACGGTCGTTCAGCGTCCACGTCTGTACCGACATGTGCGCCGCGTGCACCTTCTTCACATAGGACGCCGTCAGCCCCTTATAGGGCGGGTTGATCTGGTCGGCGAACCGGGCCAGCTCCGGCAGGTCGCCGGCGGCGGGCGTGCCGAGCAGGGCCGTCGGCACCGCCGGCAGCACCGAGTGGAACCGCCGCACCGAGGCCCAGTCGAACGACTGGACGACCAGCCGGCGCTGCCGCGAGTCCCGGCGCAGCCACGACGGGTGGCGCTTCAGCTCCGCCGCGATCCGGCGCTCGATCCCCGGATAGGAGGCGGGGTTCTTGATCTCCAGCAGCAGGCCGAGCCCGCTGCCGCCCATCGCCGTCAACACCTCGGCCAGCGTGGGCACCCGCTCGCCCTTGTACTTCGCAGAGAACCAGGAGCCCGCGTCCAGCTTGCGGACCTGAGCCAGAGTAAGACCGGAGACCTTCCAGGGTCCGTGGCCCGGATACACTCTCTCGGCATTGGTCGTCCGGGCGAGCGTGGAGTCGTGCAGGACCACCAGCTTGTGGTCCCTGGTCTCCTGGACGTCCAGTTCGAAGACGTCCGCGTGCTTGGCCTTGGCCGACCGGAACGCGGCCAGCGTGTTCTCGGGAGCGGCCGCCGACGCGCCCCGATGCGCGACGTCGGCGACCCTGGCGCTGAGCGCCTCGGCCGTCTGCTGGGCCGGGCGCGGGGCGGGAGCGTCGAGGAAGGAGAGACCCTGGGCGACCGGGTCCGGATCCGCCGCGGCGTCCGCCACGGACCCGATGATCGTCGTCGAGGCCACGACCGCGGCGAGCGCGAGACCGTACCGTCGGAACATGTTCACCCCACGGGAGCTGGACGATGTCACGCCCACACTGATTCCGTCCGGTGACGCAAGGGTGACGACCCGGTAGCTGATCATGTACAAAGAGTGACGATACGTGACGGCGGCGGGACGCCCCGAACCTCGGGGCGCCCCACCGGGTCACGCGCTCGCGCCCTCCTCCGCCGGAGTCACCGGCGCCGCCGGAGCCCGCCGCGACGCGGCCCGCACCACCGGCCAGCCCGCCAGGACCAGCACCAGCCAGCCCGCCATCACGTACAACGCGATCCGGGTGTCGGCCTCCCACGCGATCGTCACCGTGACGAACACGAAGAACGCCAGCACCATCCAGTTCGTGTACGGCGCCCACGGCATCCGGTACGCCGCCTTCGGCAGCTCACCCGCCGCCACCCGCCGCCGGTACGCCATGTGCGCCACCAGGATGACCGTCCACACCAGGATCGCCCCACCCGTCGACACCGACGTGATGTACTCGAACGCCTTGTCCGGCACCACCGCGTTCACCACGACGCCGATCCCCATGACCAGCGCGGAGATGACCACCGTGAGCGCCGGGACGCCCCGTCCGCTCAGCCGGGCCAGCGCCTTCGGCCCGTCCCCGTTCACACCGGCCGTCCGCAGCATCCGCGACGTCGAGTACAGCCCGCCCGCGTTGCACGACGACAGCGCCGCCGTCAGCACCACGAAGTTGACGATGTCCCCTCCGCCCGGAATGCCGATCTTGTCGAACGCCAGCACGAACGGGCTCGCGCCGCCCTTGAACTCCGTCCACGGCACCACCGACAGGATCACCAGCAGCGACCCCAGGTAGAACAGCCCGAACCGCACCGGCAGCGCGTTGATCGCCCGCGGGATGTTCTTCTCCGGCTCCTTCGCCTCGCTCGCCGTCACACCCACCAGCTCGACGCCCAGATAGGCGAACATCACCATCTGCAACGTCATCACGACCGGGCTGGCCCCCTCGGGGAAGAACCCGCCGTGCGACCACAGGTTCGATACCTCCGCCGTCTTCCCGGCGTCGCTGAACCCGAACAGCAGCACCCCGATCCCCACGAGGATCATCATCACGATCGCCGCGACCTTGATCATCGCGAACCAGAACTCGAGCTCCCCGAAGAGCTTCACCGAGATCAGGTTCACCACGAACAGCACCACCAGCGCGACCAGCGCCGTCTGCCACTGCTCGACCCCCGGCCACCACTTCTGGACGTACTTGCCGGCCGCGGTCAGTTCCGCCATGCCGGTCGTCACCCAGATGATCCAGTAAGTCCACGTCGTGGCGTATCCCCAGAACGGCCCCAGGAACTCCCGCGCGTACCCCGCGAACCCTCCCTCCGTATGCCGGTACGTGAGCAGCTCGCCCAACGCCCGCATCACGAAGAACAACATGAACCCGGCGACGGCGTACGTCAGGATCAGCCCCGGCCCGGCCTTGGCGATGTTCTCGCCCGCGCCGAGGAACAAGCCCGTCCCGATCGTCCCGCCGATCGCCAGCATCTGGATCTGGCGTGTGCCCAGCTCTCGCTGGTAATCCCCCGCTGCCTGGTCTGGGAGCTTTTCGACCATGCGCCTCGGCCTCTCTCGCCTCTCCACCGCCCCGTGCGGGACGGCGCTGACCCGGGTCAGACTAGGAACCTGCCCCCCAAATGCGAAACACCTCCCCCATCGGGGACGAACCCGCCCCCGATCGGTATCGCCCCGGTACCTCTCCGTTACCGCCTCCTCCCCCGCGCCCTCGCCTCGAACCCGCACTAACGAGTTGGCGCCGTCCTCGGGCATCGCGTATGCTCTCGGACGTCGCCAAGGACCGGGGAAGCCCGGCGGGGACACCACTCCGGAGCCGCTAGGCTCGGAGCAGCAAGGTCCTGTGGAGCAGCTAGGAGTGCTCGCCACCCTGTCAAGGTGGAGGCCGCGGGTTCAAATCCCGTCAGGACCGCCAGACGCGCCGACGCGCGTCCTGGGCAGGTAGCTCAGTCGGTACGAGCGTCCGCCTGAAAAGCGGAAGGTCGGCGGTTCGACCCCGCCCCTGCCCACCTGGTCCTCTGACCAGCGGAAACACCGATAACGGATTGATCACCGACGGTGTACAC
>NZ_CAACVB010000032.1 GCF_900659635.1 Actinomadura roseirufa | reverse complement strand
GTTCGCGGCCTCCCTGCTGGTCGCCGTCCTCGCGGGCTGGACGTGGGCCCTGTTCGGCAAGGGCGAGTGGATCCGCGTCCCGCCCCGGCCGCACACCGCGCACGGCGCCCGCTGGGACGCCTTCCGCCAGGCCATGCGGCACGACATCATGCACGCGGGCGGCTTCCTCGTGGTGGGCGGGCTCGCCGCGGCCACGATCAACGTCGCGGTGCCCCCCGCGTGGGTGGACGGCGTCGCCGGCGTCCCCTGGGCGCCCGTCCTGGTGCTGGCCGTCCTCGCCGTGCTGATGTCGATCTGCTCGGAGGCGGACGCGTTCGTCGCGGCCAGCCTCACCTCGTTCTCCCCCACCGCGCGGCTGGCGTTCCTCGTCGTCGGGCCGATGGTGGACCTCAAGCTCATCGCCCTGCAGGCGGGCTTCTTCGGACGCCGCTTCGCCGTCCGGTTCATCCCGCTGACCTTCGTCCTCGCGGTCGCGGTCAGCACGGCCGTCGGAGGGATCCTGCTGTGACGCGGTCCGCCCAGAACCTGCTGCTCGTCCTGATCGGCGCGGCCGTGCTCTGGATCACCCTGGGCTCCGGCGAGTACGTCAACTACGTCAAGCCGGGGTTCCGCCACCTGCTGGTCCCCGCGGGCGGCGTCCTCGTGCTGCTCGGCGCCGCCGGCCTGCGCCGCGAATGGCGGGACCGCCCGGGGAGCACGCCCGGAGCCGGTGACGGCGGCGCCGATGACGGGCACGGGCACGACCACGCGCGCGGCCCGCGGGTCGCCTGGCTGCTGTGCCTGCCGGTGGCCGCGATCTTCGTCGTCGCGCCGCCCGCGCTCGGCTCCTTCACCGCCGCCCGCGACACCGGGCGGCCCGCGCCGCCGCCCGCGCCGCCCGCTCAGGGCTTCGGCGCCCTCCCCCGCACGGGAGGGCCGGTCTCGATGACCATGGGCGAGTTCATCGGGCGTTCCTACCAGGCCCAGACGGGCGACCCGGCCTCACTGACGGGCGTCCCCGTTCGCCTCACCGGCTTCGTGACCCCTCGCAAGGGCGGCGGCTGGCAGGTGACGCGCCTCAAGATGGCCTGCTGCGCGGGTGACGCGATCCCGTTCCCGGTGATCGTCCGGGAGCTGCCCCGGCCGCCCGCCGACGCTTGGGTCCAGGTCGACGGCGTCTGGGCGCCACCGGCCTCGGGCCGGGTGGAGACGGGCGTCCAAGAGCTCCACGGCACGGCGGTACGGCGGATCGCCAAGCCGCGCAACCCGTACGAGTAGCTCCCGACTCAGACGCGAGGGGCGGGGCCGCTCAGGGCCGGCCGATCACACCACGCGTGACGGCCTCGGGGTCACCGTCCGAGGTCCTCATGCACACGGGCGCCGAGACCGGCGCGCCGTTCGTGGACGTCGTCCTGGACCAGGCCCGAGCAGAAGGGCACCGGCCGCTGGAGGCGCGGACCGCGCTGGACCACGGAGTCCCGGTGGGCGGTATCGCCGAGGCGGTGTTCGCCCGGCCGGTGTCCGGCCCCGGGTCGAGAGATCCCAGGGCCGCCGGACGGCGCGCGATCAGTGCGTCGGGTAGACCGAGGGCACCAGCGGTACCGGGCCGGTTCCGCCCGGGAACATCGGCGCGCCGGGGGGCGGCTCGATGAACGGCGCCTCTCCGTACGGGGTCTCCCCATACGGAGTCTCCACGTACGGGGGTTCCCCGAAGGGGGAGCCCGCGACCGCCATGGGGCCCCGCGCCGGCACGGCGGCCTGCGCCATGGGCGGGGGTTGCGCCGGCGGCGGCACGTGGGATCCGTCCGCCCTGCGCTGCTCGGTGGGTGGCGCGCCGGTCCGCTCCAGGCGCCGCTCGGCCAGGACGGCCATCAGCGCGCGGGCGGTGCCGGCGTCCATCCGGAGCAGGACGCTGGGCGTCCCCGCCGGGTCGACGAAGGGAGAGACCGAGGGGGCGGCGGCCTGCGGCGGAAGCGCCGCCCGCATCTCCTCACGGAGATCCTGGGCCAGCCGCAGCGCCTGTCGGTCACTGTCGCTCAAGTGTGCGGTCATCGCGATCTCCGGGGAGTTCACGTGCGGGGGGTCCGGGGCAATCCTGCTAGGGATAGCGTGCAGGTGCAAGAGCTGATGCACGTGCATTTTCCGAAAAATCCTCCCGTATCCCCCGCCCTCGACGCTCGTTAACGATCATTCCATGCCGCGCCCGCCCGGCGTCCAGAACGGCTTGACCAGCACCGATCTCCGCTCCCACCCGCGCTCGCGCACCAGGTGGGCGCGGACGGCCTGCACGGTGCGCGCCTCGCCGGCCACATAGGCGGCTCCCGCCGGCGCCGGAGGCAGCTCCAGCTCTCGCACGGCGTCCACGAGCGTCGCCGACGAGGCCGCCGGAGCGTCCCCGCGATGGCGCCAGACGAGCTCCGCTCCCCTCGGCAGCGGCAGCCTGTCCTCCGCCCCGGCGACCTCGATCACCCCGCGCACCGGCTCTTCCGGCGGCAGGGCACGGAGCATGGCCCCGAAGGCGACGGAGGCCGTCTCCTCTCCCACGAAGAGGTGGAACGCGGCCGGCCTGAGCGAGAGAGCCCTCGGGCTTGCCGAGGACGACCTCCTGGCCCACCCGAAGCGTCCGGGCCCACTCCGCCCCCGGGCCACCCTCCGGGTGGTCAAGCACGCACAAGTCGAGGACGCCCGCGGCCGCGTCGTACTCCCACACCGAATAGGTCCGCAGCGCGTTCCGCACGGCTCCGCCGACCCAGGTGCGGGCGGCGGTGATATCCGCCACATGGACGCGGACCTGCTGGCCCGGCGTCCATTTCAGGCCGGGCATCCCGCCGAGGCGGATCCAGCGCATCCGCCGGCCCGCCGGACGCACGTGCTCCACCGTCCCCCGCGCGAAGAGCAGATCGAGAAGCCTTCCGCGGACCCCGCGAACCGGACGACCTTCTTCCAGGACCACGTCCACTCCTTGCGATATATCTCATTTGCACCCACGCCATCGTCACCCGCGGGGCGTCCGGTCCCGGCCTGGCAGCCCCAGCGCGACCACGACGGCCGCCGCCAGCACCACCAGCGCGACCACCCGGTATCCGGCCCCCATGGCGCCGGTGAACGCCTCGACGACCCGCTCGTGCGCGCCCGGCCCCGCGCCCGCCGCGTCCGATGCCGCGAGCGCCTCTCCCGCCGAGTGCGCGTGCCCGGCGAGGGCGGGCGGCAGCCCGTCCGCGAACCGGCCCGTGAGGACCGTGCCGAGGACGGCGACCCCGAGGGCACTGCCGATCTCCCTCGCGGCGCCGTTCAGCCCGGAGCCGAGGCCCGCCCGCGCCGGCGGAAGCGCGGCCATGACGCCCACCGACAGCGTCGGCACGCACAGCCCCATGCCGAGCGACATCACCACCAGGCCGAGCGCGTACAGCCAGTAGGGCGTGGACGCGCCGGCCAGCGACAGCAGGCCCAGCCCCGCGGCGATCGTCGCCATCCCCGCCGCGACCATCGGGCGGCTCCCGAAGCGACGGGCCAGCCCGACGCTGCGCTTGGACACCGCGACCATCCCGACGACCAGCGGCGCGATGGCCACTCCGGTGAGCAGCGGCGAGTATCCCTTCGCGTACTGCAGGTACTGGGCGTTGACGAAGAACAGCGCGAACAGGCCGAAGAACGCCAGCCCCACCCCGAGCACCCCGCTGCGCAGCGGGGCGATCGCGAAGACCCTCGGGTCGAGGAGAGGGTGGGCCGCCCGCAGGCCGTACACCGCGAACAGGGCGAGCAGGGCGGCCCCGCAGGCGAAGCCGCCGAGCACGGGCGCCGCCGACCAGCCGCGCTCGGGACCCTCGATGATCCCGAACAGCAGGGCGAACAGCGCGAGCGTCAGCATCGCCGCGCCGGGGACGTCCAGGTCGGCGGGATGGCGCTCACCCCGCGGGGCCAGCCGCGCGACGAGGAGCGCGAGCAGGGCGGCCAGTGGTGCGCCCGCGAGGAAGAGCCCCTGCCATGGCAGCCACTGCAGCACCGCTCCCCCTCCGACGTTGCCGACGGCGCCCGCCACTCCGGTGGCCGCCGTCCACGTCGCGATCGCGTGCGGACGCCGGGCCGGCTCCGTCACCTGCAGCAGGAGCGACAGCGTCGCGGGCATGATCAGGGCCGCGCCCGCCCCCGTCACGAGGCGCCCGGCGAGCAGGACCACCACCCCGGGCGCCGCCGCCGACAGCAGGCACCCCGCCGCGAAGACGCCGAGACCGCTCAGCAGCACCCCCTTGCGCCCGTACCGGTCCCCGAGCGCCCCGGCGGGGATCAACAGGCAGCCGAACACCAGGACATAGGAGTCGACGATCCACAGCAGTTCGGTGGACGACGGGCTCAGCGAGCTCGCCGACAGCTTGGGAATGGACAGGTTGATCGCGGCGACCATGGCCACGACCAGCACCACGCATCCCGACATCAGCGGGGTCATCCCGCGGGCCGCTGCGCGGGCGGTTCCCGGCGGCGCGGCGTGCCGGGCGGCATCGATCGTCATGAGGGCTCCTCACGAAGGACGGTGAAGGCCGCAGGACCCGGAGGTCCCGGAGCACAGGGAGGGCGGAGGGGGATATCCGGGCCGCGCGCGCCGTCTCCGCGATCCCCAACGTAGGCTCGTCCTCACTTGCTTTCAAATGCATCTTTTGCAGCTCAGGAGTGCGTCCGATGCAATCCAGATTGGACCTGAACCTGCTCGTCGCCCTGGACGCCCTCCTGGAGGAGGGCAGTGTCACGGGCGCGGCCGAACGACTGCACCTGTCGGGTCCCGCGATGAGCCGCACGCTCGGCCGGATCCGCAAGGCCCTGGGCGACCCGATCCTCGTCCGCTCCGGCAGGTCGATGGTCCCGACGCCGAGGGCCCTCGCGATCCACGCCGAGGTGCGCGAGCTCGTCCAGCGCGCCCGCACGCTCTTCGCGGCGGACGGCTTCGACCCGGCGGAGCTGACCGGGAGCTACTCCCTCCAGGCGGAGGAGAGCAGCTTCGCCGTCCTCGCCGGCCCCCTGCTGGAACGCGTCGCACGCGAGGCCCCTCACCTCACTCTGCGGTTCCTGGGCGAGGGACCGCGGGACACCCACCTCCTCCGCCGCGACACCGTCGACCTGGAAGTGGGCGTCATCACCGAGGCGGCCGACATCCGGACCGAACCCCTCCTGGAGGACCGCTTCGTCTCGGTAGTCAGACCCGGCCACCGTCTCGCGGGCCGCGAGGTCACACTGGACGAGTGGGCCGAGGCGACCCAGCTCGTCAACACCCGGCGCGGCCGTCTCACGGGCCCGATCGACGACCTCCTCGCCGGCCTCGGCCGCACGCGCCGCCTCGCCGCGACCGCGCCCACCGTCGCCACCGTCCTGCTGATCGTCCAGACCACCGACCTGATGGGCTTCGCCGCCGAACGGCTGCACGGGCCGCTGGTGGACCGCCTCGGCCTCGTCCGCGTTCCCGTCCCGTTCGAACTGCCGCCGCTCCGCCTCTCCATGGCCTGGCATGCCCGCTACGACGCCGACCCCGCGCACGCATGGCTGCGCCGCCGCGTCCGCGAGACCCTGGCCGACGTCCTGGACGCCCCACTACCCTGACACCGAATGGAAGACCTCGCAGGTCGTGGAACCGGCCGCCCCGGCGGGCCGCATGAGCCGCGCGCTCACGGCGCTCCGAACATCGTCCATCACCTCGATTCCGTCCCGGAGACGTCCGGGACCATGAGAAGGCGACCACCATGGCGGACACCCTCAGCGTCCAGGCCCTCAACAGGGCCACGCTGGCACGGCAGCTCCTGCTGGCCCGGGAGGCGATCCCGGTCGCCGACGCGGTCGGACGTCTCTGCGGCCTCCAGGCCCAGGAGCCCAAGCCTCCCTTCTTCGGGCTCTGGGCGCGCCTGGAGGGTTTCCGGCCGCCCGACCTCGTCCAAGCCCTGCACGACCGCTCTGTCGTGCGCGCCACGATGATGCGCGCCACCCTTCATCTGATGACCTCCGCCGACTACGCGGCCTTCCGGACGTCGATGCAGCCGATACTCGACGGCGGGTTGCGCGTCCTCGGCGACCGCGCCGAAGGACTCGACCTGGGGAAGGTCGTCCCCGCGGCGCGGACTCTGCTGACGGAGCGTCCCCGCACCTTCAACGAGGTGCGGGCGCTCCTGCGGGAACAGTTCCCGGACGTCAACGACCGGGCCTTGGGCCATGCCGTCCGGATGTGCGTGCCGCTCGTGATGGTCCCGACCGGGGACAGGTGGGCCTTCCCCCGCGCGGCGGAGTTCGCGTTGGCCGACGGCTGGCTCGGCGCCGCCCCCGCCCCGGCCCCGTCTCTCGACGAGCTGATGCTGCGCTACCTCGCCGCCTTCGGTCCCGCCTCCGCGGCCGACGCGCAGGCGTGGTCGGGCCTGCCGGCCCTCGGCGAGGTCTTCGACCGCCTGCGCCCGCGCCTCAGGGTCTTCGCCGGCGACAAGGGCCGTGAGCTGTTCGACCTGCCCGACGCCCCGCGTCCCGCCGAGGACGTCCCCGCACCCGCCCGCTTCCTGCCCGAGTTCGACAGCCTCATGCTGGCGCACTCCGACCGCCGCCGCGTCATCTCCGATGCCCATCGCCCCGGCCTGACCACGAAGAACCTCCGTGTGCGCGCCGTCTTCCTCTGGAACGGCCTCGCCGCCGGAACCTGGGACATCGCGTCCAAACGCAAGATCGCCACCTTGAACCTCCACCCGTTCGAGCCTCTTCCCCCGGCGGCCCTGGACGCCCTGAGCGCCGAGGGCGAGTCACTGCTGCGCTTCGCTGAGCCCGATGCGAAGGAGACCCGTGTCGCGCTGGTCGAAGCGCCCTGAGAGGACCACCTCGCCCATGCCCCGCGTCACCTCCGTTCGGCTCCCGCCGGGCCGCCTCCGGCATGCCCATCGGCACCCATAACGTGCGGCTTATGACGCTGCGATCACCTACCAATCCGAATAGTGATCAATCCGAGACCTGGACTGATTGAAAGATCCACCAATTCGGTTCAGGCTGGCTCCCGACGTCTGGAATGACCCGCCCGTTCCTTCCGACCGACCGCCGACAGGACGCACATGTTCGAGATCTGGGAGACCGGCGAGCCCGCGCGGCTCATCACCGACGCGGGGAGCCTGGAGGTCGCTCTGGAGAAGGTCGACACGATGTGCCGCCTCCGGCACGACCAAGCGGTCGCACACGTCGGCGACGAGGACGAGAGCTACCACTTCGAGATCAGGGACCAGGACGGCAGGGCCCTGGCCCGCCTCAGCTACGTTCCCGACACCTCCCGCGCTTACCAGAGCGTCGTCGTGAAGGAGATGCGCGAGGGCGAGCACGACGCCGGCTGAACCCTCCAGACCGCCACCGGCGGCCCGAGCCATATCACCTCCCTGTCACCCATTCTCGATCGCCCGAGCACCGTCCGTGACCAGAATCCGATTCTGGGGATAACTCCCATAGGTGACGGCCCTCCAGGCGAACGGTGAGCGAAACTCCGGGGTCCCTAGGGAGTCTCCGCGCAGGGACCGGTCCCCGCGTGGCAGGATCGTCGTGCCCTGGTGAGAGTGCCTCAGGACGACGGGAGTGCCGGTGCGGAAGGCGTGGTGGCGACCACGGTCCGGAGAGGCGGCGGCTCGGCCCTCGGCCGCCGCGCCCACCTCTGCGGAGCTGGCCGCGGAACTGACGGCCGAGGCGCTGCGGGCGCTCTCGCACGGCGACGACGGCGGCTTCCGCCGGCATGTCGCCGAACTGGCCGGGGAACCCGATGTCGCGGAGTGGGCGCACGCCGTCGACCGCCGCCTCGCCGCCGCGCTACAGGACGGCGTGAGCACGGCCTGGGAGAGGGGCTGGCAGCCGGCCGACGTGATCCGGTTCGTCGGCCGCCGCCGAACCGCCCGGCACGTCCGGCTCGCGCTGGACGCGATCGCCGCCGAGATGCGCGCCTACTCCGCCGCCACCGTGGACGACCAGTGGCGAGAGCAACTCGCCGTCCTGGGCGCCGAGGTGTGGTGGGAGCACGACGACGAGCATCTGGCCGCCTGGTCCGAGGGGGAAGAAGTGGACCGGGCGGAGATGGTCGCCTGCGCGGTGGAACTCGTCCACTTGCTGGCGGGCCTGCCCCGGCTCGCGAGCATCGGCCCGCGGCCAGGCACCCCCCGGCGAGAGGCGCCGGCCTCGACCCGAGATCAGGTCCGGGACGTCGACCAGCGGATGCTCGGCAAGGTGCGGGCTCTGCTGGCCAAGGCGGAGTCCACGGAGTTCCCCGAAGAGGCCGAGGCGCTCAGCGCGCGCGCTCAGGAGCTCATCGCCCGCCACAGCATCGATCACGCCCTGCTCGCGGCCGAGAGCGGCGACACCCGCGGACCGTCCGGCAGGCGCGTCGCGGTGGACAACCCCTACGACGCCCCCAAGGCCGTCCTGCTGACGGTGGTCGCCGACGCCAACCGCTGCCGTGCCGTCTGGCATCGCGAGCTCGGCTTCTCGACGGTGCTGGGATTCCCGGCCGATCTGGCTGCGGTGGAGATGCTGTTCACCTCGCTGCTTGTGCAGGCGACGACCGCCATGGTGCACGCGGGCCCCAGGCGGGACGCGCGGGGCCGCTCACGGACGCGGTCGTTCCGTCACGCGTTCCTGAACGCCTACGCCGCGCGCATCGGGGAGCGGCTCCGGGAGGCGGCCGGAGAGGCGACGAGCCGGGCGGCCGCGGGCGAGGGTGGGAAGGATCTTCTTCCCGTGCTGGCCGCGCGGGACCGGGCGGTCGAGGAGGCCGTCGACACGATGTTCCCGAACCTGGCCAAGGGCCGTGCGGGTTCGGTGTCCAACTACGAGGGCTGGGTGGCGGGACGGGCGGCCGCCGACCTCGCCAGCCTGAACGGGCGCTCCGAGGTCACCGGAGCCTTCCCTCGTTCCTAGTGCTCGGTGTCCCCCCGGGGGGCGAGGGGGACGTCCGGCCATGGTCACTTGCCTGTGTTCTTCCTGGGGAGCGGTTCAGTCCTTCTTGCGCCGGGTGTTCCCGCCTCGGCCGCGTAGCGGGACGCCCGCCTCCTTCAGGACGTTGTAGATGAATCCGTACGAGCGGCCGGTCTCGGCGGCCAGATCACGGATGCTCTCGCCGGCGGCGTAACGCGGGGCGAGTTCCGCGGCGAGCCGCGTGCGTTCGGCACCGGTGACGCGGGTGCCCCTCGACAGCGTGCGGGTCACGGAAACCTCCTGTTCCGAAGCTGGGCCGCGGGACGGTCCCCGCAGCTCACAGCTGTGTTGATCTACCCAACGTACACATTCCCCCCAATTAACCCCGTGATGCCGCGCGAAAGGATGCGATATCGGCCGAAGCTGGACTTTTCCATGGTCAACGGCGTGTCGGAGCTGGACAGACGGTCCCTATGCCCCCGTCACCTGCGACCTGGGCACTTGCGAGGGCACCGGAAGGGCCTGGACCGGTCCGGTTTACCGACGCTCGTGGGGACCTCCGGCGGCACGGCCTTCACCGCGTCGCCTCGTCCCCCACAAGGAGCATCCGTCTCCCTCGCCGCCGAGGCCGGAGCGGAGACCCATGGTCACCCCAGCGGCACCGGCACCGGCGGAAACCTCATCACCCCACGCCGCGGCCCCCTCGAACGACGACCGAGACCTTCGGCCCGAACACCCGCCCCAGCCGGCCCCTAAGAGCCCGCGGACACCTGGGACGACTCTGGCCGCGGCGCCGGCACGGACCGCTGGAGGGACGCGTTCTGCGCCGCCACGGCCGTCCGGGGCTCGGAGCCGTCGGGCCCGCCCCCGGCGGCGCCCGGCCCGGCGGGAACGGCGGGCTCCACCGGGACGACCTCCTGCGATGCGGCCTCCCTGGCGGACAGGTCCGAGCGGCGCAGCGGATGGCGCGGCGGCTCGAAGGGAAAGCACGAAGTCTCGGCCAGGCCGTCGACGGCGAGCAGCTCTCCGGGTTCGAGGGGCCGCCAACGCGGGTGGTCGTCCATCGGCTCGCTGGCGATGATCACCGCGGGCACGGAGGCGGGCGGCCCCGCCTCGCTCTCGGGCCCGCTCCTGCCGCCCTCAGCGGGCGAAAGGACCCACAGCTCGTTGCTCTCGGGATAGCGCAGGGCCCACATGCGCCCCGCCTCGGCCAAGACGAAGTTGAGCGAGTACACGGGCAGTTCCGCTCCGATGCGCCGGACCGCCCGCGTGATGCCGGCCGCGGTGTCGGCCTGGCGGCGGATCTCGGCCGTCACATAGGCGAAGAACAGCTCGGAATCGGTCTCTCCGGCGACGTGGGCGTACTCCACCTCGCTCAGCCACGTCCGCAACGTGTCGTGCCCCTTCACCACGCCGTTGTGGGCGAACAGCCGGTCGTTCATCACGAACGGATGGCAGTTGTGGACCGTCAGGTCCCCGACGGACGCGTCACGGACATGGGACACGAACGTGTGCGACAGGACGTTCCGGGCGTGCAGCGCGAAGTCCGTGTTCTCGAAGGCGGCCACGGGCGCCCTGTCGCGGACCGGCTCCCCTCCGAGGGAGAACCAGCCCAACCCGGCTCCGTGCTGCATCCGGTGGCTCTGGACGCGCAGACTGCGCGGCGCGTCCAGCAACCAGTGGGCCGCTCTGACCCGGGGCCCTCCCGTGCTCATCCCGAACAGCCGGCACATGCCGTCACCTCTCAGTCGTTCCTGGTCCCGTGTCTCGACCCGGAAGGGCGGGAGGAGCAGGGCGTCGGCGTTGATGGCTGGGACGCGGTCATACGCGTGCGACCGCACCACGAGCGCAGCCGGCTTCGACCGGCATCGCACGAAATTAACTGCGAGTGATGACGACTTTACCCAAAGTCGCCACCACCTGTACGCCGAACCTCGCCGCTCAACCGGTCAGTTCGCGCTCGAGGAGGTCCATCAGCAGCCCGTCTCGCCACTCGCCCGTCAGCGGATCGCGCTCGTACTCGCGCATCGTCCCCACGGGCCTGAAGCCCACCTTGCCGTAGCAGCGGATCGCCGCCGCGTTGGCGGCCGCCGGATCGATGGTGATCCTGTGGTGCCCACGGTCAGCGAAGAGCCATCGTGCGAGCGCGCGCACCGCGTCCGCCCCCAGCCCACGCCCATGGTGGCGAGCACTGAGGAAGAGATCGATGCTCGCGCGCCGGTAGTCCTCGTCGAGTTCCTCGTCGTACGAGATGGCGCCGACGACCTGACCGTCGTCCAGCACGACCGCCAGCATCCCCTCGAAGCCGTCCGGCGGCGCCCACCACGCGGCCACCTCCGGCTCCCTGACGATCGCGTAGAGAATCTCGGCATCGGCCGCCGTGACATCACGCAGGACGATCCGCTCCCCTTTGATCTCCATGCGCTCAGTCCTACCTTGATCTCGAACGGGACCACCACCGCAAAAACCGGGTGGCGGGCTCCGGGATCACCCAACCCACGACCCGAGGATTATCCACAGAACGGCGTTCTACTTCTCTGGGAAGGGCCGCCAGCGGATCCTGGCAACGACTCGTCGTGAAAGGAGCACCTCGATGCCCACGGTCGCCTTCCCCGTTCCCGCCACCACGACCTCTCGCTTCGCCGTGGCCGCCGACCACATCCCGCACGATCTCAAGGGGCTTCTTCTTCGGAGCCCCTGCGGCGTCTTCGAGGCCCACATGATCGGACGCCTCGGATCACCCCAACTGGAACTCACCCGGGAAGACCTCGCCTCCCTGCGCTGGGACCCCACCCAGATCAAGGCCGTCCACGCCGACCAGCGTCGCCTCGAGCGAGGCTTCCAGCAAGCCGAGCAGTTCGCCGTCATCACCTCCTCCGCGCCCGTCACCGACCAGCCCAGAGGCGCCCAGGTGGCTCGCGCCGCTGCCCACGCCCTCGCCGGCGCCACGGGAGGAGTCTCCGCCGACCTGACCACCGGCCACATACTCACGCCGCCCACGTCCGAACGCGCGGCCTTCGTCCTGGCGGACCAATGGCTGGGCGATGTCCTTCCTCCCTTCAGGGCCAACGGCCGCTGCACCGCCCCCGACCCCGAGCGCGACCCAGACGGGGTGAACGGCTGTAGCTGCGTCCGCCTCCGCACCCGCGGCCTGCGCCGCTTCGGCCTCCCGGAACTGCAGATCGCCAACGTCGCATGCCCCCACGACCTGGCCGCCCTCAACGTCCTTCGCACCACTGCCCGTCACCTGCTGACGGCCCACTGGTCCTGGCTCTCCACCGGCCCGGCCGCCCAGGGCCGCGTGATCAACGCCGCGCTCCAACTGGACGAGAAGGACTTCGACGACTTCTGGGGCTCCACGCCCCGCGGACGCCACACGTCCGGCCCCCTCGACGTCCGCCTCACCACGATGACCCCGCGCCTGCTGTCGGTCGGCCCACCCGACGACTTCGAAGGCACGATCAACGACTGGCTTTGGGGCGACACGCTTCCCCTGGGCATGTACGACCTGGTCTCCTCCCCCGCCGCCCCGCCTCTCCCGGAAGCGGCCTGACCGCTGGGCCGGCCGGCGTGGTCATGCCCGACCGAGGTGGAGCACGACGCCCGACCAAGCACCTCCGAGAGCCCCGCCGCTCCTGAGCGGATCACCGCCCCGGAACGTTCCCGATCACGTCGAGAGGATGAGATGACCCCATACGAGCCCGCCGAAGCCGAGGGGTGAGGGGCCAGGGCCGGGAAGCCGGAGGCCGGGGAGCCGGGGAGCCGGGGAGCCGGGAAGCCGGAGGCCGGGAGACCGGGAAGCCGGAGGCCGGGGAGCCGGGAGGCCGGGAAGCCGGGGCCAGGGCCAGGGCCGGGGCCAGCATTCCGCCCTCGTCCTCCCCGCGTGGCGCCGACGACGACGCCGAGGTGAGCAGCCCATGGGTGCGGGGCCCTCCCAGGAGTTCTGAAGCCTCCCCGGCCCGGTCTCGGGCGGGGCCCGGGGCCAGGGGGCCGGGGGGCCGGAGGCCGGTGGGCCGGAGGCCGAGGGGCCGGAGGCCGAGGGGCCGGAGGCCGAGGGGCCGGAGGCCGAGGGGCCGGAGGCCGGTGGGCCGGAGGCCGGTGGGCCGGAGGCCGAGGGGTCGGGGGGCCGAAGACCGGGAGTTGAGATTCGAGGTTCCGTTGGTCCGAGGGCGGACGACCGAGGGCCGAGGGGCCCGGGTTCGAGGATCCTGGCGGCGAGGGGATACGGGGGGCGAGGGGCCCGGGGGGCGAGAGTCAGGGCGACGGTCGGGGACGCTGCCGTGGGCCGAAGGGGGTGGCTGTGGGTGCGGCGGGAGTCACCTCAGGGCGAGGGGGGACATATCGCCCAGCTTGGTGGGCGAACGTGAATGATCACACAGAACAACTGTCACCAATGCTCAACGCTGCGTAGCCGAATTGACTACGATCGGCGTTCTGACGGTGACCAACGCGATCCCCGGGGCGAAGATGAGCCGTTTCCTGGCAGATCCCAGACGCGCCGACATGATCGGCGACTTCCTCCGCTGCACTGGAGGAGTGCTGGGATGCACTGCGGTGGCCGGAGCCATCTCCCTCGGTGCCGCCACGGCGGCCGGCGCGGCCACGGCGGCCGAGCCTGAATCACGCAGACCGGTCCCCGCCATCTGCCGTCACCCCGTGAGCATGACGGACTGGTATACCGCGCGGATGTGCAAGGAGGCATGGCTGGCCATGTACGGGAAATCTCGGAAGAGGGCCCATCGGCACGGTCCTCGTTCCGGCCGATGGGGCGTGCGCCTGGAGCGGACGCCCAAGACTGAGCATCGCCCTCCGCCCATCAAGAGGCGGGCCAAGCCGGCCCCTCGGCCGGTACCGCCGATCCGTTCCAAGGAACCGACCCCATCACCTACGCCCCCGCACCATGGGACCACGGCGTCCGAACCTGCCCGCATCGATCGGCAGGCCGAGGGAGAAGCGCCCCGATCACGCTCGTTTCAGCCGCTTCTCCTCCTGGGCCTCCTCCTCCCGGCGGCGGCCGCGATCTACTACCCCTTCCGCCACCGGCTCTACGCGGCCGCAGGCCAGTTCGCACCACCGGCCGACGGCGGTGTTCCAGCGGTGCGAAGCACCCCGCTCACCTACCGGCCCGCTCTGGACCCGTTCGCCACACCGGCCATGGGGCTCGCGGGCCCCGCGGCGGTGAGCACCGCGCGCATCTTCGCGCTTGCCGCTCTCAGCGATCACGGCGACACGTCTCTCGTGGTGATCCCGCGGCCCGACGCGACACTGCTGTTCGGCCTGGCCGAAGACGAGCTGCTCGACGAGACCACGGCCGGGCTGTTCATACCGGGCAACCTCGACGCCGCGGTCGCCTACCTGGAGACCGAGCTGATCATCCGCGAGAACACCGGCGCAACGCAGGCGCGGCGGCTGCTCCTCGTGGCCGACTGCGATGACGAGGTCGGCCGGATCTCGAAACTGCTCGCACGGCACCCGGGTGGGGTGTCCACGGTCCTCCTCGGCCCCTGGACGGGTGATCGGGCGTCCATCGACGACGACGGGCTCGTCGACGCGCCGCCGGCGCTGTCCGCGCACCTGCCCAACCGCCTTCCCGCCCTGTCCCGGACGGAGGCTCGAGATCGCCTTTACGCGGCGATCCAACTCCACGAACCCGAACGGAAGCGCCCTTCGGGACGGCGTACCGGTACGAGACGATTCTGAATCCCCTCGCCCGTGTGCTCCGCGCGCACACGGGCACTTTCAGCGGTTTCTCCAGCCGAGGCAGGCCGCCCAGGGCTTCGAACAGCCTGGGGGCGATGAGGTTCTCGGCTTGAGCAGTGGTGATGGCGAAACCGGCGGATCCACATCTTCCTCCTGCGTCGTTCTCATGCGAGGCCCTCGTGTGCGGTGGTCCGAGCCGGGCTCACGCTTCCAAAGTCCCCCGCGTGGCCGACTCGGGTCCTCTGAAGGCGATGTGCGAGCCCACCGGAGAAGCACTCGGAGTCGCACCGCCCCAGCGGCGTGGCTACGACGTTGCGAACCGCTCCACCAGGACGTCTTCCGGTGGCCCCACCGCGAAACAGACACCGTCGATGACGGCCAGAAACGGCCCCGCCTCCGAGCTGGGCGGACACCGATCCGCAGTGACGACGTGGGGCCATTTCGGGACGTCCGCCATCCGCCGAGGTGGAGCCACCCGAGGACGTCACCCCGGGGCCAAGCGTGAACGTCATAGCCAAGCGGCGGGGAGAATCGCCGTATCGGAGCAGAAACGGACCGGCTCGATGACCTAGTAGGGCGGGCGTTCGAGGTCCGGGAACTGCCGCCGGGTCCGGTCGCCCCGTTCGCCGCCGAGGCACCGCCATTGCTGGTCGCGCCTCCTCCCCCGTCGCCCGCCCTCGAGCGGGAGGCGGCGGGCCCGGGTGCCGAACTGTTCTCTCCGGGGCGGAGGCTCGCCTCGGCATCAGTGCCAGGGTGATGCCTCCCGACCACGCTCCCTTTGAGCTCAGGTGGAGTCGAGACTTGAGCCACGAGAGCGACCTCGCGGACCAAGCGCGTTGCGGCAGGCGGCTGTACCGGGGCGCTCCGACACCCGGGCTCGCGGGCTACGAGCCCCACGATGGTCTCCGCCGGGCCGATGAGCGCGTCTGCGGGTCGACGCAGCGTCTAGGGCACCTCGTGCTCCTGCTTCATACTCTCCGCCCTTGCCGTGACAAGGGCGCGCAAGGTCCGGCCGATGGACGTGGTGTCCGGCGGCTGATCGGCGACCCGGTCGATGTACGCCGTGCATTGAACGAGCCAACTGCGCACCACGTCCTCGATCCTGGTCTCCGTTCGCCGCGTCTTGGCCAGGGCCAGGCGTCGCTTCTCTTCGGAGACCGCGCGCATCAGGACCTCGTCCGAGGCGAGACGCCGGACGTCGGAGAGCGAGTAGCGCCCCAGCCGGTCCGTCGCGAGGTCCTGCTCGCTCGCGATCCGGTCGAACGCCTTGCGGGGCCAGTCGAGGATCACGGCGGCGCCGTTGCCGTCGACGCTGTCGAGCAGCGGCCCCTTCCTCGCCGAGACCACCTCGCGCACGGCGTCCGGGTCGAGGCCGTCGAGGTCGCGGATGAGGTACACGGGATGGCCGCGAAAGCTGCTGATGACGTTGAGATCGCCTCTGGCGACCAGTACCTCTACGTCCCTGCGCTCCACGTCCAGCCCGACCCTGCTCGCCAGCCTCGCCGCCGCCCGGACCGACCCGATCGGCGGCTCCGCCCCGAACATGGCGATGACCTTGGCGCCATTTCCGTCGGCCTCGCGTACGAGCCGGGCGGACCAGCGTTCCCCGTCGAGATCGGGACCCGGGAGCATCCCGTGCTCCCGGCCGACGCGAAGCTGCCACCTGGAAAGCCCCAGGCGGGCCGCGAACTGCTGGACACCGAAGTCGCCGTGAATGATCTGCGCGGGCATCGCTGCTCCCTGTCGTGGTGGAACCGATGACGCACACCAGCCTCGCCCACATTCCGGCGAGGCAACACTGGAATGCGATTCTGTGGATAACTTGTTGACAGGGGCAGCGCTCGCCAATAATGGATTCATCGGACAATTTGGATATCCCAGTGCCGACCGCCCGGACTCGGCGTGATGCGTGCCAGGGTGAGGGGATGGATGCGATGCGACGCCTGGGGATCGGGCTGGCCGCACTGGGACGGCCGGCGTACATCAATATCGGACGGGCGGAGGAGCTCCCGCTGAGCCGGACCGTCAGAGAGTTGCGGGACGCGACGTGGAGCGTCCTGGACGCGGCCTACGCGCGAGGCGTCCGATGGGTGGACACGGCACGGTCGTACGGCAGGGCGGAGGACTTCCTCGGCGGATGGCTCATCGCACGCGCGCCCGTACAGGTGACGGTGTCAAGCAAGTGGGGTTACACGTACGTGGGCGATTGGAAGATGGACGCCGACGTGCACGAGGTCAAGGAGCACAGCCTCGACCGTTTCCAGGCTCAGTACGGCGAGACGAGGACAGTGCTAGGCGAGCACCTATCTGTTTATCAAGTGCATTCGCTCACTGAGGAAAGCCCCTTCTTCCAGGACGTCCCACTGCAGGCGGCCTTGGCGCAGATCTCTTCGGAGGGGGTGCGCGTGGGGTTCTCTACTTCGGGCCCCCGTCAGGCCGAAACGATTCGCCGGGCCATGGCGTTGAAAGTATCGGGTCAACGACTCTTCAGCACCGTCCAGTCAACGTGGAACGTCCTGGAAACCTCGGCCGAGCCAGCCCTCCGAGAAGCTCATGATGCGGGTCTCCATGTCATCTTGAAGGAGGTCCTCGCGAACGGGAAACTGGCTCTCCGCCCGCCCATGGACGTACGGCGGGTCGCCTTCCGCAATCACGTGAAGCCGGATGCCTTGGCTTTGGCAGCGGCCTTGAGCCGCCCCTGGGCGGACACCGTGCTCATCGGTGCGGTCAGTCCCTCGCAATTGGAGGCGAACCTCAAGGCGACAGAGGTGTCGCTCGATGATGAGGATCTGACGCTCCTCGCGGGGGTGAAGGTGGCATCGGAGCGCTACTGGGCCGAAAGGGGCGCGCTGCCCTGGACATGAGCATCGGCCGTGCGGAGCGATGGGACGTTTCGTGGCACGATGAAGCACGCCCATCATGATCGGATTTCGTGCGCATGCAGTCTGACCTCCCGCGGTCGATCGGCCCCTACCGCGTGATCGCGCGGCTCGGCGCGGGTGGGATGGGCGAGGTGTTCCTCGCGACGTCACCGAGCAGGCGGCTCGTCGCCGTGAAGGTCATGAGGCCGGAACTGCTGGACGACCCGCGGTGGAGGGCGCGATTCCGCCGGGAGGTGTCTTCGGCACGGTCGGTCAGCGGCTTCTACACCGCGCCGGTGATCGACGCCGATCCAGAGGCTGAGCAACCGTGGCTGGCGACGCAGTACATCCGGGGGGTGAGCCTGGCCGCGGCGGTTCACGAGAAGGGGCCGCTCCCGGAGCAGGCGGCGTGCAAGCTGGGCGCCGGGCTTGCCGAGGCTCTGATCGCGATCCATCAGGCGGGGATCGTCCACCGGGACCTCAAGCCGTCGAACGTCCTGCTGGCCTCGGACGGTCCGCGCGTCATCGATTTCGGTTTCGCGCGCCCGCTGGACGCGTTGCCGCTCGCCCGCGCGGAGGTTTTGGGGACTCCCGCGTACATGTCGCCGGAACAGGCCCTCGGGGAGCTTGTGACACCCCTGAGCGACGTGTTCTCCCTGGGGGTGACCCTGGTGTTCGCCGCGACGGGCGCGGCGCCGTTCGGCTCCGATCACAAGGTCCGGGGGCGGATCGTTTACAGCAGACCCGACCTGAGCCGGTTGCCCGACCCGATGCGGGGACTGGTGACGCGGTGCCTGGTCAAAGAGCCGGGAGAACGGCCATCACCGGAGCAGGCGCTCACCGCCCTCTCCACGCTTCTGGACGCCCACTATGGGGAAGAGTGGCTGCCCACTGATGTCGAAGACCTGATCGGCACACGGGAGCGGACGCTCGTCGAGATCCCGGCGGAGCTGCCCACCGTCCAGGAAGACCCTCGCTGACCCTCGTCTGCCGTTCCGAGGCGGAACCGCTTGATCCGCCCCCGGGATGATTACCCTGCGCAACGGTCGGATACGTACAGGTGAACGGGGTTGTCAGAGCCTCCTGGGGTGAGGCGGATGCGGAGTAGTACCGAAGCACCGGCGAAGGCGTTGCGGACGCCCCGCGCCGCGGGCATCGCGGGCATCATCTCCGCCATCACGCTCGGAGGCGCCATGGCCCTGGTGCACAGGGCGGTTCCAGATCATCCGGTCGACGCGGCCACCTGGCTCGCGAACACGGAGGACCGCCGGGCGCTGCGGGCGGCCCTGGTCCTGCTGCCCTTCGGGGGGATCTTCTTCCTGTGGTTCATGGGGGCCATGCGGGACTTCGTCGGGGGACGGGAGGACCGGTTCTTCATGACCGGCTTCCTGGGCGCGGGCTACCTGTACGTGGCGATGATCTTCGTCTTCGGTGCGACGGCGACCGCGTTCCTGGCCACGATCGACGATGTGGAGCACACGTCCCAGAAGATCGAGTTCTTCCACTATGGACGGCACCTCACGTCGAGCCTGCTGCGTGAGTACGCGCCGCGAATGGCCTGTGTGTTCGCACTGACGACCACGACCATCGGAACCCGTCTCGGGATTCTCCCCCGCTGGCTGTCCTGGCTCGGTTACGTCGCCGGGCTGGTGCTGCTCACGCTCGTGAGCAGTGTCGTCTGGGCGGAGATGGTGTTCCCCGTGTGGGTCCTCGTGCTCGGGGGCTATCTGACCGTCGCCCACATACGGCATGAGCCTGCGGAGAATGGCTGATCCCTCCTGTCACGAGGATGCCATCTCATTACCCTCCGCTCCACTTCAACAAGAACGGGGCGGGTAGAGCCGAACTGATCTGCCTGGTGTGCGTGCGACCACAGCGTTCAACGGGGGAAACGTCGTGAGAGTAGTCGTTGATCTCACGCGCTGTCAGGGCTACGGACAGTGCGCCTTCCTGGCACCGGACGTGTTCACGATGCGCGGCCGGGAAGCGCTCATGTACGACCCCGACCCCGCTGACGATCAGCGCGAGCAGGTGCTCCGCGCGGCGGCGGCGTGCCCTGTCCAAGCGCTGCACGTCGACCGGATGACCACCCAGCATCGAACGGTCCGGCCGGAGTTGCCTCCGTCACCGACGGGGGGCGACGACGACTTCAAACGCAACGGCAGGATCGTCATCGTCGGTGCCTCCCTTGCCGGCGGCAGAGCGGCGGGAGTGCTTCGCAGGGACGGGTTCACGGGCTCGCTCACTCTGATCGGAGACGAGGACCATCAGCCTTACGACCGTCCACCGCTCTCCAAACAGGTACTGACCGGAAGGGTCTCCGCCGAAGGAACCACCCTGCCCCATCTCCGTGAGATCGAGGTCGAATGGCTCGCGGGGACGCCGGCCACCGGACTCGACCTCGCTGCCAAGCAGGTGGGGCTGGCCGACGGGCGGAGGATCGGTTTCGACAAGGTGCTGATCGCCACCGGCGCACGGGCAAGGCGATGGCCCAACGAGACGGAGGCCGGACTCGACGGGGTGCACGTCCTGCGCACGCTGGAGGAGGCCGAGTTGCTGCGGGAGCGGCTCGATGCCGGGGTGAAGCGGGTCCTGGTCGTCGGAGCCGGCTTCACCGGGGCCGAGGTGGCCTCGGTGTGCCGTGGCCTCGACCTGCCGGTCACCGTCGTCGAGTCCGGTGCGGCGCCGCTCGTGGGGGCCCTGGGCGGGGTGGTCGGCGCGGTCGCGGCGGATCTGCAACGCGAGAACGGCGTCGACCTGCGCTGCGAGGTCAAGGTCACGTCTCTGGAGGGAGACGACCAGGGCCGGCTGACCGGGGCACGGCTCTCGGACGGCAGCATGGTGGAGGCCGACGTCGCGGTGATCGCGCTCGGCGCGGTCCGCAACGTCGAGTGGTTGCGGAACTCGGGGCTGGCGGCCGGGCCCTGGGGCGTCGCGACGGACGCGGGGTGCCGCGCCGTCGACGTCAACGGCCTGGTCACCGACGACGTGTTCGTCGCCGGTGACGTGGCACGGTTCCCGCACCCCGTGTACCACTACCAGTTCATGTCGCTGGAG
Source organism: Actinomadura roseirufa (assembly GCF_900659635.1). Lineage (GTDB taxonomy): Bacteria > Actinomycetota > Actinomycetes > Streptosporangiales > Streptosporangiaceae > Spirillospora > Spirillospora roseirufa. Next base: position 30,628 of record NZ_CAACVB010000032.1, on the reverse strand, counting down.
CACTGGGGCAACGCCATCGCGCAGGCCGAGATCGCCGCCCACAACATGCTCAGCGACCAGGCCCATCGGTGGCCGCACCTGTCCCTGCCGGTCTTCTGGTCGCTCCAGTTCGGCGTCAACATCAAGTCCGTGGGCGTACCGACCTTCGCCGACGAGGTCGTGATCGCCCACGGCTCGGTGGAGGAACGCCGGTTCGTCGCCGTCTACGGCTATCAAGGGCGAATCACCGCCGCCGTCACCTTCGATCAGGCCTTCTGGCTCGACTTCTACCGGCGCCTGATCGAGCAGGCCGCGCCGTTCCCTCCCGATTTCCGGGTGGTCGACCGCCAGGACGGGGCACGCCCTGTTCCCGCGGAGGTCTCACAGCGGGTCGTGCCCGCTCAGGGGGCGACCGTCATGGTGACGGGCCACGACCCGGGCGAACGCCGGGTCGCGCTCGCCAACATCCAGGACGAGGCACGGCACTGAGCAAGGAAGGGAAGGGACGGGCATGAAGCCCACGAGTGTCTATGAGCGGATCCAGAAGCTCTCCAGCAGAGCGGACCCGTATCCGCTGTACACCGAGCTTCGCCGTACCCCGGTGTCACTGCAGGAGGACGGCTCGTACGTCGTGAGCACCTACGAGGAGATCATCGCTCTGCTGCACGATCCCCGGGTCAGCTCCGATAGGCGCAACCTGGCGAGCCCGCCCTCGCCGCAGCAGGACGGGCTGCCGCCCGCCTTCATCGGCCTCGATCCGCCCGAGCACGACCGGCTCCGCCGGCTGACGATGCGGCACTTCGGACCGCCGGACACTCCGGGCAAGGTCGCCGGCATGGAGGGCGAGCTCCGCGAGATCATCACGGGGCTGATCGACGGCATCGCGGACCGCGGGCGCGCCGACGTCGTCGACGACATCGCCTATCCGTTCCCGGTCACGGTGATCTGTCATCTGCTCGGGGTGCCCCGCGAGGACGAGCCGCGCTTCCATCAGTGGGCCGAGGAGATCGTCGAGACCCTCGGCCCCGGGGAAGGCGACCAGGAGGAGCGGGCCGGGCGACGCCAGGCCGCGATCCTCGCGCTGGGGAAGTATCTGGCCGAACTCGCCAACGCGCATCGGGACAGGCCGGGGGACGACATCCTGTCCGGGCTGGTCACCTACAAGGGACCCGACGGGCCCATGTCGGACATCGAGGTGATCACGACCTCGGCCCTGCTCCTCGTCGCCGGGCACGAGACCACGGTCAACCTCATCGCCAATGGAACGCTCACCATGCTGCGCGACCCGGTCCTGCTCGAGCGGCTCCGCAACGAGGCCGACCTCGTGCCCCATTTCGTCGAAGAGCTGTTGCGTTACGAGCCGCCGATCCAGTTCCTGCCGAACCGCGTCGCGCTCGACGACATCACCATCGCGGGCGTCACCATCCCGCGGGGCTCCTCCATCGTCCTGGCGCTCGCTTCGGGAAGCCGTGATCCAGCCCATACGAAGGATCCTGACCGTTTCGACCCCGACCGTGCCTACAACCAGCACCTGGGCTTCGGTGGCGGCGTCCATCACTGCTTTGGGGCGCCGCTAGCCCGCCTGGAGGCACAGATCGCGCTCAGTGAGCTCGCCCACCGCCTGGTCAATCCGCGCCTCGTCAAGGACCCGCCCGAGTATCGCCCAAGCTCCACTCTGCGCGGCCCTCGCCACGTCGAGGTCGAGTACGACGGAGTGGTTCCTCCCGCTCGTTGAACCTCCGCCGTCCCGGCCGCCAACGAACCCGGGGATGTCGGCGCCTCCCTGCGCCGGGCCCTCAGGTCAGGTCTTCCGCGAGCGCGTCCCAGAAGGCGGTCTCGTACGCATGGAGCAGACGTGCCGCGCGGGCGATCTCCCGAGGGTCCTCTCCCGCCGCGAGCCCGGCGGCGACGACGGCGAGCGCCTGCTCCTCGAACCCGGGCGGTGACTCGGCGAAGAAGCTGAAGAAGCCCACGGACTCCTCATCGAACCCATAGTGGGCGCGCAACGCCGCGGCGGCCCGCCCACAGAACCCTCCCCACTCCTCCAGGTTGGCGAGCATGGCCAAGGCGACCTCGGCCGCCGTCCCGAAGGCGGCCCTCTGTGCCAGATAGGCGGGGTACGCCTGCGCGAACGGACGCGGTTCGTAGACGCTGAGATTCTTCTCACTTTCACCGAGCGCTTCGGCGAAGCGGCCGAGCAGCCGGAGCGCTTCCCCCTCCCCTTGGGCGAGAGCGAGGAACAGGTCGCCGGCGGGCGAATCCGGAAAGCGGGCGGCCAACAGGGCGAAACTGCGCCGATCACTACGGACGATCCGATACTCCTCTCCAGCCAGCCAGACCAGGCGTTCTCGGGGCAACCGCCCCGCTTCAAGAAGATCGAGGAAGCGGTTGCCCGTGCCGGCGGCCGAGACCTCGCGGCGGGCACGCGCGAGGAGTTCGGCGGCGTTGTCGTCGGTCATGCCCCTACCGGAGCACCTCTCCGGGCCCTCCGTCAACGATACGGGCCCGGGAAGGCCCATGTGATCACGTGGATACGATGAAAGTCGGAACGTCTACGCAGGTGTGGACGGAGTTGGGAGCGAGCGAGCATGTCGGATTTCGAACTCAACCACGCGGGCGGCCGGGTGCCCCTGGAGGCGACGGAGGCGACGGAGGGACCTTCGGGGCTGGTGGTCGGCAACCTTCTGAAGGAGACCGGCTACGTCACCCTCGATCCCGGTTTCACCAACACCGCGTCCACCACGTCGGCGATCACCTACATCGACGGTGAGGCGGGGATCCTGCGCTACCGGGGCTACCCGATCGAGGAGCTGGCGGAGAAATCGTCCTTCCTCGAAGTCGCCTACCTGCTCATCTACGGCGAGCTGCCGACGACCGACCAGCTGTCGGAGTTCACCGACAGCGTCCGCAAGCACACGCTGCTGGACGAGAAGTTCCGTGCGTTCTTCTCGGCCTTCCCGCGTCGCGCGCACCCGATGGCGGTCCTGTCGTCCGCCGTCAGCGCCCTGTCGACCTTCTACCAGGACAGCCTCGACCCGTTCGATCCGGACCAGGTGGATCGATCCAGCATCCGGCTCATCGCGAAGCTGCCCACCATCGCCGCGTACGCGTACAAGACCTCCATCGGTCAGCCGCTGCTCTACCCGGACAACTCCCTCGGATACGTGGAGAACTTCCTCCGGATGACGTTCGGGCTGCCCACGCAGCCGTACGAGGTCGACCCAGAGATCGTCCGGGTGCTCGACATGCTGTTCGTCCTGCACGCCGACCACGAGCAGAACTGTTCCACCTCGACGGTACGGCTGGTCGGGTCCAGCCAGGCGAACCTGTTCTCCTCTGTCTCGGCGGGCGTCGACGCCCTCTTCGGTCCCCTGCACGGTGGCGCTAACCAGGCCGTCCTGGAGATGCTGGAGCGCATTCACGAGAACGGCGACAACGTCGACTCGTTCGTGCGGCGCGTCAAGGACAAGGAGCCCGGCGTCAAGCTGATGGGCTTCGGCCACCGCGTCTACCGCAACTACGATCCGCGCGCCGCGGTCGTGAAGCAGGCGACCGGCAAGGTGCTGGAGGCGCTCGGCAAGTCGGACCCGCTCCTGGACCTCGCCATGCGCTTGGAGGAGGTCGCCCTCAGCGACGACTACTTCGTCGAGCGCAAGCTCTACCCGAACGTCGACTTCTACACGGGCGTCATCTACAAGGCGATGGGCTTCCCCACCAACGCGTTCACCGTCCTCTTCGCCCTCGGCAGGCTCCCCGGCTGGATCGCCCAGTGGCGGGAGATGATGAACGACAACACCACCAAGATCGGGCGTCCGCGCCAGGTGTACGTGGGTCCGAACGAGCGTCACTACGCGGACATCTCCGCTCGCTGACGGCGATCAGGTCCGGCGGGTCGCGCCGCCTGCGCTTCGCTTCCATTGCGAGCCGCGTGGCGAGCGCTCCGTCCGGCCCACGGTTTCGGTGCGCGGCGGGCGGGCGTGGACCCCGCCCGCGCGCGCCCTCATCGGTACCCGCGGAGCCGGCACGACCGCACCGCCGGCGTGAGTGATCGCATTCTGAGGGTGGCCGCGTTAGCCTGTGGACGGCGACTCCCCCAGCGGAAGGCGGCTCCCCCCGATGCCCTCCCTCGTCGAGACGCAGTTACCCGATCTTGGCTTCTGGGCCAGGCCGCTGCCCGAGCGTGATGAGCATTTCAGTGCTCTGCGCGCGGCCGGCGGGCGGGTGTTCTGCCCGATCTCCGACCAGCCCGGTTTCTACGCGCTCACTCGGTACGAGCAGGTCAGCGAGGCGAGCAGGAACCCCGAGGCGTTCAGCTCCCAGCCGAGCGCCGTCAGCCTCATCGACCCGCCGCCACAGATCGCCGAGTTCGCCGGATCGATGATCAGCCTGGACGACCCCCGGCACGCCAGGCTCCGCAGGATCGTCTCCCGCGCCTTCACCCCGCGCATGGTCCAGCGCGTCGCGGGTGATGTGACCGTTCTGGCGCGCGGCATCGTCGACGACCTGACCGAACGCGGCGCGTGCGACTTCGTCGAACATGTGGCCGTGCCCATGCCCTTGCGGATCATCTGCTCCATGATGGGCATCCCCGACTCGGCCTACGGGGGCGTCATCGATGCCACCAACGCGATCCTCGCGATCGGGGACCCGGACTATGTGGGCCCTGACGGGAAGGACCGCTCGGCGACGCTGAAGGAGAAGCTCTCCTACTTCCACGGACTCATGGAGGATCTAAGTCGTCATCGCCGCGAGAACCCCGCCGACGATCTCGTCACCGCTCTGACGCATGCCAACGTCGATGGGGAAGCGCTGACCGAACTCGAACTGGCGCGCTTCTTCTCGCTTCTGGTGGTGGCCGGCAACGAGACGACCCGCAACGCGCTCTCGCACGCTCTCGCCCTGCTCACGACCCATCCGGCCCAGCGGGAGATCCTCCTCGCCGATCTGGAGGGGCATCTGCCCGGCGCGGTCGACGAGGTCGTCCGCTACTCGACACCGGTAACGTGGATGCGCCGCACCCTCACCCGCGACTACGAGTTGCTGGGGCAGACCTATCGATCGGGTGAACGGGTGGTGCTCTACTACAACTCGGCCAACCGCGACGAGAGCGTGTTCAAGGATCCGCACTCCTTCGACATCACCCGTTCTCCCAACCCGCACCTCGGGTTCGGAGCCCCCGGCCCCCATTTCTGCCTTGGCGCTCATCTGGCGCGTCGCGAGATCACCGTGCTGCTGCGTGAACTGTACACACGGCTTCCCGGTCTCCACTCCACGGCACCGCCGGTCCGGCAGCGAGCCAGCTTCATCAACGGAATCAAAACCCTTCCGTGCGCCTTCTAGCAAGGCCCCCAAAGCGCGAATATTAACAAGATAAACGACATCCGGGACATCACCCCCGCGGTTTTCCACAGAATTCCATTCCACTTCCCGTGCCTCGCCAACTCCTCGAAGCTGGACACACGCATCGGTCCGTCCCGAGGAGGCTGTCATGCCCGTCACCATCATGGTGCCCGCGATGATCATCAGTGGTTTCGCCGTCGCCGCCGACCGCCTGCCCACCGACCTTCCCGCGCTTCTCCGCCGGGCGCTTCCGGCCCCGTTCACCACCGCGGCGACCGAGCGCCTCGGCACACCGTCTCTGAAGATCACCCCGAGCCGGGCCGCGGACTCCGCGTGGGATCTCAGCCGCGCCGCGGCCGCCGACGAGGACGACCGCGCGAAGATCCTCCGCGCCGACTGGCATATCGGCATCGCCTCGGAACTGCCGGCGGGCGACCTGCCTCTCGGCCTCCACCTCGCGCGCGCCACCGCCAAGGCCATCGCCGAAACGCTCTGCGGCGTCCCCATCGATCTGGACTCGGGCCAGGTTCTCCCGGCCGACCCCGTCAGCGCCCTCGACGAGTTCAGGCTCGCCGACGGCTGGCTCGGCGCGTCCCTGCCTCCCTACCGCAACGCCGGCCACTGCCCGGCCGACGATGACGACATCGACGGATGTACCTGCGTCGACCTCACGACGCGGGGCCTCCACCGGTTCGGGCTGCCCGAACTGGAGATCACCGACGTGGCCTGCCCCCACGACGTGGCGGCCCTCAACATCCTGCGGACGACCGCGCAGCGTCTGCTCCCTCTCGGCAGGCACCCGGGAGACCATGTCCTCCCCTCAGAGATCCCGCTGACCGGTGAGGACTTCGCAGCGTTCTGGGGAGCCCGCGACCCCATGTGGGACGACGGCCCGGTCCCCGTGCGCCTGATCGAGGAGTCGCCCCGCCGCCTCAGCATCAGAGCACCGGACGATTTCCCCGGCACACTGAACGAATGGCTCTGGGACGAACTGCCGCCCATCCTGCACGACCTGCTCATCTGCGAACCCGACGGCTCCCCTACCCCAGGCTGACCGGCAAGGCGGCGCCAGGGCGTGGCCTCGGCCGGAAGCCGTCGCCATGCGGAGGAGGCGGCTAACGTCGATTGATATGCAGAAAGATCAAGAACCAGGGTCCCTGACGCGGGTGCTGGCCGATATCGCCGACGAACGCGCCGCACAAGACCAAATGTGGGGTGTCCAGGAGTTTCCCGACGGCAGCGGACCAGAGTTCACAGAACACGCGGAATCCGCCAAGGAGGAATGCGGCGCGGCGTGGTCGCGAGGTCGGCTGACCTGGCGGCACATTCTCACCGAAGAGTTCTTCGAGGCGCTGGCCGAGTCCGAACCGGAGAAGCTGCGCACCGAGCTGGTCCAGACGGCGGCGGTCGCCGTGAAATGGGTCCAGTCCCTCGATCGCCGACACGGCATCACACGGCACTCTGTCAGGGAAGGGGGCGGCCGGAGCGAGAAACTCGTCCGGGACCGCATCCCCGAGATCATCCAGGAGACCGGTCGCGCTGCGGACTTCCGCACCGCCGACGCCGACGAGTACCCGGCCCTGCTTCGGGCCAAGCTCTACGAAGAGGCCGGCGAGTACGTCGCGACCGGAGACCCGGCCGAACTCGCCGACCTGCTGGAGGTCGTCCACGCTCTGGCCTCGCTCCACGGCATCACCCTCGGTGAACTCGAACAGCAGCGTTCCGCGAAGGCGGCCCTGCACGGAGGGTTCACTGCCCGGCTGGTCCTGCGCCTACCGGAATGATCACCCATCCCAAACTCCGCCCCCCACTCCCTGCACACCCATCGGCCCCTCCGGAATGGACCCCGCGACGTGCCATCGAGCAGGCACAGGGGCGGACGCTTCCGATGCGTGCAACCCAGCGGCGAGCCCGACACCGTGTTTCGAAGTAGGTGGAGCCATTCGTTGATGGCGGTGATCTCAAGGATGGCCTGGTAGCGGACGGAGAGCTTGTCGTATCTGGTGGCCACGGCCCGGTGGCGCTTGAGGCGGTTGATGCCGCACTCCACGGCATGGCGGCCGCGGTAGTCGACCGGGTCGAAGGCGGGTGGACGACCGCCGCGGCCACCCCGCCGCAACCGGTGCCGGGCCTGGTCGCCCGGCACCGGGATCGTGCTGGCGATACCGCGGTGCCGCGGATGCGCCCGGATCGCCCGGGACGAGTACGCCTTGTCGGCCCGCACCCGACCCGGCCGGGTCCGGGGACGCCCCGCCCGGGTCGGGCGACGCCGATGCCCGCCATCACGGCTGTGAACTGCGGGGCGTCCCCGCGCCGCCCAGCCGGCACCACCAGCGACAACGGCATCTGCCCCTGCTCACAGGCCAGATGCACCTTGGTCGACAAACCCCGCGTGAGCGACCCAGCGCATGATCGGCCGGCTCGGCGACCGTCCCGCCGGGCGGCTCACGCTGCAGGTCACCGTGCCGCCGGGCCCCAGCGGCGTGCTGATGGGCCCGCATGATCGTGGAATGGACGTTCACGTCCCAGGCGATCAGCCCGGTCGCATCCGCCCGGGTCTGCAGGGCGGCCAGGATCCTCGCCCAGGCGCCGTTGCGCTGCCAGCGGCGAAACAGCCCATAGACCGCCTGCCGCTTCACCCTTTGGGCCGTCGTCCGCCACTTGTGTGATGGGCCGGTCGTTCTTGGCGGCCGGCGCCCGTCTAGCCCGATTGGCGGCTAGCCGGAGCACGCGTTTACTGCGCGTCCAAGGGGGTGCTGCATGCCCCTGGGACACGCGGTGTCCAAAGGCGCGTTGTGAGGCTTCGCTGGTTCCAGCGCGATCGAACCCGGCGTCGGCGCATCCGGATGAACATGGTCTGTCCGAGGCGATCGAGCCGGAGGGCCTCGGCCCGCTTATCTGCCGGACGCTCAAATGTCGGGGCGTCTGCGCCGAATAGCGGACGCGGCTCCTCTCAAGGGGCTGCGCAGGTCCGGGGAAATGGCCGGTGTCGTCGCCTTGCTCGCCTCCGATGACGCTTCGTGCACCACCGGTCACGAGATCATCGTGAATGGCGGTGTTCCTCAGTCAGGGACGGGTTGTCAGGACCAGACCTTGTGGAGCGTCCACGGAGCGGCGGAATGCGCGGGCGGGGCCATGACTTCGGCGACGGCGGGTCCGTCGGGAGTCGAGATCTGGAGGCGGTAGAACCTCGCCTGACCGGGCGCCTGCCATTCTTCCAGGACGCGCCGGACCTGGTAGCGGCCCCGAGGCCCGGAAAGCTCGGACGGGCGGCCAGTTGGCGTGGTCTGGGCCGAGACCGGTTCATCGATCAGCACGAAAACACACCCTAGACCGAACACACGTTCGAGTACAGCGGAACACGCGGATCTGGGACGGCCGGCTTGGCGCCTGGCGATGATCCCTTAAGACCTCTGCCGACCTGCGTTGGGGTCAACATGTTCTTGCTCGTGCCGGGGCCGTGCAGTCCTCAGAGGGGACGCACGGCTAGCGTCGAGGTGTCTCGGGTATGTGGCCCACTCGGTGGTGGCCGCGTTTGGGGCGAGGCAGGGGCAGAGGGCAGGTTTCGAGGCCGAGGGCGGGCAGGTCGCGGGGTTCGGGGCGCTGCCTGGGGGCGACGCCTTGGTGATCGCGCTGGGCCTGGTGGGTGGGTACAGCAAGGCTTATGCCCTGGTCGGGGGCGATATCTGTTGCAGGGGAACGCCCTGCGGAGGGCCGGGGAGGTGTTGCCGAGTGTGGGGACCGGACGGGGGCCTTGGCTGGTGCGTTTTGTCGGAGGGGAAAGGTAGTCGTACGGAATTGGGCGTCAATCGACCAGAGGCTTGATCGAAAGGGGTGATCAGAGTGGCCGCATTCGTGCTCGTTCCAGGTGCCGGGGGGCGTGCCTGGTACTGGCATCGGCTCGTGCCGGAGCTGAGGGAGTTGGGGCATGAGGTGGTGGCCGTCGACCTGCCCGCAGAGGACGGCACGGCGGGACTTCGGGAGTACGCCGACACGGTCGTGGAGGCGATCGGCGAGCGGTCCGGGGTGGTGCTGGTCGCGCAGTCACTCGGGGGGTTCACCGCTCCTCTCGTCTGCGCGAGGGTGCGGGTGGAACTGCTGGTCATGCTGAACGCGATGGTTCCGGCGCCGGGTGAGACGGGCGAGGCGTGGTGGGACAACACGGGCCACAAACGGGCGATGACGGAGCAGGCGGCGCGGGAGGGGCGGACGCTCGGCGCCGAGTTCGACCCGGAGGCGCTCTTCTTTCATGATGTGCCGCCCGAGCTGACCGCCGAGGCGTTCTCCCAACCGGAGCCCGGTCAGTCCGACACGCCTCTCAAGGAGCCGTGGCCCCTGGCCGCGTGGCCCGACACGCCAACCGTGTTCCTCCAGGGACGGGACGATCGGTTCTTCCCACTGGAGTTCCAGCGGCGCGTCGTGTCGGAACGGCTCGGCATCGAGGTGGACGAGATGCCGGGCGGCCATCTGCTCTCGTTGAGCCGTCCGCGAGAACTGGCGCAACGGCTGGAGGAGTACCGGGTTCGGGCGTCCGTGTAGGGGACGGGCTTCAGAGCGCGCGCGGGCAGGCCCAGAGATCCGTGACGCGATGTCACGAAACTCGAGAACGTGGGGCCTGGCCCGGCTCGTCAGTCGGCGCCCAGACTGCGGGCCAGTGAAGGGGGTAGCGGGTAGAGGCGCTCGGTGGGCAAGAGCGCCTTGGCTCGGCCAGCCTGACCTGTCTGGAGCAGGCGGTGGATGCGGCGTGTCAGGGGCGTGATGTCGTCTATCCCCAGGATCCAGTCGTCGACGTACCTGTCGATGATGTGGCGGCTGAGGCCGATCTGGATGCTGCGGACCTCACGTTTCTGGCCCCGCAGCGAACGTTCGGGGTCCCACTGGACGTGGACGACCGCGTTGGCGAAGGCCGCGCGCCACTCGTCGGTGCTGCGGAAGACGCGGCGGTCGGGGTCGGTGGGGACCGCGCGGGCGAGCGCGTCCTCCCACCCGGTACGGCTGATCCGGACGGCGAGGACCGCCTCCTGGCCCGGTCTGCGCGCCCAGTCGCTGCGGGCCATGAGCCACAGGTAGGACGGTTTGATCCAGGTCATGCGGCCGCGGGAGAACGGCGGGACGAACGTGCCGTGCTCGGCGGCCGGAGCGGCGATCGCCGGCGCGTACGCCTGGTACACGGTGATCGAGTCGCGGTCGTAGGCGGCGCGGATCTCGCGGGTGCGCACGGGCGGCTCCTGGTCGGGGCACGCGGGGATGTCGCCCGGCGCCGGGTCGGGGTCCCGGCAGGGTCCCGTGGCTTGGAGCCGGGGATCAACCGGTTTTCGGCGTCCGGCGGCGATGGGCCCGCTGGCGGCAGGCCGGCCCGCAGAAGCGGGCGGGACGGCCCGTGCGGCGGGTCCGCAAGGGGGTTCCGCAGTCCTCACACCGGGTTTCGTTACGTGACACGGGCAGAGTTTCGTTATGCGAGGGCAGCGGTCCGGTGACGGCGGACGGGCGGAGCGCCGCGCCGACGAGCGCCGTCATGCGGCCGGGCGGGCCCGTCGCGCGGTGGCTGCGCTCCATGAACAGGCAACCGGTCATGAGGGTCCGGACGTCGGCCACGTTCACGTCGGCCCGCACGGCTCCCGCCGCCTGGGCGTTGGCCAGGAGAGTCGCGAGAGCCTGCGCGAACTCCGCCTCGGCGCATTCGGAGTCGAACGTGGCCATGCCCCCTTCGAGGGCCAGGGCATCGCACAGGGCATGGTTGAACTTCGCCCGCTCGACGACCCACTCCAGGAACCCGTAGAAGGCGCCGCCGGGGTCCTCCGCAGTGGCGAGGGCCTTCGCCTCCTCCACGATCCGCTCGATCCGGTCCGCCACGACGGTCTTGAACAGGGCCTCCTTCGTGGAGAAGTTGCGGTAGACCGTCCCGGCGCCGACACCGGCGCGGCGGGCGATGTCGTCGAGGGGGACGAGCATGCCGTCGGCGGCGAACGCCTCGAGGGCGGCCCGCAGGATGCGGGCGCGGTTCCGGCGCGCGTCGGCGCGCCGGGGACCGACGGGATCGGCGTCCATGCGCGGCCTCCTCTCACCACGGTTGACAACCGGGGCGATCGTTCCGGTAACGTCGCTAAGCGGGCTGTTGATTCCGATTGTATCGGCCCGGTACCGGAGGAGGAACGATGGCGATCGAAGCGGTCGACGAGGCGCGGCGCGGGCTCGGGCGGATCGGGGTGGCGCTCACGACCCCGCTCGCCCCCGCGGCGGAGTGGCGGGACGCGGCGCGGCGCGTGGAGCGGGCGGGATACGGGTCGATCTGGGTGAACGAGGCCGTCGGCGGGCGGGAGGTGTTCACGCAGATGAGCGTGATGCTCGGCGCCACCGAGCGGATCGTGCTCGGCTCCGGGATCGCGAACCTGTGGGCCCGGCACCCCGCGACGATGCAGGGCGCCGCGTCCGTGCTCGCCGACGCCCACCCGGGCCGGGTCGTGCTCGGGATCGGCGTCAGCATGAGCGCGCTCGTCGAGCGGAGCGGGCAGTCGTGGTCGAGTCCGCTGACGCGGATGCGCGAGTACCTGGACGGGATGGACGCCGGGGTCGAGGCGGCGCCGGTGCCCGCGGTGCCGTTCCCGCGGGTGGTCGCGGCGCTGGGCCCGAAGATGCAGGAGCTGGCGCGGGACCGCGCCGACGGGATCCTGCCGGCGGCGATGCCCGTCGAGCACACCCGGCGGGCCCGGGAGACGCTCGGTCCCGACAGGCTGCTCATCGTGACGCAGGCGGTGATCGTCGAGCCCGACCCGGAGAAGGCGCGGGCCATCGCCCGGCAGTCTCCGCTGCTGACGATGCCGGGGTCGCCGTACGTCCGGTCGCTGCGGAACCTCGGCTTCGACGAGGCGGCGCTGGCCGGCGGCGGGTCCGACGAGGTCATCGACGCCTGTTTCATCTGGGGGGACGAGAAGGCCGTCGCCGCGGGCGTCCGGGCCCACCTCGACGCGGGGGCCGACCACGTGGTGGTGACGGCGTTCACGCCGGACCTGGCGTCGTCGGCGGCGGAGTTCGAGCGGCTCGCCCCCGTCCTGCTGTAGGCGGCTCGCCGCCGTCGGGGCCGCCCCGCCCGAGGGGCGGCCGCCCTGCCGTGGGGTCAGCGGGGCCGGACCAGGCCCGTCTCGTACGCGGTGATGACCAGCTGGGCGCGGTCGCGGGCGTGCAGCTTGGCCAGCAGGTGCCCGATGTGGGTCTTCACCGTGGCGGGGCTGAGCCGCAGGTGCTCGGCCAGCTCGGCGTTCGACAGGCCGCGGGCGATGAGGGTGAGGACCTCGCGCTCGCGCCCGGTGAGGCCGTCGAGCCCGGCGGGCGGCCGCTGGGCGGGACCGGGCCGCCGTACGAACTCGGCGATCAGCCGCCGGGTCACCGTGGGGGCGAGCAGCGACTCCCCCACGGCGACGATCCGGACGGCCGACAGGAGGTCCGCGGGCGGGGTGTCCTTGAGCAGGAAGCCGCTGGCCCCCGCGCGCAGGGCGGCGTAGACGTAGGTGTCGAGGTCGAACGTGGTGAGGATCAGGACGCGGACGTCCGGCAGGTCTTCGCAGATGAGCCGGGTCGCCTCGATGCCGTCCATCTCGGGCATCCGGACGTCCATCAGCACGACGTGGGGGCGTTCACGGGCGGCCAGCTCGACGGCCTCGGCACCGGTGCCGGCCTCGCCGACCACGGCGAGGCCGGGCGCGGTCTCCAGCAGGACGCGGAAGCTGCCGCGCAGCAGCGCCTGGTCGTCGGCGACGAGGACACGGGTCCGGTCCATGGGGCTCCTGCGGGTCACGGGGGGCCGTCGGCCGGATCGTAGGGGAAGGCGGCCGACACCGCGAAGCCGCCGCCGGGGCCAGGGCCCGCGGAGAAGTCGCCGCCGTACATCATGACGCGCTCGCGCATGCCGATGAGGCCGTGGCCGCCGGGCGCGGCGGGCAGCACGCGGGCGCCGGGTCCGTCGTCGGTCACCTCGATGCGCATCCACGCGTCGTCCGCGGCGACGCGGACGCGGCAGCGGGCGGGGGCGGCGTGCTTGACGACGTTGGTGACCGCCTCCTGGACGATGCGGTAGGCCGACAGCGACACGCCTTCGGGCAGGTCGCCCACGGTGACGTCGAGGTCGACATGGACGCCGGCCATGGCGGCGCGCTCGGCGAGGCCGCCGAGCGCGGTCAGTCCGGGGGACGGGGCGAGGTCGGCCTCGGGCAGGGTCCCGGCCCGCAGCACGCCGAGAATGTGCCGCATCTCGGCGAGCGTGCCGCGGCTGGTCGTCTCGATGACGCGCAGGGCGTCCAGGGCCTCCCCCGGGCGGGCCTCGGCGACGTGGACGGCGACCCCGGCCTTGACCGCGATCAGGCTCATGCTGTGCGCGACGACATCGTGGAGCTCGCGGGCGATGCGGACGCGCTCGTCGGACACGGCGCGGTCGGCGAGCTGGCGGGCGGCCCGGTCGGCGTGCGCGCGGCGCTCCCGGACGGCCCGGCCGAGGGCCCAGGACACGCCGAGGAGCGCGACGCCGAGCACCAGCCGGCTCTCCTCGCGGGTCTGCCAGCCGCTCGGACCCACCACCACGCCGCCGAGGACGAGCAGGGCGCTCAGCACGCCGATCACGGTGGTCGGGACCCAGCGCCGGCGCCGCCGGGTGAGCGCGACGGTGTAGAGCGCGAACGCGGCGGCGGCGAAGGAGTCCCACGGCAGGTCGAGGGCGAGCGCCAGGACGGAGGCGGCGAGCACGGCGGCGAAGACCGGGACGGGCCACAGCCGCCGCGCCGCGAGCGGCAGCGCGGTCGCCGCGCCGACCAGGCAGCCGAGCCAGGGCGGCGCCGTCCCCCCGCCGGAGAAGACCACGAGCAGGAGCGTGCCGAGGACGGCCGCGCCACAGTCGAGGCCGATCAGCCGGCGGCGGCCGAGGCGCGGGGCGAGCAGCGGGCCCGGCTCAGGTTCGTCCACGTCCCGACGGTAGCCGGACGGCGGACCCGGCCGCCTCGTGCCGGTGGACGTCATCCCGGGGTCCGATGCCGGGCGGTGCTCTCGGAGCACGGTCTGACGGCCGCGGCGCCTTGTCGGCCGCCGGTCGTAACCGCGGGTGCCGCCCTGGTTCCGATGTGCGGCGGGCCGCCGCGCGGAATCGTTGACGTCATGATCGAAGTACGCGAGCTGACCAAGCGCTACGGCGGGACCGCGGCCGTGGACGGCCTGTCGTTCCAGGTGCGGCCGGGGACGGTCACGGGCTTCCTCGGGCCGAACGGCGCGGGCAAGTCCACCACGATGCGGATCCTGCTGGGCCTGGCCGCGGCGACCTCCGGCGAGGCGCTGGTGAACGGGGGACGCTACGCGGAACTGCGGCGGCCGATGCTGGAGGTGGGCGCGCTGCTGGACGCCTCCGCGGTGCACGGCGGGCGCCGGGCGTTCGACCATCTCGGGTGGCTGGCGCGCAGCAACGGGATTGGGCGGCGGCGGGTCGCGGAGGTGCTGGAGCGGGTCGGCCTGGCGGGCGCGGCGCGCCGACGCGTCGGCGGGTTCTCGCTGGGCATGCGGCAGCGGCTCGGGATCGCCGCGGCGCTGCTCGGGGACCCGGGGGTGCTGCTGTTCGACGAGCCGGTCAACGGGCTCGACCCGGACGGTGTGCGGTGGATCCGCGAGCTGATGCGCGGGCTGGCCGCCGAGGGCCGCACGGTGCTGGTGTCCAGCCATCTGATGAGCGAGATGGAGCTGACCGCCGACCGGCTGGTCATCGTCGGCCGGGGCCGGCTCATCGCCGACACGTCGGTGCGGGAGCTGGCGGAGCGGTTCGGGCGGGGGGTGCTGGTGCGGTCGCCGCGTCCCGCCGAGCTGACCGGGGTGCTGTCGGCGGCGGGCGGGAGCGTGGAGGACGATGCGGGCGGCGCTCTCACGGTGGCCGGGCTGGACGTCGCCGACATCGGCGAGCGCGCTGCGGCGCACGGCATCCCGCTGTACGAGGTGAGGCCGCGGAGCGCCTCGCTGGAGGAGGCGTACATGGAGCTGACGGCGGGCAGCGCGGAGTTCGAGGCCGCGATCTCATGACCGACGCGATCGCGGCGGAGTGGTACAAGCTCCGGACCGCCTGCTCGACCGCCTGGATCCTCGCGGTGGTCGCCGCGTTCGTCGTGCTCAGCGCGCTGTCCTCGTGGTACCTGGCGCACTACTGGGACGGCCTGAGCCCGCGCCGGAGGGAGGAGTTCGACGCGCCCTCCGCCGACCAGCCGCTCTCGGTGGCGCTGCCCGTCTGCGCGGTGGTCCTGGGCGCGCTCACGGTGACCTCGGAGTACGCGACGGGCATGATCGGCACCAGCGTCGCGGTGCTGCCGAGGCGGCGGTTGTACGCCGCGAAGGCGCTGGTCGCGGCCGGGGTCATGCTCACCGCGGCGGCCGCGGGCACGGCCGTCGCCGTGCTCGCGGGCCGGGCCATCGTGGGCGGACGGCCGGTGCCGGTGCTCGGCGCGCCGCTCGCCGACGGCGTCCCCCACCTCCTGCTGACCGGACCCGTCGCGGCCGCGTTCACGCTGATCGCGTTCGGGCTCGGCGCGGTTCTCCGCTCCACGGCGGCGACGATCACGACCATGGTGGCGCAGATGGTCGTCCTCCCGACGCTCACGGGCCTCCTCCCCAGCCCCTACGGAGAGCGGATCTGGTCGGCGCTGCCGGAGGGCCTCGCCGAGCAGATCGCGGCGCCGCCCGGGGTGTCCGCCGGGCCCGGGGTCCTGTCCGCGCCCGTGGCGGCGGCGGTCCTGCTGGTGTACGTCGCGGTCGCGCTGGGGGCGGGACGGCTGTCGTTCCTGAGAAGGGACGCTTGATGCGCGACGCGATCGCGGCCGAGTGGTGGAAGCTGTGCTCGGTCCGCTCGACCCGGTGGGTCCTCGCCATCGTGGCGGCGTTCGTCGTGCTGCTGCTGGCCCTGGCCTTCCAGGAGGCGCAGATCTTCGACGGGCTCGCACCCGGGCGCCGTGAGAAGCTCGCCTTGCGCCCGCTTCAGGAAATGAGCCCGTGGGTGACCGGGCTGTGCATGGCGGTCACCGGGGTGCTCACCGCGACGTCGGAGTACCGCAGCGGAACGATCCGGAGCAGCCTCGTCGCGGTGCCGCGGCGGAGCCGCCTGCCCGCCGCCAAGGCGGTGGTCGTGACGGCGGTGTCCCTGGCCGCCGGGGAGGCCGCGACGCTCGGCACGTTCCTCGGGTCCCGGCTGGTCATCGGTGACCGCCCGTTCGTCGACCAGCGCGCGCCCCTGCCGCACGACCTGCCGGGCTTCGGCGTCGAGGCGGTCTCGGTGCCGGTGTTCGCGCTGCTCGGGCTCGCCCTGGGGCTGCTGCTGCGGTCGGCGGCGGCGGCGATCACGGCGGTCGTCCTGCTGTGGCACGTCCTGCCCCTTCTGGTGTTCCACCTGCCCGCGCCGTGGAACGAGCGGCTCGGCTCGGTGATGCTCGGCGGCCTCGGCCCCCGGGCGGCGGGGCACAGCGTGGAGAACTCCATCTACGGCGGGGCGCTACCCCCGTGGGGGGCCGCCGCGCTGATGCTCGCCTACGCGCTGCTGCCGCTCGTCGTCGCCGTCTCCGTCTTCGCCCGGCGCGACGCCTGACCGGCCCGGACGGAAGACGGGCTCGGCGGGAACGCGAACGGCGGCGCCCCCGGCAGGGGACGCCGCCGTGTCCGTCCGCCTCCGGCTAGGCCGGGTGCGCCGGATCGGTCCCGCCCGCTCAGCGGGACGAAGGATTCGTCACGCGCTGGTGTTGTAGAGCACGTGGTCCGGCGTGACCCGGACGGTGACCCGTACCTCGCCCTCCGCGCGGAAGGGGTACTTGTCCTGGCCGAGATACTTCTTGGCCAGCGCGTCGATCAGCTCCTCGGCGCCCTCGCTCTCCAGTTTGCCCTGGCCGGCGACGGTGACCCAGTGGAACGCGTCCTCCGGGTCGATCATGCTGACCGACACCCGGGCGTCGTTGCGCAGGTACCGCTCCTTGGCCCGCCCCACCGCGGTGTTGATGAGCACGTCGTCGCCGTCCACGGTCACCCACACGACGGTGTTGTGCAGGGATCCGTCGGGCCGGACGGTGGTGGCCCAGGCGGGGAGTGGGCGGCCGAGCAGCTCCTTGGCTCCGGACGAAAGCTTGCCCATCGGTTGTCCTCCTACTTGGCGGGAACAGTGCTTCTCTGACCCGAACTCGCGAGTGCCTCACACTGTTCCCGGCCGCGGGCGCGTCCCGTCCGCGACACGCCGCGACGGGTCCGAGGCGGCCCGTCACGGGGACCCCTCGGCGCGCCGTTCCTTCGCCGCGCGTCCAGGCCGCGGTCATTTCCGCGCCATATGGGGACCGCGGGAAAACCGATCACATTGGGCCGCCCGCGGAGTCGGAGAACGCCTGGCAATTCCTGTGCCAACGGCGGTGCGCGGCGAATGGAAATGCGGTGCCACCGCCGCGGCGGATCCTGCGCTTACCACGTTCCGCAGCCGGGCCGACACCGAACGCACCGGTCATGACCGGTCGTCACGGTCCAAGTAACGGACCTGTGGTTCAAACGCCACCGAACGCGACGCGCCGAAAGATCTCAGAGAAGTCGTCTCCGGGATGCGCGCCGGTGGGGCCGGGCACGCGGCGCGCTCTTCTACGATGGAGGGGCCGCCGGGCCGAAGACGCGTTTTTCATACTTCCCAAAAACGTGCTTCCATCCTCTAACATAGGGCGGTGCCGTTCCGCCCTCGAGCAGACCCGTCGACTGGCTGGTGACCCCTTGCCCCAGGATTCAGCTGCCCCCACTCCTCCGGCCGAGGACGATCCGGCCGGCCGGCTGATCGACTATCCCCGGCGCGGCGGCCCCACGGTGCTGCGCATCCTGCTCGGCGCGCAGCTGCGCCGGCTGCGCGAGTCGCGCGGAATCTCCACCGAGCAGGCGGGCTATGAGATCCGCGGCTCGCACTCCAAGATCAGCCGCATGGAGCTCGGCCGCGTCGGCTTCAAGGAGCGCGACGTCGCCGACCTGCTCACCCTCTACGGCGTGGCCGACCCCGCCGACCGGGCGCCGCTGCTGGAACTGGCCAAGGAGTCCAACACGCCGGGCTGGTGGCACCGCTACGGCGACGTCCTGCCGAGCTGGTTCGAGGTCTACCTCGGGCTGGAGGAGGCCGCCTCGCTGCTGCGCACCTACGAGCTGCAGTTCGTCCCCGGGCTGCTGCAGACCGAGGAGTACGCCCGCGCCGTCGTGCGGCTCGGCTTCTCCGAGGCGTCCGACGAGGAGGTCGAGCGGCGCGTCCAGGTCCGCACGACCCGCCAGCAGCGCTTCACCTCCCCCGGCGCGCCGACGCTGTGGGCCGTCCTGGACGAGGCGGTCGTGCGCCGCCCGCTCGGCGGCCGCGAGGTGATGCGGCGCCAGATCGAGCACCTCATCACGATGTCGGAGCTCCCGAACGTCACGCTGCAGATCGTGCCGTTCGGCGCGGGCGGCCACGCGGCGGCGGGCGGCCCGTTCACCATCCTGCGCTTCGCCGAGCCGGGGCTGTCCGACGTCGTCTACCTCGAGCAGCTCACCAGCGCGCTCTACCTCGACAAGCCCACCGACGTCGACACCTACATGCGCGCGATGAACAACCTCTGCATCACCGCGGCGCGTCCCGACGACACGGCCCGCCAGCTCACCGGGATCCTCAAGGAGCTCTGAGCCGCCGCCCGCGGGCCCGCCACGGCGGGGCCCGCGGGCGCGGTTCCCTTTCG
This sequence comes from Actinomadura roseirufa, assembly GCF_900659635.1. Lineage (GTDB taxonomy): Bacteria > Actinomycetota > Actinomycetes > Streptosporangiales > Streptosporangiaceae > Spirillospora > Spirillospora roseirufa. The sequence continues at coordinate 11,588 of NZ_CAACVB010000032.1, read as the reverse complement.
CGGCGCGGGCGCGCCGTGTAGCGTCGATGTGGGAACATTCGTTCGACCGCCGTCCGTCCGACGCAGCCGAGGGTGCCGACGTGCCGACCTCACGGAGTGCTGACACCGAGCCGCCGCCACGGCTGCTGGGACGCTGGGGGATCGGCGCGGCGGACGCGCCCGAGCCGATCCCGGCCGGGCCGGGCGGCCGGTGCTGGAAGGTCACCGCCGCCGAGGGGCCGTTCTTCCTCAAGGAGTACGCCGCGCCCGACCGCCGCCGGGTGCTGTTCCAGCACGAGGTCACCGGGGCGCTCGACGCGGCGGGGCTGCCGGTGCTGGCGCCCGTCCCCGCGCGCGGCGCCCGCGGCGCCGGACCCGGGCGCACGCTGGTCACCTCGGGCGGGCGGGGCTACGCGCTGCACCCCTGGGTCGCCGGACGCGGGCGCGGCGGGCTCGAGCTGACGTTCGCCCAGTGCGAGGCGCTCGGCGGGCTGCTCGGCCGGCTGCACGCCGAACTCGACCGGCTGACGCCGCCGGTCCAGCAGAGCATGCTCGTGCCGGCGCCGCGCGCCGCGGAGGCGGCCGCCGTAGTCGAGGCGATCCTCCCGGCCGTCCCGGACGGCGGCGGCACCGACTTCGACGCCCTGACCGCGCGGCGGCTGCGCGAGCGGCACGCCCTGCTGCTGGAGTTCGCCGACCACCGGCCGCCCGAGATGGAGGTGAGCACCGTCGGCCACCTGCACGGCTCGTTCCACGCCGGGAACCTCCGCTACGGGGGCGCGGGCAACGTCACCGCCGTGCTCGGCTGGGACGCGATGACCACCGGGCCGGTCGCGGGCGAGGTGGTCCGGGCGGCGGCGCGGCTGTTCGCGGGCGAGGACGACCGGGGGCTCGACCTCGACCGGGTCCAGGCGTTCGTGCGCGGGCACCGCGCGGCCTTCCCGCTGGACGCCGGGCAGATCCAGTCGGCCGTGCACCGCGAGTGGTGGGCGCGGCTGTGCGACGTCGCGCCGCTGCGGCACCGCTACCTCGGCGAGCCGGGCACGGCGGGCGAGCGCGGCTCGGCCGCGCTGGTCTCCTGGTGGTCGGCGCAGCTGGAGCGCACGCTGGAGGCGTTCGCCGCGCCGTACGCGGCCGGCTACGAGGACGCTCCGGACGGCAGCCCCGCCTACGGCTGACCCTCTCGCAAAATTTGACCGGTCGTTACAGAATCCCCTAGTGTCGGGGCATGGCACGCACCAGGGAGTTCGACACCGAGGCGGCCGTGGCCGCCGCGATGGAGGTCTTCCGGAGCCGCGGCTACGAGGCGACGTCGATCCAGGACCTCGTGGAGGCCACCGGGATCGGGCGCGGCTCGCTCTACGCGGCCTTCGGAAGCAAGGACGGCCTCTACGAGCGGGCGCTGCGGCACTACTCCGCCGGGTCGCTGCGGACGATGGCCGGGCGGCTGGACCGGGACGCGCCGATCCGCGAGATCCTGCGCGACCTGCTGCTGGCCTTGGTCGACGACACGGTCGGCGACCCCGACCGGCGCGGCTGCCTCATGACCAACACGGCCGTCGAGCGGCTGCCCGGCGACGCGGTGGCGGGACGGATCGTCGGCGAGTCCTTCGACCGCGTCGCCGGGCTGGTGGAGGAGGCGCTGCGGCACGGACGCGCGCGCGGCGAACTGCCGCCCGACGCCGACGTGACCGCGCTCTCCGACTTCGTCACCACGACGATCCAGGGGCTGCGCGTCCAGGGCAAGGCCGGGGCCGACCGGCGCCGGCTCGCCGCCGTCGTCGACACCGCGCTGCGCGCCCTGCCCCTGCGCGGGTAGGGAAGGTTCAGGCGGGTTCAACTTACTGTAACGATCAGTCAAGATAGTGAGGACTTCCACCATGGCCACTGTCGCACTGCTGGGCACCGGAATCATGGGGGCCGCGATGGCCCGCAACCTGCTCAAGGAGGGGCACCGGGTCTCGGTCTGGAACAGGACGCGGTCGCGCGCCGAGCCGCTTGCGGCCGACGGCGCCACCGTCGCCGGCTCGCCCGCCGAGGCCGTCGAGGGCGCCTCGGTGATCATCACGATGTTCAACGACGGCGACACCACCCTGACCGCCCTGGCCGAGGCGGTGCCCGCGCTGCGCGCCGGGCAGATCTGGGCCCAGATGAGCACGGCCGGGATCGCCGTGCTGGACCGGCTCGCCGGCTTCGCGGCCGAGCACGGGCTGACGTTCGTCGACGCGCCCGTCCAGGGCACGAGGCAGCCCGCCGAGCAGGGCGCGCTGGTGATCCTGGCCGCCGGGCCGGTGGACGCCCGGCCCGCGCTGGAGCCGGTGTTCGGCGCGGTCGGCAAGAAGACGCTGTGGCTGGACGAGGACGGCGCGTCAGGCGCGGGCACCCGGCTCAAGCTCGCCGCGGTGAGCTACGGCATCTCGATGACCTCGATCGTCGCCGAGTCGCTCGCGCTGACCAAGGCGCTCGGCCTCGACCCGGAGCTGTTCGGCGAGGTCGTCACCGGCGGTCCCATGGACAGCCCGTACCTGCAGGCCAAGATGAAGGCCATCCTCGCCGGCGACTTCTCGACGAGCTTCGCCGTCCGCAACGCCGAGAAGGACACCCGCCTCATCCACGAGGCGGCCGAGTCGGGCGGGATCCGCCTCGACCTGAACGACGCCGCGGGCGAGCGGTTCCGCCGCGCCCTGGAGCAGGGCCACGGGGACGAGGACATGGCCGCGACCTACCACGCCAGCTTCAGCGGCTGATCCGGACGCGCCGTGGCGGACCGGGACACACCGGGCGCGCCACGGCGCGTCACGGTGCCGGACCCGGAATGATGGGGCGGCATGGAGGTTCTGAGCAGCCGCGTCCTGCTGCGGCCCCGTGACCCGGAACGAAGCCGCCGGTTCTACCGCGACGTGCTGGGCCTCGCGGTGTACCGCGAGTTCGGCCCGCCGGACGCGCCCGGCGTCGTCTTCTTCCTCGGTTCCGGGTTCCTGGAGGTGTCCGGGCACGGCGCCGGGGACAGCGGCGCCTCGCCGATGCTCTGGTTGCAGGTCCGCGACGTGCGGGCCGAGCACGAGCGGCTGGCCGCGGCGGGCGCGACCATCGTCCGGGAGCCGCGAGAGGAGCCGTGGGGGCTGATCGAGATGTGGATCGAGGACCCCGAGGGCGTGCGGATCGCCGTCGTCGAGGTGCCGGCGGCGCATCCGCTGCGCCGCGACCCGAGGCCGGCCTCATGACCGGCGAGTACTGGAACCACAACACGCACTACCACGACGTCGTCCTGCGCAACGTCCCGCGCGGATGCGGCGAGGCCCTCGACGTCGGCTGCGGGGACGGGCTGCTGGTGCGCCGCCTCGCGCCGCGGGCGGCGCGCGTGACCGGCCTGGACCCGTCGGCGGAGATGATCGCCAAGGCGCGGCGGCTGAGCGCGGGGATCGGCAACGTCGGCTTCGCCGAGGCCGGGCTGCCGGAGCACGACCTGCCGGAGCGGCACTACGACTTCGTCTGCAGCGTCGCCACCATCCACCACATGGACTTCACCGCGGGGCTCACCGCGATGCGCGACGCCGTCCGGCCGGGCGGCCGGCTGGTGGTGATCAGCCTCGCCGCCGACCGGGGGCTCCGCGACCGGCTGGTGTCGGCGGCCGCGGTTCCTGCCCATCACGCGCACCGGTGGCGCAACCGGCGGGCCGCGGCGCGCCCGGGTCCCGGCGCCCCGGTCGCCGACCCCGAGATGAGCTGGGACGACGTGCGCGCGGAGGCGTCACGGGTGCTGCCCGGGGTGGTGTTCCGGCGTCACCTGCTCTGGCGCTACTCCCTCGTGTGGGGCAGGCCGCGGTGACCGCCTCCCGGCGACATGGTCGCCACAAAGCTGGAAAACGCTGGAAGTGTCTGGAAGCTCCTGTACTGTCACCCGCATGCCCCGCTCCCCCGGCCTCCCGACACCGGACGCGCTGGAGGCCCGCATCGCCGAGCTCCGCGCCGCCGTCCGGCGGGCGGCCGCGGCCGGTGACCGGCGGTCCGCCCGCGACCTGCGCGCGGACCTGCGCCTGGCCGAGCGGCAGTGGGACGACGCCGTCCTCGGCGCCGAGGACGGCACCGGCGAGCCCGTCCGCGACGACGACGATGACGACGGCGAGCGCGACGAGGGCGGTGACCGTCCGCAGCCCGCCCGGGACGAGGCCCCGGGTCGTGAACGCGGCGCGCGCGCCGGGACGAAGGCCGGACGCGGGCTGCTGCCCGTCCGCGAGCAGGTGCACCAGGCGCTGACCCTCCTCGGCGCGCCCGCCGCGCCCAAGCTCGTCGGGTCGGTGTACGCGGCGTTCTTCCCCGGCGAGATCGCGGCGAGCCGGCTGACCAGCCTGCGCCGCGACGAGGAGCGCTCGTTCCGCACCGCGCCCTACGCGCGGCCCTACTACCTGTGCGCCGCGCTGACCGCCGACCTGCTCGCCCCCGCCCGCGGCCTGCTGACGGTGAGCACCTGGCCGCTGGAGCGGCGGATCGTCGGGCCGCTGAGCCCGCGCACCGACTTCCTCACCGCCGCGGTCCGCCTCGCCGAGCACGCTGGGCGCGCGGCGCCGACCCCCGACGTGCAGCGGCTGCTGTGGCGGTTCGCGTCCAACATTCCCGGCGCCGTCACCGGTACGGTCGGTACCGTCGAGCCGGCCGATCTCGCGGCGGCCGCGCGGGCCGAGCTGGACGTGCACCGGGAGCCCGACCGGCGCGGCCGGGCGTCGGCGGCCGGGCGCGCCCGGGCCCGGCTCGACGACGCGGAACGGCTGTTCGGCAGCCGGCTGCGGGCCCTGAACACATCCACCAGGCGCCGTGCCACCACTGGAGAGACGGACCGATGACCGAGACCGCGCCGGACCTGGACCGGCTGCGCGGCGGCGCTCCCCCGCGCAACCACGACGCCCGCACGATCGCCGCGCTGACCGCCAATCCCGGCTGCGCCCGCCGCGGGGTGATGGACGCGGCGGGGGTCGACAAGGACGCGGTCGCGCGCGAGCTGGGCTTCCCCTCGCCGTTCGGGCAGTCGCAGTTCGCGATCACCCGCGGGAACGCCTTCGAGGCGCAGGTGAAGGCCGACGGGTGCGCCGAGCTGCTGACGCTGCTGCGCGACGGGCTCGGCCTCGCCGTGCCCGAGGTCGCCTACGACGACCTGGAGGTGGTCGCGGGCAACGAGGGCCGGGAGCTGCGGCACGCCCGCACCCGGCGCCTGCTGGCCCGCGCGCTGGAGTCGGGCGAGGGCACGCTGTTCGACCATCCGCTGCTGCGGCTGGAGATCGCCGGGCAGCTCGCCTACCTGGAGCCCGACGTCATCGCGTTCCAGCTGGCGGGACGGCTGCACGTCATCGAGATCAAGTCGTTCGCCGTCGTCGACGGGCAGGCCGAACCCGAGCAGGTCGCGGCGGCCGCCCGGCAGTCGGCGGTGTACGTGCTGGCGCTGCGCCGCCTGGTGAGCGAGCTGGGCCACGACCCGGCGAGGGTGTCGCACGAGGTGTTCCTGGTCTGCCCGGAGAACTTCTCCAACCGGCCCGTGGCGGCGCCGCTGGACGTGCGGCCCCAGCTCGCCGTCCTGGAGCGGCAGCTCGCCCGCCTCACCCGCATCGACCGGATCCTCGACGCGCTGCCCGGCGATCTCACGTTCGGGCCCGGCGCGGCGCTCGCCGACGCGGTGCGGACGGTGGAGGCGCGGTACGCGCCCGAGTGCATGGCGGGCTGCGAGATGGCGTTCTTCTGCCGGGACGAGGCGCGCGCGTGCGGGGCGACCGGCGCGCTCGGCCGGTCCGTCCGCGACGACCTCGGCGGCGTCGACACGATCGGCACCGCGCTCGCGCTCGCGGACGGCTCGCTCGACCCGTCCGACGACCTGGCCGAGACCGCCGCGCAGCTGCGCACGGCGGCCCGGCTGCGCGACGAGGCGCTGGCGGCGGTGCGGGCCGAGACGCTGGCCGGAGCGCCGACGCCGGAGGCGCGCGGGGCGCGGGACGGCGCCGCGTGACCCCCGGGAACCCGCGCGCATGAGCGCGCTGACCTCGCTCGCCCAGCTGCGGGCGGCCGTGGACGGGATCGCCCAGCCGCTGGCGACGGTCCGGCACTGCCATGTCGCCGAGGCGCCGCTGGTCCTGGTCCCGCTGAAGCTCGCCGGGGAGGCGGCGGCGCCGCTCGCGGTGCTGGTCGGCGCCGCCCGCGACGACGCGTCGCTGCTGGTGGTGCCGCAGCCCCGCAACCGCGACCTGCGTTTCCAGTTCGCCGCGGAGTTCGCCAAGCTCGTCCTGAACCACATCGAGACGAGCCGCGGCGGGGTGGAGGAGCTCCCGCCCGGCAAGGACGGCGACGAGCGGATCCGCTACGGGGACGCGCCGCAGCTGCTCGTCCCGAACCGGGGCGGCGTCGGCTTCCTGCGGCTGCTCGGGCGCTCGACGCGGTTCCGCAGCACGGAGGGCCCGTACGCGGTCGACCCGGCGGTGCCGGTGCTCGGCCGGTGGCTGACGTGGTTCGCCGACCGCTACGACCATCCGGGGTCGTCGCTGCTGCGCGCGATGACGGAGGTGCTGCGGCTGCACTGGGCGACCGGGCAGTCCTCCCTGGAGGACGGCAACCTCGCGGCACTGCTCGGCTGGATCGACCCGCCGGACGGGCTGGACGGCCCGGCCGCCGCGGCTCGCGCGGAGGACCCCGTGACCTGCCCGCCCGCCGGGCCCGCGACCGACCCCACCTTCGACAACGAGGTCCTCGCCCCGGCGATCGCCGCCTACGACCGGTCGGGCGGCGACCACCGCGCGGAGGAGAGGCTGCGCGGCGCCATCGCGGGGCAGCTCGAGCCGACGTGGGAGCTGATGTGGCGGGCGGTGGGCCTGCTGCGCGCGCTGCCGGAGGGCGCGAGCGTGCCGGGACGCTGGGAGCGGGACCGGGACGCCTTCACCTACTACCACCAGACGTTCGGCGAGGCGTATCCCCAGGCGCGCCGCGACCCGCCCGTGCGGGCCGCGCGGCGGCTCCACGACCTGGAGCGCGCGCAGGACGCCTACGACGCGCAGCGCGCGTTCGACGACCCGCTGGTCATGGCCGAGTACCGGCTGGCCGGGCAGGCGTTCGGCGGCGTCGTCACCGACTGCGAGCCGGACCGGCTCGACGAGACGGGCAAGCGCCCCAAGCTGCGCCCGCACCTGCGGGTGGGCACCGCCGACCCGGTGCGGCTGGACGTGGGGACGACCGTGTGCAACGCCGCGCGGCCCGCGCTCAAGGGAAAGATCGTGGAACTGGCCGCCGGGAGCGTGCTGCTGGAGCTGACCGGCGGGATGGGCCGCAAGCTCACCGCCGAGCCGGGGAGCGTGCCGCGCCCCGGTGAGCGGGTGTGCTTCACCTCGCTGTCGGAGGGCTCGTTCGGGGCCGCGAAGTTCCCCGACCGCGAGGACACGCCGTGGACGCACGGCGGGCCGCCCGAGGAGTACGTGCCGACCGACGAGGACGCCGAAGAGGAATGGTCATGACCGAACGCCGCCCGGCCGCGCAGGTGGACGACGGCGCCGACCCGTCCGCGGCCGCGACGCGGGTCGTCGAGGACGTGCTGGCCGACCTCGCCGGATCCCACCGGGGCGTGGTCGTCGACTCCCCGCCGGGCGCGGGCAAGTCGACGCTGGTGGTGCGCGCCGCCGCGCACCTGGCCGCCGCGGGCGAGCGGCTCATGATCGTGGCGCAGACGAACGAGCAGGTCGACGACCTCATCGAGCGCATCGCGGACAAGCACCCGGACGTTGCGCTCGGCCGGCTGTCGGCCTCGGGGTACGCGCCGTCCGAGCGCGTCCTCGCGCGCCCGTCGGTGCGCGTCGCGCAGAAGGCCGACGACCTGGCCGAGCGGACCGTCGTGATCGCGACGGCGGCGAAGTGGGCGACGCTGGCCGGTGGGTCGTGGCCGTGGGCGATCGTGGACGAGGCGTACCAGATGCGCTCGGACATGCTGCTGCGGATCGCGGGGCGGTTCGAGCGGGCGCTGTTCGTGGGCGATCCCGGGCAGCTGGACCCGTTCTCCACCGTCGAGGTCGAGCGTTGGACGGGCCTGTCGTGGGATCCGATGCGCAGCGCGGTGTCGGTGCTGCTCGCGCACAACCCCGAGCTGCCCGTCCACCGGCTGCCGGTGTCGTGGCGGCTGCCCGCCTCGGCCGCGCCGCTGGTGTCGGAGGCGTTCTACCCCTTCACGGGTTTCCGCGCCGGGACCCGCGAGGGCGAGCGGCGGCTGGAGTACGGCGCGCGCGGCATGGGCACGACCTACGACCTCGCGCTGGAGGAGGCCGCGGCGTCCGGGTGGGCGCTGTACGAGCTGCCCGCCCGGCACACGCTGCGCACCGACGCCGAGGCCGTGCGCGCCACGGCGGCGCTCGCCGTGCGGCTGCTGCAGCGCGGGCCCGTCGCGCACTCCGAGCACGGCTCCGCGCCGGTCGGCGCGGACCGGGTCGCGATCGGCGCCGCGCACCGCGACCAGGTCACCGCGATCCGCGCGGCGCTCGGCCCGCACGGCGAGGGGATCACGGTCGACACCGCCAACCGGCTCCAGGGCCGCGAGTACGACGTGACGGTCGTCCTGCATCCGCTTTCGGGGCGCCGGGACGCCACGGCGTTCCACCTGGAGTCGGGTCGGCTTTGCGTCCTGACGTCGCGGCACCGGCACGCGTGCGTGGTGGTGGCGCGGGCCGGCATCCCGGAGCTGCTGGACGCCCATCCGTCCACCGAGCCGGTGCACCTCGGCGTGCCCGTGAAGTTCCCGGACGGGTGGGAGGCCAACCAGGCGGTCCTGGCGCGGCTGGCGGCCCACCGCGTCGAGGCGGACTGAGGCCCGGCCGCTACGCCGGGCCCGCGGTCGCCGCCCAGCGGCCGTTGTTCCGGGTGATGGTGATCGGATGGTCGAAGCAGGCGCTGACCCGCTCGGTGGTGAGCACGTCCGCGGCGGGGCCGGAGGCGAGCACCCGGCCCTCCCGCAGCAGCAGGGCGTGGCTGGTGCTGGTGGGAAGTTCCTCCAGGTGATGCGTGACCAGCACGGTCGTCAGCTCGGGCCGGTCGGCGCGGAGCTGGTCGATGCTCGCCAGCAGCCGTTCCCGGGCGGCGACGTCCAGGCCGGTGGCGGGCTCGTCGAGCAGCAGCAGCGGCGGATCGGGCATCAGGGCGCGGGCGATCAGCGCCCGGCCGCGCTCGCCCTGCGACAGGTGCGGCCAGCGGGCCTCGGCTCGGCGCTCCAGGCCCAGCAGCGCGATCAGCGCATCGGCACGACGCAGCTCCTCCGCGGTCGGGGTCCAGCGCGGGACGAGCTCGATCGTGCCGGTCACCCCGGTGAGGACGATCTCCCGGACGGTCCGCGCCGACTCCAGCGGGTGCCGGGGGTTCACCTGGCCGATCAGCCTGCGCAGTTCCTGGACGTCCACCCGGCCGAGCGTGCGGCCGAGGATCTCCGCCGAACCGCGGGTGGGGTGGGTGTAGGCGCCGAGGATGCCGAGCAGGGTGCTCTTGCCTGCGCCGTTCGGCCCGATCAGGGCCCAGTGCTCGCCCCGGAGCACGGTCATGGTGACCCCGTCGAGCAGCGGCCGCCGCTCGCGGACGAGGTCGATCTTGTCGGCGTTCAGGACGACGCCGGGACGGTCGGGCACGCGGGGCAACGGGACCTCCCCAGAGGGACGCGGCGGGCGGGCCGCCGAGACGGGACACGGACGCGGGCGAAGAAGGACGCCGCGTGACCATCCCGGACACGGTGGGTGAGGAAACGGTACGGGACACGCGGGCGGGGACGCGCGGGTGGGCGGCACGCGGAGACGCGGACGACCGGGATCACCGGGGCGAGGGCGCCAGAGAGGATCTTCAAGGTACCCGATGAGCCGTGGCACCTGGTACGTGCCGGGCGCCCGGGCGGATACTGTGAGAGCCGGTGCCTCAGCGATCCGGGGAGGGACATGGAGGACATCGGCTTCATGTGCGCCCGCTGCGGCGGCGAGGTGCACGACGTCACGCACAACCGCGAGGGCTCGCTCGACGGGATCGGCTACCGCCACAACCGGCGGGTGGAGCCGTGGGACCACGAGCTCGAGCTGGCGGTGGGGGCGCCCGCCCCGCATGACCAGGCGTGCGACTTCTGCGCCGTGCCGGGGCCGAGCTGGCTCTACTACCCCACGCTCGACCCCGAGGACACCGACATGTTCGAGGTCGAGCTCGACACCACGCAGCTGTCGGACGACGACACCGCGGTGGCCGTCCTCAACATGCTCTACCCGTGGTACGCGTGCGACACGTGCTCGGTGCTGGTCGCCGACCGCAACATCGAGCTGCTGATCGCCCGCGCGCTGGAGCGCACGCCCGTCCCCGCCGGCGGCGCCGTCGACGAGGACACCGTGCGCGCCCGGCTGAAGGGCTCGCTGTCGGTCTTCTTCACCACCCGGCCGGGACGTCCCCAGCCGTCCCGCGCGGTCTGATCCGCACTCCCCCGGCCCGCGCGCGCCGGCCCGTCCCCTGAGCGTGCCGCCTTCATAGTGCCGACCCGACCGGGCACGCCGATCCGCATGCCGGGAACACGGTGGGGAAAGGCCGGGGAAAGACCGGGGAAACGCCGGGCGGCCCCGGAACCGGGGCGGCGGCCGGACCGTCAGACCGAATCATTATGATCGGTGCCGTTTTGATCGGTGCATGTGAGCACGGGGGAACCTAAATGATCATTGAGCGGCGGTTTCACGGGCCGGACGGCTCGGGCAACGGCGGTTACGTGGCGGGGCTGCTGGCGGAACGCGTGGCGATCGACACGGTGACGGTGACGCTGCGGCGGCCGCCGCCGCTGGAGACCGAGCTCACCGTCACGGCGGAGGACGAGCGCGGGCACAGCGTGCGGCTGTGGGACGGGGAGCGGCTGATCGCCGAGGCGTTGGCCGGGGCGATCGTGGTGCCGCCCGTCCCGCCGGTGCCGTTCGAGCGGGCGCAGGAGGCGGCGGAGAAGTTCCGGGCCATCGAGAACCACCCGTTCCCGCGCTGCTTCGTGTGCGGTCCGGAGCGCGAGCCCGGCGACGGGCTCCGGCTGGCACCGGGACCGGTGGCGGAGGAGGCCGGCACCGAAGGCGTCGTGGCCGCTCCCTGGGTGCCCGCCGAGGCGCCTTCGCGCGAGCTGGTGTGGGCGGCGCTGGACTGCCCCGGCGGCTGGTCGTTCGACGTGGCGGGCCGTCCCGCCGTCCTCGGCACGATGACCGCGCAGGTCGCCGGGGTCCCCGAGGCGGGCGAGCGGTGCGTGGTGATGGGGCTGGCGCGCAGCAGAGAGGACCGCAAGATGCACGCCGCGACGGCCCTGTACGGGGAGGACGGGCGGCTGCTGGGCCGCGCCGAGCAGATCTGGATCGAGATCGACCCGGCGACCTTCGGGACCTGAGCCGCGCCGCGGCCGTCCCGCCCGCGCCGCCCGGTCAGGGACCGGTGAACAGCGGGTCCTCCCGGTCGGCCCCGTTCAGCGACGAGCCGCGGTGCGGCCGGTTCCCGCCCTGCGCCGGGTGGCCCGGGGCGCCCCACACGTACGGACGGCCGATCTTGGTCATCGCGTAGCGGAGCGCCTGGGCGGCCTTGCCGGTGCCGATGACCGGCAGCTTGCCCAGCTCGGA
>NZ_CAACVB010000031.1 GCF_900659635.1 Actinomadura roseirufa | reverse complement strand
CGGAGGCCAAGCGCGCCCGCGCGGCGCAGCGGCGCGACCGGGCGGCCGGGGCGGTGCGCCGGGAGCGGGCCGCCGACCAGCACCGCTCGGCGCTGCTCATCATGGTCATGACGCTGGGGCTGCTGATCGCCGCGGTGGTGGTGACCGGCGGGATGATCGCCGCGTCGATGCGCACCCGGCCGGTGACGCTGGCGGCGCCGCTGCACGTCTACCCCGTCGCGCAGATCACGCCGGGGCAGTGCCCGGCCGGGACGCAGGGCATCACCGGCCAGGCGGCCACCGGGCCGGCCTGCTACCGGCTGACCCAGGGCATCGCGATCCACAAGGTCGCCGACCTGCGCGTCCAGCGGTCCCGGACGGCGCCCGCCCGATACGACGTGGCGGTCACGCTCCGGCCGGTGGACCGGCGCGCCTTCGCCGACCTGACCCGCGCGATGGTGGGCCGCGACCTGGCGTTCGTCGTCCGCGACCGGCTGGTCACGCTGCCCCGGGTGGACATGGCGGTGACGGACGGCAAGATCGTCGTGACCGGGCCGCCCGACCGCGCCGCCGCCGACCGGCTCGTCCGCGAGCTCAAGGGCCGCTGACCCCGCGGCGGCGCGCCGCGTCCCGCGTCAGGCCGACGGGAGCTCCGTGCCCCGCACGGCCTGGATCTCCAGCTCCACCCTGAGGCTCTCGCCGACCAGCGCGACGCCCGCCTCCATGATCTGGTTGAAGCGGATCCCGAAGTCGCTTCGGCGCAGTTCCGCCGTCGCGCGGAACGCGGTCCGCATGCCGCCCCACGGGTCGGCGCTGGTCCCGAGGTAGGTCATGTCCAGGTCGACGCGCTGGGTGACCCCGTTGAGGGTGAGGTCGCCGTGGACCGTCCATCGGTCGGGCCCGGCGGCGGTCAGCCCGTCGCCCTCGTAGGTGATGACGGGGTGCTCGTCGGCGCTCAGGAAATCGGCCGAGCGCAGGTGGTCGTCGCGCATCTTGGTGCCGGTGTCGATGGACGCGGCCTCGATCCGCGCGGTGACCCGGGACGCCTCCACCGGCTCGGCGACCTCCACGCGCCCCTCGAACGCGGCGAACCGGCCGCGGACGCTCGTCAGGCCGAGGTGCCGGGCGACGGCGCCGACGCTGGAGTGCACCGGGTCGATCGTCCACGGGCCGGGCGGCGGCAGCGCGGTGCCGCCGGCCCGCTCCAGCGCCCGCGTCCCGAGGTCGGCGGCGCCCGAGCCGTGCACGACCAGCGTCGCGGCGTCGGGCCGGTGGCCGGCCGCCGTCACGATCGCGGTGTAGGTCCCGGCGGGCAGCGGGCCGCCCGCCAGCACGCCGTCGTCGCCGGTCCGCTCCCGCGCGACCTGCCGTCCCGCCAGGTCCGTGACCGTGACGATGGCGTTCGGCACGGGCCAGCCGTCCTTCGTCCGCACGGTGCCGCGCAGACCCTGACTCTCATCCATCAACGACCCGCACTCCAGGTTCGTACTCGTGTGGTCCCGGCCCCGCCCGTCATTCGTCCGGGTGGCCGAGCTTCAGGTCGTGGCCGTCCTCGCGGCCGCCCGTCAGCGACAGCGCGGTGGCCACCGGCGGATAGCCGGAGGCGATCACCGTGTACTGCCCGCCGAGCAGGTCGGTGAACGCGTACTCGCCGTCCGGGCCGGTGGTCGCCATCGCGACGACGACGCCGGCCGCGTCCATGAGGATGACACGGGCGTCCTCGATGGGCTCGCCCGCCTCGGTCCGGACGGTACCGCGCACCCGGGCGCCCGGCGGCATCTCCACGTCCAGGCGGCTCTGCCCGCCGCTCCCGACCTCCACCGGCAGCGCCACCGGGCGGTGCGCGGCGGCGCTGACCGCGAGCGTGTACCCGCCGGACACCACGTCCATGAACGCGTAGCGCCCGTCGGCGCCGGTGCGGCCGGTGCCGACGACGTCGCCGTGGACGTCGGTGACGACCACCATCGCGCCCGCGATCGGGCTGCCGTCGGCGCTGCGGACCGTTCCCGTGAGACCGCCGTTGCCCGTCAGCGTCGGGTCGAAGTCCACCGGGTCGTCGCCGACGGCCAGCGTCGCGGCCAGCGGCTCGTGCCCGCCGGTCGCGGCGATCAGCACGTACGTGCCGGGGCCGGGGGTCGGCAGCGCGTACCGGCCGTCGTCCTGGGTGACGGCGCGGGCGAGCTGGTGCCCGTCCGCCCCGATCAGGGTCAGCGCGGCGGCCGGGATGGGCGCGCCGTCCCCGGCGCGGACCACGCCCCGGACGGGGACGCCCGCGGGCCGCCCGCCGGAGGGGCGCCGCGCCGGGCCGTGTTCGGAGCGTTCCACAGCGTCCACGGCGGGTACCGCCGTGCCGCCGAGCCCTGCCGGGGCCTGGCCGGGGGGCTGCGTCCCGTGGGGGGACATCTCGTTCATCGCGATGACCATCTCGTCGTGACCGGAGGCGGCGGCGACGGGGACGAGCTCCGGCACCGGGACGGGCTGCCGATCGTAACCGCGCGCGTGCCGTCCCACCACCCCGCCGGACGGCGAAGCGGGTTCCGCGCCGCCGTTGGCCCCGGGGCGCCCGGCCGGCGCGGAGCCGCGCAGCGGCAGTTCCTTGAGCCCCAGCACCGCGAGGAGGCCGAGCACGGCCACCGGGACGCCGACGATGAACACGCTCTCCAGCGAGTTCGTGAACGCCGTCAGCACGATGTGCTTGAACGGCTCGGGCAGCGCCTGGATCTGCGCGGGCGAGCCCAGCTCACCGCCGCCGGGCGGTGCCGTGACGTGCGCGGCGCGCAGCCCCGCGGCCAGCTCGCCGCCCAGCCGGTTGCTGAGGATCGCGCCGAACGCGGCGACGCCCATCGCGCCGCCGAGGTTGCGGAAGAACGAGACGCCGGACGTCGTGGCGGCGAGGTCGGCGGCCGCGGCGGCGTTCTGCGCGGCGAGGATGAGGATCTGCAGAGTCAGCCCGAGCCCGACGCCGAGGACGGCCACGTCCGCGCCGATGAGCCACCCGGACGAGCCGACGTGCAGCCGCGACAGCAGGAACATCGCGGCGCCGATGAACACCAGCCCGAACACCGGGAAGATCTTGTAGCGGCCGGTCCGGGTGACGAGCTGCCCGGACGCGGTGGAGGTGATGAGCATGCCGACGACCATCGGCAGCGTCATCAGCCCCGAGGCGGTCGGGCTCATCCCCTTGACGACCTGCAGGTACTGCGGCATGTAGATCATCCCGCCGAACATGGCGATGCCGACGCAGATCGAGGTGAGCCCGGACAGCACGAACGTCCGGTCGCGGAACAGCCGCGGCGGCAGGATCGGGTCCCGGGCGATCCGCTCGGCCACGATCGACAGGCCCAGCAGCGCCGCGGCGGCGCCGAGCAGGAGGTAGGTCCACCGGGAGTTCCACCCGAACTGCTGGCCGCCCATGGACAGCAGCAGCATCAGTGCCGTCGCGGCACCGGTGATCGTGACCGCGCCGAGCACGTCGATGCGGGTGTCGCGGCGGACCCTCGGCAGCTTCAGCACGCGCTGGATGACCGCGAACGCGACCACCGCCAGCGGGATGCTCACGTAGAAGCACCAGCGCCAGCCGAGCGCGTCGGCGTCCACGATGAACCCGCCGAGCAGCGGCCCGGCGACGGTCGCGACGCCGAACACCGCGCCCATGAAGCCGGCGTAGCGGCCGCGCTGCCGCGGCTCCACCACGTCCCCGAGGATCACCTGGGCCAGCGCGGACAGCCCGCCGACGCCGAGGCCCTGGAACGCGCGGGCGGCGATCAGCTGGCCGATGTTCTGCGACAGCCCCGCCGCCACGGACGCGACCACGAACAGCAGGAGCGCGCTCTGGAACATCAGCTTGCGGCCGAAGATGTCCGACAGCTTGCCCCACAGCGGCGTGGACGCCGTCATGGTCAGCAGCGAGGCGCTGGCGACCCAGGAGAGCTGGTCCTGGCCGCCGAGGTCCCCGACGATCGTCGGCAGCGCCGTGCTGACCACCGACGTGGAGATCATCGCGGTGAGCATCGCCATCATCAGGCCGGCGAGGATCTCCAGGATCTGGCGATGGGTGTAGCGCGGTGGCGCCTGCTCCGGCACCGCCGTCTCCACCGCCGCGCTCACTCCGGCCACGATGCCCCCACATAAGAGTCATTACCTGTGTTTTGCACATATCGTATGTAGACGCTTGTTTACTTGCAACCCGGGGGATACTGAGAGCCGCCCGGACGGCGGGCGCGCCAGGGACGATGGGACGGACATGGAGACACGGGCCGACGCCGGCACGCGGGCGGAGGGCGCCCCGGCCGAGCGGCGCAAGCGCGACCGGGAGGCCACCCGCCGCCGCATCCTGGACGCCGCCCGCGACCTGTTCGGCGAGCACGGCTACGACGGCGTCACCGTCCGCATGATCGCGGCGGCGGCCGAGGCGAACATGGCCCTGGTCAACCGCTACTTCGGTACCAAGGCGGCCCTGTTCGGCGAGATCCTGGAGGGCGAGTCGGTGCTGCGCGGCGTCATCGCCGGCGACGCCGCGGGGCTGCCCCGCCGGCTCGCCGAGCACGTCGTCCGGCAGATCGGCCGGAAACCGGAGAGCCCGATGACGCGGATGCTCGACCGGTCCGCGGGCCATCCCGAGGTCAAGCAGATCCTCTCGCGCTACCTGGAGGACGTCGCCGTCGAGCCGATGATCGCCCAGCTCGACGGCCCGGACGCGCGGGCCCGCGCGCTGCTCGCCTCGGCGCTCATCATGGGCGGCGGGCCCGTCCGGCGCCTGCTCGACCTGACCGACCTGCGCGCCGCCGACCCGGCCGACCTCACCGGCCGCCTGACCGCGATGTTCACCGCCGCCCTGGCCCCGCCCCCGTCCGGCGACGCCTCGTCCGGCGGCTGAGCGCGACATCGCGCCCGGCGTGAGACGCGCTCGCCGCGAACACCCCCGTACACCACGCGATGTACGGGCGGGCTCGGCATACGGCGCCGGGCGCAGGGCGGATCGGCTCCGGGGACGGAGCGGCCGCCGTTCCGGCCCGCATAGGGTGCTGGACATGAGGGTGGGCGGAGCGCTCCGGGCGCGGTGGGGCAGGACGGGCCGGGCCGCGCGCTGGACGGCGGCGGGCGCCGCGGTCGCGCTGCTGGGCGGCGGCGCCGCGTGGGGCGTGTCGGCCGACGGCGCGCCGCGCGTCCGCACCGTCGACGAGCGCATCACCGTGGTGGACGGCCCGAAGGACGACCAGCGCGTCACCCTCGACGCCACCCTCTACCGGCCCGTCGGCCGCGCCAAGGGCCCCGCCCTCATGCTCGGCCACGGCTTCGGCGGCGACAAGCGGGACGTGACCGGCGACGCGCGCGCGTTCGCCCGCGCCGGGTACACCGTCCTCACCTGGTCGGCGCGCGGGTTCGGGCACTCCACCGGCGAGATCGCGCTGAACTCCCCCGACTACGAGGTCAAGGACACGCGGCAGCTCATCGACTGGCTCGCCAAGCGTCCCGAGGTCCTGCTCGACGGGCCCGGCGACCCGCGGGTCGGCATGGCCGGCGAGTCCTACGGCGGCGCCATCGCCCTCATGACCGCCGCCTACGACCGGCGCGTCGACGCGATCGCCCCCCAGATCACCTGGAACGACCTCGCGGACGCGCTGTTCCCCAACGCCTCCGGCGCGGGCCCCGGCAAGGGCGTGTTCAAGAAGCTGTGGGCGGGCCTGTTCTTCACCGACGGCGCGGGCTCCTCGGCCTGCGGACGCTTCCTGCCGTCCCTGTGCGACATGTACCAGGAGGTCGCCCGGACGGGCCGTCCCACGCCGGAGGCGGTCGCCACCCTCCGGCGCTCCAGCCCCGCGTCGGTCGCCGACCGGATCAAGGTGCCGACCCTGCTGGTCCAGGGGCAGTCCGACTCGCTGTTCCCCCTCGACCAGGCCGACGCCAACGCCCGCGCCATCACCCGCAACGGCGCCCCCGTCTCGGTGGTCTGGTTCCAGGGCGGCCACGACGGCGGCGACAACGAGACCACCCGCGTCCGGGGCCTGCTCCGCGGCTTCTTCGACGCCCGGCTGCGGCACGGCGGGCCGTCCGGGGACGGGTTCACGGTCACCCGCGCGGGCGGGCTCGACTCCTCCACCCAGAAGGTCGTCGTCGAGGAGGCCGCCGCCCGCGTCTACCCGGGCCTCGGCGCGGACCGGCGGACGCTCCCGCTGAACGGCCACGAGCAGACGATCTTCAACCCGGCCGGCGGCTCGCCCGCCTCGATCTCCGCGCTGCCCGGTCTCGGCGCCCTCGGCGGCCTCGCCGACCTCGGCGTCCCCGGCGGCGGCCTGCCCGTCGACATGCCCGGCCAGGCCGCCCGGTTCGACACCGCGCCGCTGGAGCGCCCCCTCCGCCTCACCGGCGCGCCCACCGTCCGGATCCACGTGTCCGGCAAGGGCGACGTGCCGCTGTTCGCGAAGCTGTACGACGTCGCGCCCACCGGGCAGGCCGTCCCCGCCCGGCGGATCGCCGCGCCGGTGCGCGTCACCGGCGGCACCGAGGCCACCGTCACGCTTCCCGCCATGGACTACCGCTTCGACCGCGGCCACCGGCTCCGCGTCGTCGTCGCCACCACCGACATGGGCTTCGCGACGCCCGCCGAGCCCGCCTCGTACGCGGTGCGGGCGGTGTCGCCGCTGACCGTCCCGACCGTCCCGGCCCTGGCGACCGAGCCCGCGCCCGTCCCCGGCTGGGTGTGGGGCCTGCCGGTCGCGGCGGCCGTCCTCGCCGCCGTGATCCTCGCCCGCGGCCGCCGCCGGCCCGCCGGCCGGCCCGCCCTCAGCGACGTCCCGCTGGAGATCACCGGGCTCACCAAGGCGTACCGCAACGGCCACCTCGCGGTCGCCGACCTGTCGCTGCGCGTCGAGAAGGGCCAGGTGCTCGGCCTGCTCGGCCCGAACGGCGCGGGGAAGACCACCACCCTGCGGATGCTCATGGGCCTCATCCACCCCGACTCCGGCGAGATCCGCATCTTCGGGCAGCGGGTCACCCCCGGCGCGCCGGTCCTGTCGCGGCTCGGGTCGTTCGTCGAGGGCCCCGGCTTCCTCCCCCACCTGTCCGGCCGCGACAACCTCGACCTGTACTGGCGGGCCACCGGCCGTCCCGCGGACGAGGCCCACCTGGACGAGGCGCTGAAGATCGCCGACCTGGGCACCGCGCTGGACCGGGCCGTGCGCACCTACTCGCAGGGCATGCGGCAGCGCCTCGCGATCGCCCAGGCGATGCTCGGCCTGCCCGACCTGCTCGTGCTGGACGAGCCCACCAACGGCCTCGACCCGCCGCAGATCCGCGAGATGCGCGAGGTGCTCGTCCGGTACGCGGCGGCCGGGCGCACCGTCATCGTCTCCAGCCACCTGCTCGCCGAGGTCGAGCAGACCTGCACGCACGCCGTCGTCATGGCCGGCGGGCGGCGCGTCGCCGCCGGTCCGGTCAGCGAGATCGTCGGCTCCGGCCGCCGCCTGGAGGACGCGTTCCTGGAGATCATCGGGGAGGGCTCGTGAGCACGACCACGGCACCGGCCGGCGACGGCACCGCGCCCGGCTACACCGTCCGGCGGACGCTGCCGCTGCGCGTCGAGGCCGTCCGCCAGTTCCGCCGCCGGCGCACCCTCATCGCGTTCGGCATCCTGCTCGTCCTGCCGTGGGTGCTGGTCGGCGCGTTCAAGATCGGTGGCGATCCGGGGCCCGACGGCGTCCCCAGCCTGGTCGACGTCGCCACGGCGAGCGCGCTGAACTTCGCGCTGTTCGCCCTGTTCGTCTCGACGGGCTTCCTGCTCGTCGTCGCGGTCTCGCTGTTCTGCGGCGACACCGTCGCCAGCGAGGCCGGCTGGTCGTCGCTGCGCTACCTGCTCGCCGCGCCCGTCCCGCGCGCCCGGCTGCTGCGCCAGAAACTGATCGTCTCGCTGTCGTACGCCGTCGTCGCCGTCGTCAGCCTGCCGCTGATGTCGCTGGTCGCCGGGGTCGTCGGCTTCGGCTGGGGCGATGTCGAGCTGCCCACCGGCGGCACCGTCCCGGTCGGCACCGCGCTCGGCCGGATGGCGATCATCGTCGGCTACTCGCTGGTCGCGCAGCTCGTCGTGGCCGCGCTGGCGTTCCTGCTCTCGGTCACCACCGACTCGCCGCTGGGCGCCGTCGGCGGCGCCGTCGGCCTGGTCATCGTCAGCAACATCCTGGACGCGGTCACCGCGCTCGGATCGTGGCGCGACTTCCTGCCCACCCACTGGATGTACTCGTGGATGGACGCCCTCCAGCCGCAGATCCAGTGGACGGGCATGGCCAAGGGCGCCGCCATCTCGACCTCCTACGCCGCCGTCCTGTTCGCCCTCGCGTTCCGCCGGTTCCGCAACCGCGACATCACCTCCTGAACCGGTCCCCCCGACTCCCGAGACCGGCTTCGGCCACGCACTCCCGGTAGCGGACGGGACACCCAACGCGAAGATCGACCGCAGAAAATCGGTCGAACCTGTAGAGGTTGCCGCATAAGCTCGGCGAACCTCCGGGGCGGCCGGCGCGTCGTACGGAGTGCAGGCCACATCGGCTCGATCGGCGGGTTAGCACCCGGTCCGGCGGGGGAGATGATCACCATGGCACGGCAGCAGCTCATCAAGCGCCCCAAGCCCCCACGTCAACCGAGCCCGCCCGACCTGCGGACCCCCTCGGGTCGCCTCCTGCCGTACTGACCGTGCTCGAAACGGGCCGGCCGCTCCCGCGTCCGCCGACGGGCACCGGCGCGCGGCGCGGCCTCGCCGCCTTCATCGGCCACCGCGCTCATCCGGCGCCGTCCGAGTAGATCTCGTCGAGGAACTCGTTGGAGACGAAGGCGTGGCGGTGGGCCTCCAGGGCCGCCTTCTCAGCGGCGGCCAGGTAGACGCCGCGCCCGGCCAGGGCGAGGGCCGGGGCCAGATCCCGGGGTCCGCCCAGTTCGTAGAGGTCCGTCAGAGCGCGCACGCCGTCCGCGATGAGCGGCTCGCCCAGCGAGTCCGCGGCGGACGACAGATGTGACCCGATGCGCCCGCCGAGGCGCCGCGACGCCTGGAGCCGTTCCCGGCTCGTCACGAGGGATCCCAGCTCCGCCCGCTGATCACCCAGGGCGGCGTGGGCGGCGGTGAGCCGATCCAGGGCGGTTCCGGCCTCGAACGCGATGGGGACGAGACGCTGGAGCACGCGGTTCCCGACGCGGTTCGCGATGGCCGGGAACGACATGGCGTCCGGGCCGTGGAACGCGGGCAGGCAGGCATCGAGCCTGTCCACGCCGGCCAGGGCGTTGACGCCGTCGTCCTGGCACCGGGTCATCGCGACGAGGCGCCTCGTCTCGGCGGCTCCGACGAGGAGACGCAGCTCCCTGAGCGCCGAGGGCTGGTCGTCCGGCGAGTGCAGGAAGTTGAGGATGACGTTCTCGCCCTGGGCGCGGATGCTGCCGGGGGCGGCGTACTCGGGCCGGGTGCCGCCCTTGCAGTCGGCCATCTTCGGGCAGGCACGGCCGTCCGGATGCCGCAGCATCAGCAGGCACGCGGGCGCCAGGGCGTACAGGTCCTCGAACATGGCGATCGGCAGCTTCGGCTGGCCGGGCTTCACCCGCAGCTGATCCGGGTCGTACTCGGTCTCCGTGTAGAGCTCGTACATGACCTTCGCGTCCAGGGACACCAGGCCGAAGGTCGATACCCGGAACCCGTGATCCCGGAGTCTCGGCAGTATCCACCCGATGGCGTCGCTGATGACGCCGTCGGGGGTCACCAGGGTGTAGGACCAACCGGGATCGAGCTCATCGCCCGCACCGTTCGCCGACGGGCCGGGGGTCGCCGTCATCGATCAACGCCTCCACGAGGGTTCCGGCGCGGTGGCCCGCGCCGGAGCCATCATCGCACATCTACTCAGTTCAGATGATTTGACATCAGAACAACTGAGTCCATATCTTCTGATCTCAGACGATCTGAGTCGAGAAGATGGAGTGATGATGACGGACGTCATGTCGGACGCGGAGCTCGCCCGGTCACTGGAGGGCGGCTTCACCAGCCGCCACGCGGAGGTCAACGGGACCCGCCTGCACTATGTCGAGGGCGGGCGGGGAGAGCCGCTGGTGCTGCTGGGCGGCTGGCCGCAGACGTGGTGGCAGTTCAACAGGATCATGCCGAGGCTGGCCCGGGAGTACCGGGTGATCGCGGTCGACCTGCGCGGCATGGGCGGCTCGGCCAAGCCCGCCGGCGGCTACGACAAGAAGACCATGGCCCGCGACATCGTCGAACTGGTGCGGCACCTCGGCCACGAGAGCGCGTACATCGCCGGTCACGACATCGGCGCGATGGTCGCCCAGTCCATGGCGGCCAACCATCCGGAGACCGTGCGGAAGGCGGCCCTGCTGGACGTCCACCACCCCGACGAGACGCTGCACGACCTCACCCTGCTGCCGCAGCCCGACCAGCACGTGGACGGCGACCTGCACGCGGGCTCGCGCGTCTACCTGTGGTGGTTCGCGATGAACCAGGTCCACGGGCTGTCGGAGAAGCTGCTCGCCGGCCGCGAACGCGACCTGATCGACTGGCTCTTCGGCTACCTGCTCCTGGACCCCGCCACGATCGGTGAGCGGGACCGCGACATCTACGCGCGGGCCTACTCCACCGCCGACGCCGTCCGCGCGGGCAGCGCCTGGTACAAGGCGTTCATCCAGGACATCGAGGACGAGAAGGACTACGGGCCGCTGGCCGTGCCCGTCCTCGCGCTCGGAGGCGACCACAGCAACTACCCGTACCTGGCCGCCGTCCTGCCCGGCAAGGGGCCCGACGTCCAGGTGGTGAAGGTCGAGAAGAGCGGCCACTACCTCCCCGAGGAACAGCCCGAGACCGTCGTCGAACTGCTGTCGGCGTTCTTCGCCTGAGCCCACCGCCGTGCGTCCCCGTGGCGCGGTCCCGCGCCCCCCTCAGGGCGGGCTCGCGGGACCGCGCCCGGCCGCACGACCCGAGACAAGGAGGACGGGCATGTCCCAGAGCATCCAGAAAGGGCGGGGCTCGGCGATCCTGCTGGGCGCCGGAGTGGTACTGATCGCCGCGAACCTGCGTCCGGCGATCGCGAGCGTGGCGACGGTGCTGGATCAGCTGCACGCCGGACTCGGCCTGTCGGCGGCCGGCGCGAACGTCCTCAACGCCCTCCCGGTGCTGCTCTTCGGCCTGGGTGCTCCCCTGGCCCCCGTGCTGACCCGCCGCGTCGGCGTCGAACGCGCGCTGCTCGTCGCGCTGCTGCTGTTCATCGCCGGCTCACTGCTGCGGATGGTGCCCGCCCAGACGACGCTCTTCGCCGGGACGGGCGTGCTCGCCGTGGGCATCGCGGTGGCCAACGTGCTGCTGCCCGCCCTGGTCAAACGCGACTTCCCGGACCGGATCGGCCTGATGAGCGGCCTGTACACCACGTCCCTGGCGGGCGCCGCGGCCATCGCCGCCGGAACGACCGTGCCCCTCGGCGACGCCCTCGGGCTCGGATGGCGCGGCGCGATCGGCGTCTGGACGATCCCCGCCGTCCTCGCGCTGCTGGTGTGGCTGCCTCAGTCCGGCCGCCCCGCGGCCGGCGACGGCCCCGCGCCGAGCACCGGCGTGGCGGGGTTCCTGCGCGATCGGCGGGCCTGGGAGTTCACCGTCTTCATGGGGCTGCTGTCGCTGACCTACCACACCGTGCTGGCCTGGCTTCCGGCCATCTACACCGCGCAGGGCATCAGCTCCTCCACCGCCGGAGCACTGCTGTCGGTCGCCACCATCGTCGCCACCCCGGTGACGCTCGTCCTGCCCGCGCTGGCCAGCCGCAGCCCCGACCAGCGCCGATGGGTCGCCGGGCTGACGGGCTTCACCGTCGTCGGGCTGACGGGCCTCCTGGTCGCGCCGACCACGCTGCCCTACCTGTGGGCCGCGCTGCTCGGCCTGGGCATGGGCGCGATCTTCCCCCTCGCGCTCACCATGATCGCCTTGCGGACCCGCACCGGCCAGGACGCCGCGGCCCTGTCCACGATGGCGCAGTCCGTCGGCTACGTGATCGCCGGTATCGGCCCGCTCGCCGTCGGCGCCCTGCACGACGCCACCGGCTCCTGGACGCCCGCCCTGGCCGTCCTGCTCGTCCTGCTCGTCCCGCAGACGATCACCGGCCTGGCCTCCGCGCGCGACCGCCTCATCGGGCCGCGGCCACAGCCCGTCTCCCCCAGGACGCCCGCACGGGTACGGGGGCAGGAATAGTCTTAGGTCAGAACATCCGAGTCCAGCCCATGGTCGCGGAGGGAAGGGGAGCACCGTGCCGGAGCGTCCGCTGCGCGAGAACCTCGTCCTGCTCCTGTCCATCGTCGCGCACGTCTCCAAGCAGACCCAGCAGCAGGCACTGGAGCGGCTCGGCCTCGGAGTGCGCGAGCACGTCGTCCTCGCCGCCATCTCCGAGGGGGCGCCCACCCAGCTCGCCATCGCCCGCAAGGCCGGCCTCGACAAGAGCACGCTCATCCCCGTCCTCGACCATCTCGAACGGCACGAACTGATCGAGAAGCACCCGGACCCGCACGACCGCCGCGCCCGCATCGTCACCGTCACCGCCGCCGGCCACCGCGCCCTCGCCACCTCCGCGCGAACCGTCGGCCAGATCGAGGACGATCTCCTCAGCGACCTGACACCACCGGAACAGGAGCAGCTCCGCACGCTGCTTCAACGCATCGTCGAGGGACGCATGGCCCAGCCCTCCGTCCCGGGTTCATGCCTCTGAGGACACCCCGGACGGCCGCCGCCCGCCGCGTTCAGCGGGTGCGGCCGGCGAGGAACGCGTCCTCGGCCGCGTAGTCGAAGAACCGGCTGAAGTACGGGTCGTCCGCTTTGGGCAGGATCCCCGCTTGGTCTCCGCTCCGGGCCGCCTCGGACAGCCAGTCGAGTTCGGCGGCGACCGTCGTCGCGTAGTCCCCGGCGGGCCGATATCCGAGCTCCTCGGCGGCGGAGGTGTCCAGCACGACCGGATGCGGGGAGTCCCACGGGGTCCGCCCCAGCCCGTCCGGAACCGTGCCGTCGAGAAGGACCTCCTCCCACGCGTGCCCGAAGTGCCGCGCGACGACCCGGGAGATCTCCAGCACGCTCGGCGCGTCGGGGTCCGCGCAGTTCAGGATGCGCGCGCCGGGCCGGGCGGCGACCGTCTCCACCAGCGAAGCGATGTTGGCCGCGGCCGTGGTGTGGACGAGCCCGGCGCCCCCGCGCGCGAGCAGCACGGCGCCGCGCCCGTCCAGAACCCGTTTGACGAACACCCATTCCCTCGGACGGGCCGCGCCCACACCGTGGACGTGGGCGGGACGTATCACGGTGATGGGCAGGCCGCTGTCCAGGGCGACGTGCTCGGCCGCGACCTTGTTGGGGCCGTAGCCCTCTCGGGATCTGTAGTCCATGTCACCGGCGGCCAAGGTCGGCCGCGTCTCGCGGATGGGACCGTCGAAGCGGGGCGGGACGTCGGAGTTGGAGTGATTGCCCTCGTCATCGACGTACACGGCCCTGCTGGAGATCAGCACCGTGGAGGCGGCGTCCTCGGCGAGCGGCAGGAGGAGCCGGGCGTGGGCGGCGGTGTAACAGACGCAGTCAACGAGCAGGTCGGCACCGTCGCCCAGCGCGGCCCTGAGTTGCGCGTCGTCGCCCCGGTCCGCGGCGACGAAACGACCCCCGGCCGCCGCGATCTCGGACGGCACACGGACGGGATTCCGTCCGCTGACGTCCACCTCCCACCCGTTGGCCAGCAGCCGCCGGGCCACGGCACCGCCGATCAGTCCGGTACCCCCAAGGATCAGCGCTCTGGGCATGAGACGACCTTAGGCAATGTCGGACCCGGGGTGCAGGATCAGAAGCCGGTCACCGAACCACGAGGGGAAGGGGCGCTGTGCCGATCACCAATGAGCGGGTCGCGGGTCGCGAGTTCCTCCGGCTGCTCTACGCGGACGAGTACTACCCCGATCACGTCGTCGACAAGGGGAAGGCGATCCTCCTCAGGTTGTGCGAGCGGATCGAGGGCGAGCGACCGGCCGACCTCACGTCGCTGTACACCCTGACCGAGGCGGCGACGGAGGAGTTCAATGCCCTGAACGAGGATTTCGACGCCGCCGGAAGCGAGATCGAGACCGTCGCGCGCGAGGAGATCGCCGAGGACTTCTGGTTCATCGCGTCCGCCTACGGCTTCGAGGACGCCGACATCGAGAAACTCATCGCCGTCCGCGACTGGTGATCGCCGTACCGCTTCGCCGCCGCGGCGATGCCCCGGTCCGCCTCGCCGTGGCCCGGGGCATCGTGGTCGTCAGCGAACGCCGTAGGCGTGGATGACCGTCTGGTCGAGCACCCCCGGGACCTGGGTGCGCAGCGACACATGGCCGGAGGACGGGTTGGTGAACGAGGCGGTCCCGCTCGCGCTCACCGGCACTCGCCGCCACGTCGTGCCGTCGTCGTAGGAGACGGAGAACACCGGCCGGGTACCCGCCGGAAGCCCTTCGGGGACGAGCGAGACCTCCTGGCGCGAGCCCGGCCGGGCGCGGTTGGCGTCGTCCAGGGACGTCCGGTAGCGCACGGCGGGCAGTTTGATCACCTCGTTGCCCTTGATGTCGAGATCCCAGACGACGTGCTGCCGGGTGGACAGGTCGGACCACGGCACCGCGCGTTCGGCGTCGACCGTGAGCGTGTGCTTGCCCGGAGCAGGGCTCGGCCACGAAGTGCCCTCGCCCGGGACGGCGCTCACCCCCACCAGGGTGCCCTCGGCATCGCGCAGCATCGAGTCTCCTCGCAGGGACTCCCACGAAACGGGCACGTCCACCGCGGCCGCCATCTGGGCTTCGAAGGTGACGTCACCCTCGCGGCTGAGGTCGAGCACACCTCCGGCAGGCCCGAACGGGGCATTGTTCCATTGCCGGGAGTACGAGCCGGCACGGGGAAATCGTTCGTCCCGGTAGCTGACGTCGAAATCGGTGAATGCGCAGTCGGCGGTGCTGACGGCCTCGCGGAGGCCCCAGGCCACCCCGGGCGAGAAGTACTCGCTCCGAGTGACGGGCAGGGCACCGGGAGAGGAGGCGAGCCCCACCTGCACGCCGATACCGAAGTCCACCAGCGCGTGTGCCGCGGCGCAGCCCGGTCCCCCTTCGCTGTTGTGGCGGGTTCGGACCGCGGCCAGGTCGCGCTCCCGAGCATGGACGCCTGGATCGGACGGGATCCCCTCGGCGGAGGACGCGAGGTTGAACACGTACGGGCTGCCGGTCACGGCACCCCCGCGGGTCAGTACGGACTGCACGTGGAAGGTGACGCCGAGACCCCGAGGCACGGGCGTGATGTAGAGGTTCTTGCCGCTCAGGTCCATGGCCGTCGGCTGCTCGGCGTTGCCCAGCTTCTGGCTGACGAGAACGGCGGTGTTGTTCGCGCGGGCGCCGGCGCGGTCCACGCTCGCGCGGATCGGCTTGGCCGCACGGGCGTCCAGGACCACCGAGGTGGTCCCGTCCACGTGGACCTTGGGCAGATAGACCAGCGTCATGGAGGTCTCGCCGCCGGTTTCATGGGTCTTCACGTAGCCGTACATCGCGTAGTCGCCGGTCGGGATCTTCTCTTCGCCGTGTCCGCCGACGATGTCGGCGCCCGTCGGATCGCCGCCGTCCAGCGGCCAGATGTACACCCGGGGGGCCTCCGCCGTCCCCGGGGCCCGTCCCGAACGGTCGATCAGGTCGAGCTTGATCACGTGGTCGCCGGCGGCGGCTCGCGGCTTGCCGAACGACCGGCCGAGCACGGCGCGGTCGCCGGTGAACACGACGCCGCGCTTGAAGTCCGGGGACTTGAGGTCCGGGGACTTGAAGCTCGGGGACTTGAAGCTCGGGGAACGGTGCGGGCCGGGCGGGGACGCGGCGGCCGATGACAGGGGCAGGGGCAGGACGAGGCCGGCGATGCCGAGCGCCGTCACGGCCTTCTTGATCTTCTTGATGGGAGGCTCCTCAGGGCATGCCGAACGGGGCCGCCGCCCTCTGTCGAGCGGCGGCCCGAGGACGGTCGGGGGTTATCGGGGCGGGGCGTCGGTCCAGCCGGCCGTGGGCGTGTAGGAGCCGGAGGTCATCCACTCCGCGCCGTCGAGCCACACGAGGATGTTGGCCTCGCGAATCTGGGAGGTCGCCGGGTCGACGACCAGCTTGCCCTTGCCACCGCTCTCGGACGGGAACTCCAGGCCCTGGCCGCCGTCGACCGTCCCCACGCTCTTGACGTCCGGGTACGAGGCGATGGCGCGGAACGCCGCGGCGCGCGTCGCCGACGTGGTCGGCACAAGGCTGATCAGGGAGACCAGCCCCTGGAACACCTCCCGCTTCTGCTGCTCCGCGGTGAGCGGGCCCGCGCTCGTCCTGATGCCGGCATGCGCGACCTTGTCGGTGAGCCACGCCTTCAGGAGATCAGGCCGATCTGGGAGCCGCTGGAGTTGCGGCAGGCTCACCTCGAGCGCTCCCAGCCCCCAGCGCTGATCGCCGAGCCGAGTGAGCTCGCCACCGGACTTCTTGCCCTTGAACGAGACCCGGCCGTCGCGCTCGATCCAGCGCTCGCTGACCTCCGGCGCGGCACCGGGGCCCTGGCGCTCCTCAAGGCGGATGTGCCAGTAGCGCCCCTTGTCCGGCAGCTTCTCCGCGGTGGACGCGGCCACCATCAGGATCTGCCGCGCGGTCGCCGGCGCCTCCGGGGGACTGTTGGGACTGTGCGCGGGGGACGTGCCGGTCGACGAGATCGCGATCGCGACGGCGGCCGCCGGCGCGACGATGGCCAGTCCGAGGTAACTCGCCAGCCGGCCGGTGGGGCGCCTGCGCACCGAAGCGGGATTGAGCATGGTGTTCTGGAGCCGGTGGCGTCCCTCGTTCACCGCCTCCCGCGACGGCTCCGGCTTGGTGAGCAGTGCGGCGATCTCGGTGAACTCATCCACGGAACTTCTCCTTGTCTAGGACGGACCTGAGCTTCTTGCGGGCACGGCTGAGCCGAGAACCGACCGTTCCGTACGAAATGCCGAGCGCCTGGGCGATCTCCTCATGGCTGAGCTGCGCGAGCGCCATGAGCAGGACCACGTCACGTTCGCCCCGGTTGAGCCTGGTCAGGGCGAGCGCGAGCTGCGGCTGCATGCGCTGTGCGGCGACCGAGGTGACGACACGGTGCTCGTGGCTGTCGATCGCCCGCTCGGGCGGACGGCGGGCCAGCGCGCGGTAATGCTGCGCCTCCTTGCGCCGGTGGCGGGCCACCATGTTGGTGGCGATGCCGAACAGCCAGGGCCGGAGCCCCCCGCGTGTCGGGTCGAACTGGTGGCGCTGCCCGAACGCGGCGAGAAACGTCTCGGCTGCCAGGTCGTCGGCCGCCTGCACGTCCAGCCGCCCCGCCACGTACCGGTGGACGGCGCGGTAGTACAGGTCGTACACCGCGTGGAACTCCTCGGGGTCCCGCCGAAACCGATCGGCGAGGACGGCATCGGTCGTCAGTTCGTCCACGTCGGCGGTCAATGCGGAGTCTCCGTCATACGGTCGGCCTCCTGAGAGTGGGACATCATCAGCTTCACCGACACTTCGCACGAGCCCCGACTTGCTTTCCCGACACCGGTCACCCCACCGCCGACGGCCTCACACCCCGACTCACCCGCACCACCCAAGCCATCACGATCCACTCAGGCCGACGCCCCACCCACCACCAAGCCCCGCACCCCCAAGCGGCTCACCGCACGTCCCGGCGCAAGGAACCGACGGACCACAGCCGCTTCCCCACTGGCCCCGCACCCAGATCTCCACCGATCCCCCGTTCGGCCCCACCTGGACCGTCCGCACCCCCGCCGGCCCGGCTCCCCAAGACACCACTCCCACCACCACGCCCCTGCTCAGGGGAAAGCAGCACCCCGAGGACGGAGCGCGGCAAAGGCAACCGTCGGCACCGGGTCGGGAATTCCGGGCCGTGAGAGCCCGCCTAGGGCCCGTCCCGCAGTGGTCCTCAGCCCGCACGCGAGCGCGTTACCTGGCCGGCAGGGCAATGCCGAAGGCGAGACCCGCCAGCCAGATCGCGAAGCGATGCTGCGCTCGCACAAGACCGGTCACAGAGCGAGGCGCCGCCAGGCTCGCAGCCAACACAGCAAGCCACCGGACAAGCCCGCGAACCGAGAATGCGACCAACACAGCAGGCCCCCAGGCGAGCGCCGTGGGCCGGAAATGCGATCAACACCTCCCCGGTCATGAGAGGAGATCATGGTGACGCGCGCTGGACGAGATGGGCGACCCGGACACTCCGCAGCCGGCGCGAAAGGCTCTCGGACCGCCATGGCACCTCCGCTGAGCAGAAGGCCGGGAGGACCCTCACGGCATGAGCAGGCCGTCCATCATCGTGTGCAGGTGCGCGCGGAAGCTCTCAACGGCCTCCGGGTCTTCGAGACTGTCCGGTGCGCCGGGGCGGCACTTGGCCGTTCCCGAGCCCAAGTACCCGAGAATGGTCCAGATCAGGGTCCCGATGACGTAGTAGGGGTCGACTCCCGGCCGGACCTCGTCGGTGATCATGTCGACGGCGACACGCAACATGGGACACAGGTAACTGTCTTCCATCTCGGTGATGTCCGCCGCGTCCGACAGCCAGCGCTGCAGCCACAGAGTGCGGTTCTCCCGATGCGCCAGGTAGAAGTCCAGGTAGCCGTCGACCATCTGGTGGACTGCCGTCCGTCCCCGGACGCCGCTCTCGGCCAGCGATTCCAGCATGGCCTGCTCCACCTCGTACGCCCGGCGCATGACATCCAAGTACAGCCCGCGCTTGTCGCCCGCGACCTCGCGGAGAGTTGACGCATCAGTCCCGGCGGCCTCAGCGATCATGTGCAGCGATGTCACGTCATAGCCGAGTTCACCGAAGAGCCTTGCCGCGATGTCCGTGATTTGCCGGTGAGTCGTGACATTGACCATAGAGTCACGATACGTAGCCTGCGTTCATGGGGAACACTTGCCAGGTAAGGAATGAGCCAAGGTTGGCCAGGTCCGCTTACACCCGGCTGACCTGCCACGCTCCCATTGCGTCGGGGCCCACGCCGATCGTGGTCGCGCTCTTCCCGCAGGCGTCGCCGGGACACTGCAAGCGATCTCGGGCCGCCGCCGGTCACCCTCTGTCGGGGTCAATATCAGGTCAAATGACGCCGGCGCCGAGGACCCGGGCGTTCCCCAGCCCGTACTCCCAGGTCACCTGGCGGTCGACGGGCGTGGCCTTCCCCTTTCGATCGTGTTGAGGCCAGGCGACATCAACGACTGCACCGCCTTGCCCGCCTCCTGGCGGCGATCGTGCTGTCACCGCCCTGCCCTGGCTCAACGCATGATCCACCGGAGAAGCCCCAGCGCCCGGGCCCGGTGCTAGTCGTGGGAGGAGAGGAGGGTGACGGGGGGTGGTCTGGTCGCGGCGAGGGTGGCGCAGATGCTGGTGATGCCGGTGACGGCGTAGGCCGTCACCGTGATGCCCGCGAGGAGCGTCCAGGGGACGGCGACCAGGGGGCGGCCGGTGGCGTGGAGCGAGGCGGCGAGCATGCCGGACAGGGCCCCGGCTGCCACGGCACAGCCGAGGACCAGGCCGATGGAGGTGACCGCCCATGACTCGATCAGGGCGGCGCGGACGACCTGGGGGCGGGTCAGGCCGGTGACGCGGGCGGTGGCGAACTCCGCACGGCGCTCGGTGCCGGCGATGAGGACGGCGTTGATGACCGCGACCGCGGCGTAGCCGCCGGCCATGCCCATCAGGACGGCCAGGATGCCGATGTTGCCGCGCTGCTGGACGGCGATCCTGTCGTCGGCCCACTGGTCGATGGTCTGGACCTTGCCGAGCCGGGCGGCGCCGATGGCGGCGCGGACGGTGGTGGTGCTCGCCCCGGGCGCGATCTGCACCACGGTGTGGGTCTTCGCCTCGGCCAGCGCGGCGGCCGGGATCAGGTCGCGGGGGACCAGGAAGGTCTCCGAGTAGTTCTCCAGTGTTTCGCGGAGCGCGGCGACGACCTTCAGCCGGACCCGGTGGCCGCCGATCTCGGCGGTGACGGTCGAGCCGAGCCGGATTCCCTCGCCGGCCATGCCGGGACCGAGCGCGATCGTGCGGCCGTGGAGCCGGGCCAGCGAACCCGCGCGCAACCGCAGGTGGTGGGTGCGCCGGTAGGACGCGGCGTCGATCGCGATGATGCCCGCGTAGTGGGTGCGGCGCCAGGAGCGGCCCTCCTCGTGGTGCCGGACGGTCACGCTCATGGGGACGGGCAGTTCGGGTGATGCGGCGGCCACGCCCGGCATGGTCGCGACCTTGTCGGCCGCCGCGGCGCCGGGTGAGGTCACCACCAGGTCACCGGCGACGAGACGGCGTTGTTCCTCGCCCGTCAGCAGCGCGAGCGATCCGAGCGTGCCGCTGAGGCCGAGCAGGAGGGCCACCAGGACGATGAGCGGGGCGGCGGTGGACGCGCTGCGCCGGACACCGTCGCGGAGGTTGGCCTGGGCCAGGTCGCCGAGGGGCCCGGCCCTCAGGAGGACGCCGAGGGCCCGGCCGGCGAGGGGCACCGCGAGCGGGCTGAGGGCGCTGAGCGCGATCGCGCCGGTGATGGAGATGCCGAGCGCCATCATCATCGCGCCGAGCAGTTCGGCCGACTGGGCGAGCGTCACCATCCACACCGTGAGCGCGAGCGCGGTCAGACCGGACAGCCAGCGCGCCGGGGTCATCACCCGGGCGGCGCCGCCGGTCTCGCGCAGGGCCTCCAGCGGACGGACGCTCGCGGCCCGGCGGGCCGCGGTGAGCACCCCGGCGAGCGACACCCCGATGCCCACGCAGAACGAGGCCGCCAGGACGCCGGAGTCCCAGACCGGGGCGAAACCGCCGGGCAGGAACCCGAGGGCGATCAGCAGCCGGGCCTGCGCCCAGGCCGCGGGCAGCCCGGCCAGGACGCCGAGGGCGGCGCCGAGGAGGCCGAGCAGGACGGCCTCGGCCAGCAGGAGCAGGACGAGCTGGCGGCGGCCGCCGCCGACGATCCGGAGCAGCGCGAGGTCGCGGCGCCGCTGCGCCACGGTGAAGGCGAAGGTGGAGCTGACGATGAAGACGGTGAGGAAGGCGGACAGCAGGACCGTCATGCCGAGCAGCGTCGCGGCGCCCGCGTAGCCCTCCTGGAGCTCCTCGCGTGCCCGCCCCGTGGTGCCGGGCGGGATCGGGGCGCGGTCGGTGGCGACCATCACCAGCAGCGAGGACTGGACGATCGCGACACCGAGCGCGACGGCGACGATGGCGCCGGCGAAGAGCCGCCAGCGGTCGCGGAAGGTGCTCAGGGCGAGAGTCAGCACGGGGCCGCCTCCAGTGTCGCGAGCCGCTCGGCGACCTCGCGGGCGGAGGGGCGGACGAGCCGGTCGACGAGCCGCCCGTCGGACAGGAACACCACGGCGTCGGCCCACGCCGCGGCGGCCGGGTCGTGGGTGACCATCGCGATGCTCTGCCCGTCCCGGTCGACCATCTCGCGCAGCAGCGCGAGCACGGTGCGGGCGGACGCCGAGTCGAGCGCGCCGGTCGGTTCGTCGGCGAACAGGACGGCGGGCCGGGTGACCATGGCCCGCGCGATGGCCACGCGCTGCTGCTGGCCGCCGGACAGCTCGCGCGGGCGGTGCCGCAACCGGTCGCCGAGGCCGACGGCGGCCAGCACGGCGCGGACGTCGGCGCGGGCGACGCGGGTGCGCGCGAGCCTCAGCGGCAGGGCGACGTTCTGCTCGGCGGTGAGCGAGCCGATCAGGTTGAAGTTCTGGAAGACGAACCCCATGGTGCGGCGGCGCAGGTCGGTGAGGACCCGGTCGGGCGCGCCGGTGACCTCTCGCCCGGCGAGGAAGACGCGGCCGCCGGTCACCCGGTCGAGCCCGGCGGCGCAGTGCAGCAGGGTGGACTTCCCCGACCCGGACGGGCCCATCACGGCCGTCCAGGAGCCGGCGGGAAAGGCCAGGCTGACGCCGTCGAGCGCACGGACCCGAGCGTTCCCCAGCCCGTACTCCCGGGTCACGTCGCGCAGTTCCGCCGCGATCGCCGCTGTGATGGTCACGTTCGCCCCCTCGCTCGATCCGCCTCATCACGACATCACGCGGGGTGTGGTCGTGGCATCACGGCTGGCCACCATTCAGAGGTATGGCCAGGCATACCGTGCGGCTACGCGTTCTTGGCTAGCGTTGGCCGCATGCCCGTCTCCGCGCCGCACTCCGTCCTGGAGGCGGCCGGACGTCGTCGTTTTCTGGTGACGGCGTGGCCGTGGCGCGGCGCGGCCTACCTGGTGACGACTCCGATTCCGGCGCTCGCCGCCGCCGTCCCCTTCGGGTTGTTCGTACTTCCGTGGGCCGCCGCGCTGTCTTCACGGCATCCGGTCAGCGCACGACTGCTGCTCGTTGCGCTGGGCGCCTTGCTCTTGGCGGGGCTGGGTCCGCTCATCGCCGCGCCCCTCGCCGAGGTGGAACGGCGACGGCTGACTTTGGTCGACACCCGTCCTCTCGCTTCTGCACGTTCACACGGAGCACGTTCACACGGAGCACGTTCACACGGAGCACGTTCACATGGGGCGTGGTCGGGCGTCCGCTACGGCGAAGCCGCCCTATGGCGGGAGATGGTGTACGCCTGCCTGCTGGTGACCGTGGCGCCCATCCTGTACGGGGCTCTGCTGATGGTCGTCCTCCTGGACATCGGTCTCGTGCTCAGCCCGTTGCTGGCCCGGGACGGGTCCCCGGTGGCGCTCGGTCTGGTGGAGGTCTCCAACCCCGGTGAGGCCGTCCCCTACACACTGGCCGGCCTTGCGCTCTGCTGTGCCCTCCCCTACCTGGCGGCACTCCTGGCAGGCGCCCACGGAGCGGTCGCACGTGCCCTGCTCGGACACGGGTCCGGCGAACGGCTACGCGCGGAACTGGTCGAGGTCGCGCGCTCCCGGGCGAGACTGGTGGACGCGTTCGAGGCGGAACGCCGACGCATCGAACGCGACCTGCACGACGGCGCGCAGCAGCGGCTCATCGGGCTCACCCTGCAACTCGGTCTCGCGCGCATGGACCTCCCCTCCGGCTCAGCGGCCGGACGCAGCGTGGCCAACGCCCATGAGGAGGCCAAGCTCCTCATGGACGAGCTGAGGGAACTCATTCGCGGCATCCATCCGCGCGTGCTCACCGATCGCGGTCTCGCCGCCGCACTGGGCGAACTGGCCGACCGCTCCCCGGTGGCGGTGGACGTCCGCGCCGATCTGCCCGGACGGCTGCCCGCGCATGAGGAGGGCACCGCCTACTTCGTGGCGGCAGAGGCCCTGGCCAACGTGGCCAAGCACAGCGGTGCGGGGCGAGCGTCGGTGTCCGCACACGTGGACGACGACGTCCTCGTGGTGGAAATCGAGGACGACGGGCACGGCGGCGCCGATCCGGCGCGCGGGACCGGGTTGACCGGTCTGGCCGACAGGGTGGCGGTGATAGACGGGAGAATGCTGCTGTCCAGCCCGGCCGGAGGGCCGACACTCCTACGTGTGGAGCTTCCGTGCAGCCGACCATCCGAGTAGTCCTCGCCGAGGACGGCGTGCTTCTCCGGGCCGGGCTCGCCGAACTCCTGGCGAGGTTCGGGTTCGAGGTGTTGGCGGCGGTCGAGGACGCCGACGCGCTCCGGGCGGCGGTCGCCGAGCATTCTCCCGACCTGGTCGTGACCGACATCCGGATGCCGCCGGACTACAGCGACGAGGGCTTGCGCGCCGCCGTGGAGCTGCGCAAGGTCAGGCCGGACCTGGCCGTCGTGGCGCTCAGCCAGTATGTGGAGCTGAGCTATGCGGCGGACCTGCTCGACTCCAACGGAGGCGTCCGGGTCGGGTATCTCCTGAAGGATCGCGTGGTGGACGTCGAGGAGTTCGTGTCCGCTCTCCGGAAGGTCACCGAAGGGGGAACGGTCGTGGATCCCACGGTCGTCCGCCAGCTCTTGCGCCGTAGCAAGGATCCGCTCTCAAGGTTGTCGGCGCGGGAACTGGAGGTCTTGGCCCTCATCGCCGAAGGCCACTCGAACGCGGCGATCGCCCGCCAGCTCGTCGTCGCGGAGGTGACCGTCGGCAAGCACGTCGGCAACATCCTCGCCAAGCTCGACCTTCATCTGACCGAGGACAAGCACCGGCGCGTACTCGCCGTTCTCACCTACCTCCGCAGCCGCGCCGCCTGACGTTTCATTCAGCGAAAAGAGGAGGTGGCCCGCCTGTCCGGCGGCGGCCTAGAGTAACCGGGGAAATCCCCAGTTGCCTGACGGGAGAACCATGCCCCGGGCCGACGCGCGCCGCAACCGCGAACTCCTCCTGGCCGCCGCCAGGGCCGTCTTCGGCGAGCGCGGGCCGAGTGCCCCCCTCGACGAGATCGCCCGGAGGGCGGGTGTCGGCAACGCGACGATGTACCGGCATTTCCCAACCCGCCGTGAACTCCTCATCGCGGTCTACGCGGACGAGGTCACGGCGCTCACCGCCGAGGGGCGGGACCTGCTCGCCAAGGACCCCGCCGCCGACGCGCTCTTCATCTGGATTCGCACGTTCATCGCCCACATCGCAACGAAACGGGATCTGGCTCAGGCCATCCCCGAGGGTGAACGCACCGCACTGTTCAACGAGTGGCACACCACGATGCGCAGCACCATGTCCGCGCTTCTCACACGTGCCCAGAAAGCCGGGGAGGTCCGCCCCGATGTCATCGAAGCGGACCTCGTGACCCTGGCCAACGGGATCGCCCTAGCCGGAGCGGACCCCGATCAGATCGACCGGCTCATCCATCTGGTGCGACAGGGCGCCGACGTTTCCTGACCTGGCCTCGCGTCACTGCGGCGGCTGGGTTCCCCACTGCGTCCACGCGGCCAGCCTGTCGAACGCCGTCAGGAAGTCGGACTGCATCGGCCGGACGAGTCCTGGGAAGGCGGCCGCGAGCCCGTCCGTGTGGCTGCCGCCGGGCACACGGTAGTAGCGGTGCAGCGATCCCCGCCCGGCCCGGCGCACCAGTTCGTCGTACACGTCACCGTTCTTGCTGATCGGCGTCAACACGTCCAGCGTGCCCTGGATGCTGATGAGCGGCCGTCCGATACGCCCCGTGAGGGAGACACGCTTCACCGCCTTCTGCACCGCACGTGGGCGCGACCGGAGGTCGTAGTCGGTGTCGCATCCGGCGCCTGTCCCCTCTGGGCAGAAGGGCGTCCCGGCTTCGCCGTCGCCGTCGTAGGACGGGTCGAGTTCCTCACGCACGACCCGCTGGAAGAAGTCCCACTGGTTCTTGTAGTGGTAGTCCCAGAGCGGCTCCGAACCTGCCGGGTATCCGGCGGCGAGCATCTCCTCATGTGCTCCCGCCTTGCCCGCCTTGTACCGGGGGTACGCGCGAAGCGCCGGGGGAAGCGTGGTCAACAGGCTCGTCCCCGTCGGCGCGAACGTCAGGGCGTTCCAGTCGACCCCACCGGTGTAGAGCTGTGGATAGCGCTCCAGCTGGGTGCGGACGAGGTAGCCCCCTGCCGAAAGGCCGGCGGCGTAGGTGTAGCGCGGCGCGCGGCCGTACCGCTGCGCCGCGACGCGCTTGGCCGCGACGGTCAACTGTGCCACGCGCGTGTGCCACTCCTGGATCGCGTCGCCCGGCCTTCGGCCGTCCTTGTAGAGAGTGGCCCCGGTATTGCCCTTGTCCGTGGCCGCGAACGCGTAGCCCTTGGCCAGGACGTGGTCACCGATGATCCGGTCATTGGCGTACTGCTCGCGTAGGCCGGGTGGGCCGCTCACCACGAGCCCGCCGTTCCACCGGTCGGGAAGCCGGATGACGAACTGCGCGTCATGGTTCCACCCGTGCGTCGGGTTGGTGGTGGACGTGTCAGGGAAATAGCCGTCGAGCTGGATCCCGGGCACACCGGACGGGTTGACGGTCCCAGGCGCCTCCAGTCCAGCCCAGTCCGTGGGGTCCGTGTGCCCGCTCGGAACCGTGCCGGCCGTCGTCAGGTCGGACAGGCAGGCCGCGACGGATCGCTCCGCCCCCGGTACGCGAAGCCCCTGTTCTCCGCATCCGGGGTCGGCGGCAGCAGCGGGACTCAGCACCGAGGCAAGCAGGATCGGTACGAGCGCGGTGGTACGCAACGCCATGTCGAACTCCTTCGGTAGACACCACGCAACGTAGAAAGCACCCCTTCCCACCGGTAAGTGAGGACCGGCCAGACCCGCCCTGACCGAACGGCACATGACCTATGGCCAGACCCATCCGACGTCCATAGCCTGCACAGGGCCCTCCCACGTAACCTGCGCGCATGGCCACGACGCGCCCCGTGCCCTGGGTGCCACCCCTCCTCTGCCTCGCGGTACTGCTCGGCGGCGCCTACTACGCCGTCGTGGACGCAGGCCCCTCGATGCGCACGGCCGGATTCGCGGCCTGTGTCCTGCTGGTGATGGGCGTGGAGGCCCTCGACCGGCGCATCCCGCCCGCGGCCCTCCTCGCGGTCCGGACGGCCCTCTACGCGGCGGTCAACGTGCTCGACGTCTCAGGTGTCTCGCGTGTGCTGTTCGTGCTCATTCCCTTCACGGCCTACTTCGCGTTCGGACGGCGCACCGCCGTCGCACTCGGCGCCGGATGCGTCATGGCGATCGTGGGCGCCTACACCGTCTGGGTCCCGGACTGGCAAGTCCGCGCCGCTTACATCTCCGACCTGGTGATGTTCACCCTGGGCATCGTCCTCGCGGTCACCATGGCCGCCGTCGCCGTCCGTGAAGGGGAAGCACGCTTGCGGCTGGAGCGGGCCATGCGTGAAGTGGAGGAACTGTCCGCCGCTCAGGAGCGCAACCGTCTGGCCCGGGAAATCCACGACAGCCTGGGCCATCACCTGACCGCCATCGGCATCCAGTTGGAGAAGGCGACCGCCTTCGCCGAACTCGACCCCGAGGCCGCGCAGGACGCGGTGTCCAACGCCCGCTGGTCAGCCGACCGCGCACTCACCGAAGTGCGGCAGTCCGTGCGCGCGCTCGGCCAAGACCAGTTCCGTCTGTCCAGCGCACTGACCGAGCTGATCGCCCGCCTGAACGACGACCGCCTCTCCGTGACCCTTGAGGTGACCGGCGACGAGGGGGAACGGCCCCAAGCAGCGCTCACCGCCGTCTACAGAGCCGCACAGGAAGCGTTGACCAACGCCTGCCGCCATTCGGGAGCCAGCCGGATCCGCCTCTCCCTGTCCTACGAGGACTCCGGGGCAAGCCTCGTCGTCACCGACGACGGCACGGGATTCGACATGCGGGAAGGGTTCGGCATACGCGGCATGCGAGAACGCATCGGCCGCCTTGGCGGCCGTTTCGAACTCGCGAGTGCGTCCAACGGCACCACGGTCACGGTCACGGTGCCCTGGTGAACGACATCCGGGTGCTGGTGGCGGACGACCAGGAACTCGTCCGCGAAGGAATCGCCTCGCTCCTCAGCCTGCAACCGGGGATCGACGTGGTCGGCACGGCCCGCGACGGGACGGAGGCCGTCGACGCCGCCCCGTCCGCCGACGTCATCCTGATGGACGTGCGCATGCCCGCCATGGACGGCGTCGTGGCCACCGCGGAAGTCCGGCGCAGGACCCCGTCCTGCAGAGTCGTGATGCTCACGACCTTCGACGACGACGATTACGTCGTGCAGGCCCTGCGCGCGGGCGCGTCCGGGTACCTGTTGAAGAACCTGCCCGCGGCGGAGCTCGCCGCGGCGGTGCGGCTCGCCTACTCCGGCGTCACGCAACTCGACTCCACCATCGCCCGCCGCCTGGCCGCCGCACTACCCGGCCCGGGGACCCTCACCCCGCGTGAGACCGACGTCCTGAGACTGATCGCGGCCGGCGCCACCAACAAGGAGATCGCCTCTCGCCTGTACCTGAGCGAGGGGACCGTCAAGAACCACATCTCCCGCATCCTGCAGCGCCTCAACCTGCGCGACCGGACCCAAGCCGCCCTCTACGCCAAGGACCAGGGCCTCCTCTAGCAGCCGCGACACCGCACACGAGCCCTGCACGGAGCCACGGACAACTATTTTTGTCTTGACAATCTAGATTGTCGGTTGCCAGGATGGAGGCATCGACAGAACGGGCGATAAGCCAAGGGAAGGGACGAACCCCATGCGCAAGCTCAAGCTCCAGGTCCAGATCAGCATCGACGGCTACATGGCCGGCCCCAACGGCGAGATGGACTGGATGACCCTCCCCTGGACCGACGACGTCAACGCCTACGTCGCGGCGCTGTGGAAGCCCGTCGACTGCATCGTCCTGGGCCGCAGGCTCGCCGAGGGCTTCATCCCCCACTGGGCGGCCGAGCCCGAGTACGAGACCCGGGAGGCCATCGACATGATGAACAACACGCCGAAGGTCGTCATCTCCACGAGCCTCATCGAGTCCCCCTGGAAGAACACCGTCATCGCCGGTGGCGACCTCACCGAGACCATCAACGAGCTGAAGGCCCGCCCTGGCGGCGACATCATCACCTCCGGTGGCGGCACCCTCGTCCGGGATCTCATCACCAGGGGCCTGGTGGACGAACTCCACCTGTTCGTCAACCCGATCGCGCTCGGCTCCGGAATGCCCGTCTTCCCCAACAACGGTTCCTACGAGCGGCTCCACCTCGTCGCAAGCCGCCAGTTCGAGTGCGGAGTCACCGCCCTGCACCTCAAGCCCCAGCGCTCCTAAAAGAGCGCACGCCCTTTCCCCACCGACAAGGCCAGAAGCCGGCGAGCGATGTGATCTGCGTCCTGAGACCGTGGCCTGCGACTGGCCCTCATGTACGCGCTGGAGCGTCCCGAGCACGTCAGCGCGCTGGTCTATGTGTCCGGGACCGGCGTTCACCAGAACGCGAGCTGGCGTGCCGGCTATGAGCACAACCTTCGGGCGCGTTCGAGAGAGCACCTAGCATGACACCGCACCCACGTAGTGTTCGCGTCCGCATACTGACCGAACGCCAGGGAGCACCGAGGGGCCGATACGCTACGCCGATGCGTCTCCCGTCCAATGAGCTGACCGCCGCCGACCGCGAGCTCATCGAGCACGCGCGGCGGATCGTCGAGGAGCACGGCGACGGGGACGACGGCGTCCACACCATGGGCGCCGCGGTGCGCGCCGCCGACGGACGGATCTACGGGGGCATCAACCTCTTTCACTTCACCGGCGGTCCGTGCGCCGAACTCGTCGCGCTCGGCCACGCCCGCGCGTCCGGCGCCCGCGAACTGACCACGATCGTCGCGGTCGGCGACGGCGGCCGCGGCCCGGTCGGCCCCTGCGGCCGCGACAGGCAGGTTCTCATCGACTATCACCCCGATATCCGCGTCATTCTGCCCACTGCGGAGGGCATCAGGAGCGTGCGCATCAAAGACCTGATGCCGCTCGCCTCCGTGTGGGATCCGGAGCAGGGAACAAGCCCCTACGACGCGGACGCGCTCGATGACTAACCCCATGCCATACCGGCGAACCGGCCCACCGACCACGATTTCTGACTGATTTTCGTTTGGGTCAACTGCGCAGGCCCCATTTGTCCAGGCCGCTGAAGATGAGCGCGGTCCGGCATTTCGGCGCGGCCAGGCACTCGGCTTCTCCCTGGTAGATCGCCACGAGCGAATCCTTGCCTCTCCACCACGTGTCCGCCAAGCCGACGACCTCGGGCACCGGCTCGAAACCGTCGAGATCGATCGAGTGGACCTCGTCCCCCTTGACCCTCGTGACCTTCTCGGCCCACAGCCTGGCGTGGTGGGCCAGCGCGAGGGATTCCACCCACCCCTCCACCGTCCCGTGAAGGGGCACCCATTCGTCATCTCCTCCACAGATGCCGAACTCATCGTTCGGGCCGATGAAGAAACCGTAAGGCACCGCGCTCCGCTGATCTCCCGCCTCGAACCACCAGCCCCCCGACTCATCAGTCTCAGGAACATCGGGAGAGAAGCAGCGCGGACCACCGTCGTAACACGGCGAAGGCGGCAGCGCCAACCCTCCCCAGCGCTCACTGAAAGCCGCCACACGATCGATCTCAGCGGCAGGCACACCTAAGCCCAACCACGTCGTCCGATAATCCTCAACCGGCAGCGAGGCGACACGAATTCCATGCACGCTGATGAAATACCGAGTCCCGCGAGTCAGCCCATCCTCAATGTCACTCTCATACCTTTTCACGCTTCAAGGGTACGCCGTACGCACAGAGGAGGCCAACGAAATTAAGGACGCAGTCCGTTCGCCATCCGATGGCCGCCGACCTTCAAGAATTGGACACGGTCAGGAGCGTGATGGTGACCTCACCCCCCACGCCGATGACGGCCCGATCAAACTCGTGGCCGGTTACCGGGGTCCACGATTGACCGTCCGAGAAGTCACCGTACTCCCATGCCCACGCGGGATAACTGACGTTGGTCCACCACTGCGCCTCTGGCCCCAGGAGCTCTACCACCCGCCCAAGGACGACCTCTGCGTCCTGCGGAGACCATGGCCCAACGGGACTCCCCTCAGACGCAAGGTTCTGGGTGCAAGTGTGCACCAGGAACGGAATCATCTGAGCCTCAGGGACCCGCAGAGGGCGCAAGGCGTCTGCCAGCTCGTCCAACGTTTCAGGGACGCCCGTACCAGGGCCGGCATACT
The DNA here is from genome assembly GCF_900659635.1 of Actinomadura roseirufa. Classification (GTDB taxonomy): domain Bacteria; phylum Actinomycetota; class Actinomycetes; order Streptosporangiales; family Streptosporangiaceae; genus Spirillospora; species Spirillospora roseirufa. The sequence continues at coordinate 20,719 of NZ_CAACVB010000031.1, read as the reverse complement.
CCCCCAGGTCGAACAGCGGGTGAGAGAGAATCGCAGGGCCCGTCACCGTCCGTAGTGCGATGTACGGGGACCAGGCGCTACTGGTTCGTTCTCATTCGGCCGCGCTGCGGTTGAACCCGTACTCACGTTCGACCCTGGCAACGCGGATGTCGTACGAAGAGTAGAAACGCTCGCGGCCGAGGCGCATCGCGACCTGGTGCTCAGGGTGCAGGCGCCACGCCTTCAGGGACTCCTCGTCGGCCCAGTAGATGACGACTCGTTCCTCGTCCCCTTCGCTGGGCAGTGACTCGCGCCCCAGGCAACCGGGCTGCTCCTGGGACAGCTTCACCATCTCATCGTTCAGCTCGTCATAGCCGTCGAGGTCGTCGGAGAGCGTGGAGGTGATGTAAATGGCGACATAGGGAGGCTGAAGCGGCAACATGGAAACCCCCGTAAGGACCGATATGGCCTGATGCTACTGGACCCCCCACGCATTGCACAGAGCCAACGGCGAGCAGGCATCACGCCGGACGGCCCCACGGGAAAGCCGACCGAGTCGTACCGAGCGCCAGCGGCCCAGGGAGGCAAGCTAGCCCCGACCGGCCGGCGTCGGCCGGTTTCATTACAGGGTCCGCGCTTGGCGGGCACCGCCCCGGCTCTGTGGAGGGTCCGCCCGTACCGCAGGACCATGGTGAGGCATCCCCGCGCGGCGAGCCGGGCAGCGGCCTCCAGGTCGTTGGCGCTTGGGCCGGAAGGTGCAAGCGGCGCCGGCCGACTCCCTTCGATCTGAGACTGTGCAGGTGAGCGAGCGAAGGGCCCCGGGTCGTCAGCCCGGGGCCCCTTCGTCGCGTCCGCTCCCCCGTCCTGCCGGGTCGCCTCCCGGAGTGGCCCCGCAACGGACGCACGACCCCAACACCAGGGCTCACCGGGGGCGATGAACCCACCCGGCAACGCCGAGGTCAGCCTGCGCGGACTCGACGGCCTCAGGTGCAGTCGCTCGATGCGTCTGTCAGCGTCACGCCGATCTTGACCGCTCGCGCTGTGCCTATGCGCGAGGCAGGTTCAGCGCCTCGCCGATCACCTCCGCCGCCTGCTCGGCGGTCGCGCCGATCCGCTCGCCGTGGTCGGGTTCGCCGTACCAGACATAAGCCGAACGGCACCGCGACCACAGGACGTACCGGGGCCCGGCACCCGAGCGGATCAGATACAGCACGCTCCCACCGCCCGGACGGGTGGCATAGACGCCGGAGAACCTCCGCACCAGCAGGGCCGCCAACTCGTCCAGACGCTCGGCAGGTGAAGCGGGCGCGGGGGGATCTGCCGCCTTACCCGTCCCCCCGCGCCCACGCTCGACCTCACTCACCCGCGCCGCCCTGCTCCATCGGCGCGCCCACGGGCGACGCCACCGCGAGACCGCGCATGACCTGACTGGCCGACAGGACCGGCCTGGGGGCGTCCTGGCGTCGGACGTGGCTTGCCCTCCTGTGCCTGCGAAAACGGCGACCCGGCGCCAGTGCTCCCATGGACGCGCCGACCACCCCGCACGCGCCCCCGAACACCACCAGCATCACGGCCATGCGCACCAGTTCCACCAGCGGAATCACGGGCGCCCCAAAGGGCTCAACTCACACGAGATCGAGTACGCCACGGTCGCGGCGTCGTGCACGGGCCCGATGAGCCGGCCACCCTTGACCCAGGCGAACCACGGCTCACCGAACGCCTCCACGGCCGTGATCTCCACGAAGCGCCGCGGCGACCCCAGCCGGATCACGTTCAGCACCGTCTTACCGTCCATCCGCACCACGACCCCGCACGCCAACTCCGGCCGCGCCGACACCGCGCGATCAAGGTCAGTGAGGTACCCGCGCAGCCGCTCAGGATCCGTCTGCCGCGCCGCCGAGCCGAATGCGTCCCCGACCAGAAGCTTGCCCTTGAAGGCGACGATCGTCTCAGGCATGTGCGCGTCATCCGCCGGAGCCATCGGGGCGCCGTCCAGGAAGAACCACAGCCCACCGCCGCACTCGGGGCGGCGGTCGCAGCTCACACTGATGGGCGTGCCGGATGTGCCGGAAACTGCGAGCACCGGCGCGGACTCCGCCACCTCAGCGACGTAGCCGTGGGCCTTCAGCGCCTGTGCCAGGACCCACACGCGTACGCGGCGTACGTCGGTTTCGCTAGGTCCATTCTCTGTCACGGTGATCCCCCAGAGGAGCGGGAGTGCTTACCCGTGACGCTATGGAATCGGTCCAGTTCAGAACAGTGACGCCTTGCCCTCTTCGTTGAGTCGACCGCTCGCGGGTAGGACGCTGCGTCCTACCCGCGTCACACTTCGACGTGAAGCCGTCCGGCAAGCTCTTGTACGGGCGAGTGGCGACGCTTGGAACGCTCAGCGACTTCCCGGACGACATCGCGCGCCAGGGCGTGGTGGCGCATCCAGTCGGGAGCTATGGCCTCCGCCTGAAGTAGCGAGTCGACGGCGGCCGGGATCTTGCGCGTCGCCGCCTGCGCGATCGCAAGATCGATCTTGTATCGCGCCTTCCACGTCGGGCTCACCCAGCCCTCCGCCGGGAGGTCGCGTGCCAGCGACAGTGCGTTGCGGTACTCGCCCAGTTCTACGGCCGCGTTGACAGAGGCGACCACGGCGTTCGTCGGCCCGAACGGGGTCGCATAGATGCTCTGGTCCGCGCCCACTCGTGATGCCGCCATCCGGGCGAGTGACAGGAACTCGTCGGCGCGGTCGGCCTTCTGACCGCGTACGGACGCGCTCGCAGCGCGCAGCATGAGGACGCCCCACACGGCGACCCGGGACGACTGGTCACGAACGAGATCGGGTTCGATCCGGTCAGCGGCGACGACGGCGGCCCGAGCCGCGTCATCAAGCCGCCCCTGCTTGAGCAGCACCCACGACAACCACGACGAGTTCATGGCCTCCAGGAGCTTGTTCCCCGAGGCCCGCGCCGCCTCCTGCGCACGCATCAACCCGATGTAGCCCAGATCTTCCTTGCCGAGCGCGGTCATCATCGTCGCCGCGATCTGGAACGCCTCGGACAGCAGGCCGAACGCCTCCACCTGATCATCACCGCTGGACCCGCGCGCCACCGCTCGCGTCTCAGCGATCAAGCCGGGCAAAAGGCGACCCAACTCCGTGAAGCTGCCATGCAGCCGAACCCGCTCGGCATGGCTCAGCGCACGGCGAAGGTCATCGAGGCTGGGCAACTCTCCCTCCGGCACGTCGGAAGGAAGGCCGGGGAAGTCGTCAAGGGAGGTCAGCGCCTCCCGGATCGCCAGGACCAGACTGGTCGAGTCGTCGCTGCGGACAGTGGACGGCTGGCCCACCAAAACCGACACTTCCACGTCGAGTGCTCGCGCCAAGGCCGTCAGTGTCGCCATGAGCGCGGAGCGCCGCCGTCCCTGTTCAAGCTTCCGGATGACGTCAACACTGACCCCGGAACGCTCCGCAAGTCTCTCCTGCGACAGGCCATGACGCCGACGAAGCCGCGCCAGCCGCTCACCGATCGGGACATCTGGATAAGCATCCACGGCCCCACGGTACGACGGCGCTTCCCCGACCGTCAGCCGACGGGAAGCACAGACCGATACGCGAAATCAGTCACGCCAGACCGGGTTTGAGGGGATCCAGATGGAGGCCGCGCGAGCATAGGTCCATCGCGTGGGCAGCGGAAGGCCACCGTCCGCCTTCGGGAGGGCACCAGTGGCACCGGATGCCCTAAAGGGATCTCCTACTCAGCGGAGGCCACTTCCCTCATCATCTTTTGTCCTCGTCCCGGTCGTGGTGCTCGCGTCCGGTGTCGAAGTACCTGGTGAGGTACTCGCCTGGGTCAAGGGCGCTCGTACGCATCAAGGAGAAGACCTCTGAGCCCTCGCTTATGGGCCCACCAGCGCCGATGAAGTACGCCTGAGCGAAGTCCAAGTACTGCCCGTGAGTGGCCTTCGCGTACTCGCGGGCCTCGCTCTCGGCCTTGGCGATCGCCTCTTGGAAGGAGGACGCACGCCAGACGGTGACCTTCTCTTCGTACAGCCGCTCATCCTCGTTGAGCCAGCGGAAGACGCAGCGGACTCCGTACCAGCCAGATCTTTCCATCTTCGTGGCACTTTCTACTGAGCGAGGCCGGACGGGGCCATGTCCCCCTCATCAAGGGTCAGGAGGACGACGGGCTTGGGCACCTGACGCGGTCGGGAAGCGACGACCGCGTCGATCTGGCACCCCTTGGCCACCCCTCGCAGTCGAGGACGAATGCGCCCGTGCCCGGCCCGGCTCATTCGGCGCCCTCCCGCAACTCGGGCGCCGCCTTGACGGCGTGGAAGAGACCTGCGGCCTCGTCACGCAGCACCTGCGGGATCGGTCCCGACGCGTGCTCGTTGGTCCGCAGTGCCTTTTCGAGCAGGTCCCGCTCTAGCCGGTGCTCGACGGCGGCGGGCGTCGCCGCTACTCGGCGGGGGCTACTCCTATGGGGCAGGAGAGGCCGGTGCCGCCTAGGCCGCAGTAGCCGTTGGGGACCTTGTGCAGGTACTGCTGGTGGTACGGCTCGGCGAAGTAGAAGTCGGTGGCCGGGGTCAGGTCGGTGGTGATGCCGCCGTGGCCGGCGGCGGTGAGGACCTTCTGGTAGGCGTCGCGGGAGGCTTCGGCGGCCTTTCGCTGGAGGTCGGTGCGGTAGAAGACGGCCGAGCGGTACTGGGTGCCGACGTCGTTGCCCTGGCGCATGCCCTGGGTGGGGTCGTGGGCCTCCCAGAAGACGCGGAGGAGCTCCTCGTAGGAGACCTTGGACGGGTCGTAGACCACGCGGACGGTCTCGGTGTGGCCGGTGAGGCCGCTGCAGACCTCTTCGTAGGTGGGGTTCGGGGTGTGGCCGCCCTCGTAGCCGACGGACGTGGAGAGGACGCCCGGGGTCTCCCAGAACTTGCGCTCGGCGCCCCAGAAGCAGCCGAGGGCGAACTCGGCGATCTCGGCGCCGTCCGCGTAGGGCGGGGCGAGCGGGGCGTCCAGGACCTCGTGGCGCGGCGGAACCGGGATGGGCTCGTCCCTGCCGGGGAGCGCCTTCTCCGGGGTGACCATCTGGGCCTTCGCTATGCCGAACATGTCTCTCAGGTTAGCTCGCGCACAGTCATGACCGTGAATCGTTTTGACTGATTACGTCCTGATATCGTGCGGGGCGTGAATCGTGGCATGGCGTTCGGGGCGGGGGCCTACGGCCTGTGGGGGTTGTTCCCGCTGTACTGGCCCCTCCTCAAACCCGCCGGCGCGATGGAGATCCTCGCTCAGCGGATCATGTGGTCGCTGGTCGCGGTGGTCGTGCTGCTCACGGTGCGGCGGAACTGGGGCTGGATACGGGCGCTGAGGCCGCGGCGGCTGGGGCTGCTGTCGCTGGCGGCGCTGGTCATCACGGTCAACTGGGGCATCTACATCTACTCCGTGAACACCGGGCACACGATCGAGGCCGCGCTCGGGTACTTCATCAACCCGCTGATCAGCGTGCTGTTCGGCGTACTGATCTTCCGCGAGCGGCTGCGTGCGTGGCAGTGGGCCGCGGTGGGGCTGGGCACGGCGGCGGTCGTGGTGCTGACCGCGGACTATGGGCGGCTGCCGTGGATCGCCCTGGTCCTTGCGTTCTCCTTCGGTACCTACGGGCTTGTCAAGAAGTTCGCCGACATGCCGTCCGCGGAGAGCCTGGGCGTCGAGACGGCCGTGCTGTTCCTTCCGGCCCTCGTGTTCGCCCTGGTCTTGCAGGGGCGTGGGGAAGCGGACTTCGGGCACCACGGGGTGGGGCACACGGTCCTGATGGCCACGACGGGCATCGTGACGGCGATCCCGCTGATGATGTTCAACACGGCGGCGACGCGGCTGCCCATGAGCGCGATCGGGATGCTCCAGTACCTGGCCCCCGTCTTGCAGTTCCTCATTGGCCTGCTCGTTCAGCATGAGGCCATGCCTATGAGCCGGTGGGCGGGCTTCCTCCTGGTGTGGCTCGCGCTGGTGACGCTCACCTGGGACGGCCTGGCCGCGGGGCGCCGATCCAGGCGTGCCGATCCCGTACTGGAGGCGGCTCCGGAAGGCGTGCATTAGAACGCTCTAGCCCACTAGAGTGCCGGATGTCACAGCCCCCGGTACTAGGAGTCTCGTTGCGCCTTCTCAGCGTCACCGCCGTGGGAGTGGTTCTCGTGGCGGCGGGTCTGGTGGCCCCGGCGGCGGGCCAGGCCACGGCGCTGGGCGACGGCAAGGTAGTGGTCCGCCCGGGCTTGGCGCGACCCGGCCAGCGGGCCGAGCTGACGGTTCACGGATGTCCGGACGGCCAGCGGGGGCGCTCGGCGACGTCCCCGGCGTTCGCGGGACGCGTCTCGCTCGACGGCACCGGCGACCGGGCGGCGGGCACGGCGGGGGTTCGGCGGGACGCCCGGGACGGGACGTACCCGATCCGAGTGCGGTGCGGTCTCCGGACGCTGCACGGGCAGTTCCGGGTGACGACCCGGCCGGCGTGGCCCGTGGTGCTCAGGCCGTCGGGAACGAATCTCTAGGCCATTTCATCGGGTATTCGACATCGTATTCGATTCCGTTCAATTTTTGATCTTGCACCGAGCGTTAACCATGCCTTCGCCTAGTGGCGCTCTATCGCACCTTCGCATCCCTTGCCAAGTGACACACGTCACGCGCGAAGTAGTTCAATTCCCACCGAACAAATCCTTGTCTTCGTAAATTGATCATGTGATACTTCCCCTGAAAGGTATTTTTCGCCCATAAGGCGCATACTTCTCCTTGGCCTGGCCAGTCAGGGACGTCCCGTCACGCCCGTGGACCATCACGCGTCACCCCACTCTCCCCACGAGGTCGAGCATGCACGTCGATGTCGGAGCACGGTCCGCTCACCAGCACGAAGCACTGTCGCAGGGCGGTGGACGGCGCGGGAAGGCGGGCCGGGCCGTCCCGGCCATCGACCTCCGCACCGAGACCCGTGCCCTGGTGTGCGGGCTCCTGACCACCCCGTGGGGGCGGGTGTCTCCGTCGGTGTACGAGACGGGACGGCTGGTGACGCTCGCCCCGTGGCTCAGGGGACATCAGAAGCGGCTGGACTACCTCCTCGCCGAGCAGCGCGAGGACGGCGCCTGGGGCGGACCCGGCGGGTATGCGATCGTGCCGACGCTGAGCGCCGTCGAGGCGCTGCTCAGTGCGGGCGGCGCGACGCCCGGACCGGGCGGTGCGGCGCTCCTCGACGCGGCGGAGCGCGGCCTGCGCCGGCTGGCGCGGCTGCTGCCCGACATCGACGCCGCCGCCGTTCCGGACATGCCCGCCCTCGACCTGATCACCACCTCGCTGATCGTGTCGATCAACCGGCTGCTGGACGAGTGGCCCGCCACCGCACCCGGTCCGGCGTTCGACGGACGGCTCCGGGCGCCGGACGGGGTGGACGGCACCCGGCTGACCATGGTCCGGGCCGCCGTCGACGAGGGGGCGAGGCCGCCCACGAAGGTCCTGCACGCCCTGGAGGTCCTCGGGACGGCCGCGCGCGGCCACGCCGCGATCACGCCGGAGGCCACCGGCACGGTCGGGGCGTCCGCGGCGGCGACGGCGGCATGGCTGGACGAGAACAGCACGCTCGATTCCCACATTCGCGCGAAACGCTTTCTCGAGAAGGTCGTCGACGGTCATCACGGACTGGCGCCGTGCGGCATACCAATCACCATCTTCGAACGGTCATGGGTGCTCGGCGGGCTGGCGCGCGCGGGTCTTGACCTCACCGTTCCGCGCCCGATAATGGACGACTTCGCGGCCTGCATCGGACCGGCCGGCATCGCGGCCGCGGCCGGCCTTCCCGCGGACGCCGACACGACGTCGGTCACGCTCTACACACTCGGCCGGCTCGGCATCCCGTGCACCCCGGACTCATTGTGGGCGTTCGAAACGGAGACGCATTTCTGCACCTGGCCGGGAGAGCAGGCCCTCTCGGTCACGACCAACGCGCACGTCCTGGACGCGCTCGGCGCGCACCTGCGCGCCGGCGCGCGGTCCGAACGCGCCACGGCCGCCGTCCAGAAGATCATCGAGCTGCTCTGCGAGCGGCAGCGGGCGGACGGCGGATGGCTCGACCGCTGGCACGCATCGCCCTACTACGCGACGATGTGCTGTGCTCTCGCGCTGCACGACTACGGCGGTGAGGCTGCGGCGGACACCGTGACGCGCGCCCGCGACGGGCTGCTGGCCGCGCAGCGCGACGACGGCTCGTGGGGCCTGTGGGCGGGCACCGCCGAGGAGACCGCCTACAGCCTGCAAACACTCGCGCTGACCGGCCCCGTCCAGCCGGAAGTGCAGGAATCTATCACCCGGGGCTATGAATTCCTCCTCTGCGCCGTCGCCGATCCGGACGAGGCGGAGATTGCCGCTCCGGCGCTCTGGCACGACAAGGACCTCTACCATCCGAGGGCGATTGTGCGGGCGGCGGTTCTCGGGGCACTTCATCTGGCCGACACCTCGCGGACACCTACAGGCGGACGCTCTGCCAGGCAATAGTCTGTAACGAGGATCACAATTCGGCGGGCCTCCGGAAGACGTTCTTCACCTGTCGACAAAGTGCGCCATTCGAGGGCGTGTCGTTGCTAAAGTACTGCGCTGAGTGAAGCGGCGGATCCACCGCGGCTCACGCCACGACAGCAGCGGCTCGGCAGTCGGCGCCCCTCGGGTCAGGCCGCCCGTCTTTCCGGAACTCGTTGAGGACAAGGTTGATGCCCTTCCGCACCATGTGCCTGCGGACGACGACCACGGCTCCGCCGGTGTCCCCGTCCGCACGCCGGGCGGCCGGCGCCCACGCCGACCTGACCTCCCCGCCCACCGGCATCAGGGACGGCGGGCGCCACGACCCCCACGAGCCGGAGGACCAGCGACCCGTGCCCGACGATAAGCCCACCACCCCGTCCGGCCTGCCCGTCCGGGTGCCACAGGCGAACCTCGCCGAGCCCCTGCGCTCCGACGACACCGCCGGGCCACCGGATGAGACGCAGGACGCCGGCCGCTCGCCCGAGGAGATCAAGCGGATCGTGGGTTCGTACCAGCGCGGCGCCCGTCGCGGCCGGACCGAGGCGGCCGGTGCCCTCGGCAATGACGGAGCGGAAGACGAGGAAGGCCAGTGATGCAGAAGGCGGGTTCTTCATCCGATCTGGGCTGGTTGCTGGACGACCTGGTCCATCGGTTGCCGCACGCGCGCAGCGCGGTCGTGCTGTCCGCGGACGGCCTGCTCATGGCCTCCTCGGAGGGCATGAGCCAGGACGACGGCGAGCACCTGGCGGCGGTGGCCGCGGGGATCCAGAGCCTCGCCAAGGGGGCCGGGGTGCGCTTCGGCGGCGGCCCCGTCCGGCAGACGATCATCGAGATGCAGTCGGCGTTCATGCTGGTGTCGGTCGCGGGCAAGGGCGCCTGCCTCGCCGTGCTGGCCGGTGAGGAGGCCGACGTCGGCCTGATCGCCTACGAGATGGCGATGCTCGTGACGGCCATGGGCCACCACCTCTCGTCCCCGTCGCGCACCGAGACCCCCGCGGAGGGCCGGCCCGCATGATGCCGCCAGAGGACCCGCCACAGGACCACTGGACGGACGACCCGGCGGCGCAGCCGCCCGCGCCCGACCGCTGGCTCGACGAGCACGAGCATCACCCCATGGTGCGGCCCTACGTCATGACGAGCGGCCGCGTCGAGCCGACCCGCGGCAAGTTCGACCTCATCACGCTCGTGGTGGCGGTCGGCCCCGAACCCGAGGGCACGATCGGCCTCGGCCCCGAGCACCTCGCGATCCTCAGGCTGTGCCAGACGGTGCTGTCGGTGGCCGAGATCACCGGCCACCTCGACCTGCCCGTGGCGACCGTGCGGGTGATGCTCGGCGACCTGCTCGACAAGGGGTTCGTCTCGATGCAGGAACCCGAACCGGAAGCGGACATGCACGACATCAGGCTCTACAAGGCGGTGATCGATGGCCTCCGTGCTCTCTAGGCGCGACGTACGCGCCCGCCGGCTCCCCACCGCAGTCAAGATCGTGATCGCGGGCGGCTTCGGCGTCGGCAAGACCACCATGGTGGGAACGGTCTCGGAGACGAGGCCGCTGCGCACCGAGGAGCTCCTCACCGACGAGAGCGTCGGCGTCGACGACATCTCCGGGGTGGAGCGCAAGCAGACCACCACCGTCGCGATGGACTTCGGCCGCATCACCATGCGCGACGAGTACGTCCTCTACCTCTTCGGCACGCCCGGCCAGGAACGCTTCTGGTTCATGTGGGACGAGGTCGCCATCGGCGCACTCGGCGCCGTCGTCCTCGCCGACACCCGCCGCCTGTCCGACTGCTTCCCCTCGGTCGACTACTTCGAGCGCCGCAACACCCCGTTCATCGTCGCGGTCAACTGCTTCGAAGGCTCCCGCCAGTACGACCTGGACGAGATCCAGCTCGCCCTCAACCTGGGCCCCAAGGTCCCGGTGATGCTCTGCGACGCCCGCAGCATGGACTCCTGCAAACAAGTCCTCATCGACCTGGTCCTCCACGCCATGAAGGCACGAGGAGTCGAATAGCGGTGTTCGTCGCGGTGCCCTCGGCGTCAGGCTCTAGCGCCTGACGCCGAGGGCACTGCTTTCAGCCCGTCCTGCTGACCACGTAGTCGCAGAGGCCGGTGAAGGCGGCCCTCGCGGGGATGTCGGGGAGGGTGAGCAGTTCCGTGCGGGCGTCCTCGGCCCAGCGGCGGAGGTCGGCTCGGGCGCGGTCCATGGCGGGGTGGGCGCGCAGGAGGGCGAGAGCCTCGGCGTGGAGGTCGTCGGCGGTGAGGTCCTGGACGAGGAGGTCGCGGAGGCGGGCGTCGTCCGGGCCGGAGCCGATGCCGGCGAGGACGTGGTGCACGGGGAGGGTGCGGATGCCCTCGCGCAGGTCGGTGCCGGGGGTCTTGCCGGACTGCTCGGCCTCGGAGTCGATGTCGAGGATGTCGTCCGACAGCTGGAACGCGACGCCGATCTTCTCGCAGGCGGAGGTGACGGTGTCGACGACGTGGGAGGGGGCGCCGGCGAGCATGGCGCCGAACTGGCCGGAGACGGCGATGAGGGAGGCGGTCTTGTCGGCGACGACCTGGAGGTAGTGCTTGAGGGGGTCGGCGTCGTCGGCGGGGCCGACGGTCTCCTGGATCTGGCCGCGGACGAGGCGGGCGAAGGCGCGGGCCTGGATGCGGACGGCCTCGGGGCCGAGGTCGGCGAGCAGGTCGGAGGCGCGCGCGAACAGGTAGTCGCCGGTGAGGATCGCGACGGTGTTGGTCCAGCGGGCGTTGGCCGACTCCCGGCCGCGGCGGACGGTGGCCTCGTCCATCACGTCGTCGTGGTAGAGGGTGCCGAGGTGGGTGAGCTCGACCACCACCGCGGCCGGGACGACCCCGGCCGCGGCGGGGTCGCCGAAGTGGGAGGCCAGCAGCACCAGCATCGGGCGGAAGCGCTTGCCGCCCGCGACGACGAGGTGCTTGGACGCCTGGGTGAGCAGCGGGTCCTCGCCGTGGACGGACTCCAGGAGCAGTGTCTCGACGGCGGCGAGACGCTCCCTGGCGTCGGCCGCGAGGGCCGCGTCGACGGGAATCCCGAACGGGCCGGACTCCTCAGCGAAGGCGTTGCTCACCCATGACTCCCTACCGGACGAACATATGTGTCGTGGCGTGTCCCGCGAGGTCCAGGAGCGGCTGGGGGAGCACACCGAGTACAACAGTAGCCGTCAGACCGAGTGCGACCGCAGCCGCGGTCGCGGGGCCCGCGACGACGGTGGGGCCGTCGGCCTCCGGCTCGCTGAAGAACATCACGACGATCACCCGGACGTAGAAGAACGCGGCGACCGCGGAGGACACCACGCCGACGACGACCAGGGGGGTGGCGTGCGCCTCGACGGCGGCCTTGAACACCGCGAACTTGCCGGTGAAGCCGCTGGTCAGCGGAATGCCCGCGAAGGCGAGCAGGAAGAAGGCGAACACCCCCGCGACGACCGGGGAGCGCTTGCCGAGACCGGCCCAGCGGGACAGGTGCGCGGCCTCGCCGCCGGCGTCCCGCACCATCGTGATCACCGCGAAGGCGCCGATCGTGGTGAAGCCGTAGGCGGCGAGGTAGAACAGGGTGCCGGACAGGCCGTTCTGGTTGGTGGCGACGACGCCCGTCAGCAGGAACCCCGCGTGCGCGATGGAGGAGTAGGCCAGCATCCGCTTGAGGTCGGTCTGCGTGATCGCGATGATCGCGCCGATGACCATTGTGAGAATGGACACACCCCACAGGATCGGTTCCCAGTCCCACTTCAGCGTCTCGAACGCGACGTAGTAGACGCGCAGGATGGCGCCGAACGCGGCGACGAGGGTGCAGGACGCCATCAGCGCCGTGATCGGGGTGGGGGCGCCCTGGTACACGTCGGGCTTCCACATGTGGAAGGGGACGGCGCCGAGCTTGAACAGCAGGCCCGCCGACAGCAGGGCGACGCCGGCGAGCAGGAGGGTCTCCGAGCCGGCGTCCTTGCTGATCTGGGTGGCGATGTCGGCGAGCTTCACCGATCCGGCGTAGCCGTACAGCAGCGCCGTCCCGTACAGGAAGAAGGCGGAGGAGAACGCGCCGAGCAGGAAGTACTTGACGGCGGCCTCCTGCGACAGGAGACGGCGCCGCCGGGCCAGGCCGCACAGCAGGTACAGCGGCAGCGACATGACCTCCAGCGCGACGAACATCGTCAGGAGGTCGTTGGACGCGGGGAACATCAGCATGCCGCCGACCGCGAACATCATCAGCGGGAACACCTCGGTCTGGGTGATCCCGGCGGCGGCGGTGCGCTGCTCGGCCTCGCTGCCCGGCAGCGCGGACGCCTGGGCGGCGAAGGCGCCGCGGCCGTCGCCGCGCTCGGCGATCAGCAGCAGGCAGACCAGGGCGAGGACGAGGATGGTGCCCTGCAGGAACAGGGTGGGGCCGTCGACGCCGAGGGCGCCCTCGGCGGCGACGTGGTGCGGGTCGTCGCGCCAGCCGAGCAGGATGGTCCACACCAGCGCGCCGGCCAGGCCGAGGAAGGCGACCGGGACCTGCAGGTAGTAGCGCCAGGTGCGGCCGGCGAACGCCTCGACCAGCACGCCGGCGACGGCGACGCCGAGCACCAGCAGCAGCGGCCCGATCTGGCCGTACTCGATGTGCGGCGCCGGGATCTCACCTCCCTGCGCGAGGACGGCGCTCACATGACTGCTGCGGCTCATGGACGGGCTCCGTTCTCGGCGACATTACCGGTGATCTTCGGCGCGGGGTCGTGCCGGTCGACCCGGGCCAGGGTCTCCTTCACCGATGGGTTGATGACGTGGAGCACCGGCTGCGGGAAGAACCCCATCGCCACGATGATCGCGATGATCGGGGCGACGGCCCACTTCTCCCGGGCCGAGAGGTCGTGCATGCCCTCGACCGCCTCGACCTTGGGCCCGCCCATCGTCCGCTGGTACATCCACAGGATGTAGATCGCGGCGAGGACGACCCCGCTGACCGCGAGGACGGCGGCCCACCGGTAGCGGCTGAACGTGCCGACCAGGACGAGGAACTCCGACACGAACGGCGACAGGCCGGGCAGCGACAGCCCGGACAGGCCCGCGACGAGGAACGTCCCGGCGAGGACGGGGGCGACCTTCTGCACGCCGCCGTAGTCGCCGATCCGCGCCGACCGGCGCCGGACGATCATGAATCCGACGATGAGGAACAGCGCGCCGGTGGAGAAGCCGTGGTTGACCATGTAGAGCGCGGCACCGGACTGGCCCTGCGAGGTCATCGCGAAGATGCCGAGCACGATGAACCCGAAGTGCGACACCGAGGTGTAGGCGATGAGCCGCTTGAGGTCGACCTGGCCGATGGCCAGGACGGCGCCGTAGATGATGCTGAGGACGGCGAAGCCGAGCACGACGGGCGTCGCCCACTTGGCGGCGCCGGGGAACAGCTCCAGGCAGAACCGCATCATGCCGTAGGTGCCGACCTTGTCGAGCACGCCGACGATGAGGACGAGCGCGCCCGCGGGCGACTGCTGGGCGGCGTCGGGCAGCCAGGTGTGCACCGGCACCATCGGCGCCTTGATCGCGAAGGCGACGAAGAAGCCGAGGAAGAGCCACTTGGCGGTGGTCGGCTCGATGTTCATCTTCGTCAGCTCGTCGAACATGAACGTGCCGTGGCCGAGGCCGCCCTCGCCGGCGGGCCGGTTCGACAGCGGGAAGAGCCAGATCACCGCGACGAGCATCAGCAGCCCGCCGAACAGCGAGTAGAGCAGGAACTTCACCGCGGCGTAGGAGCGCTGGGCGCCGCCGTAGTACCCGATGATGAAGTACACCGGGATGAGCATCGCCTCGAAGAAGACGTAGAAGAGGAAGACGTCGGTCGCCGCGAAGACGCCGATCATCGCCGCCTCCAGGGCGAGCAGCAGCGCCATGTACGTCTTCACCGACCGCTTGGCCGGCACGTCCACGCCGCCGGAGCGGTCGTCCTCGTTCCAGGACGCCACGATCACCAGCGGGACGAGGATCACCGACAGCACGATGAGGACGAGCGCGACGCCGTCGACGCCGAGCGCCCAGTGGACCCCGAACTCCTTGATCCACCAGTACTTCTCGTCGAACTGGAAGCGGGCGCCGCCGGCGTCGAACCGCGCCGCCATGATCAGGGTGAGCACCCCGACCAGGACGGAGACGCCGAGCGCGACCTGCTTGACGAGCGTCTCGCGCTCCCGCGGCAGGACGCTGACCAGCACCGCGCCGACCAGTGGCAGCGCGATGAGGACGCTCAGCCAGGGAAAGTCACTCATGTCACGTTCACCACCAGGAGCGCGGCCACGACGAGCGCCGCACCGAAGAACATGGACAGGGCGTAGGACCGGGCGAAGCCCGTCTGGAGCCGCCGGATGCGGCCGGAGCTGCCGCCGACCCCGGCGGCGAGGCCGTTGACGGCGCCGTCGACGCCGCGCCCGTCGAACCAGACCGCGAGGCGGGTCAGCCACTGGCCGGGCCGCATCAGCAGCGACTCGTTGATCGCGTCACCGTAGAGGTCCTTGCGGGCCGCGACGGTGACGAACGAGCCGGCGGGCGCCTCGCGCGGCACGGCGTGGGCGCCGTACTGCCGCCAGGCGATCCCCGCGCCGATGACCATCAGCACGAAGGTGGCGATGCTCGGCCCGGTGAGCGGCTGGAACTCGGGCTCGTGCTCGGCCTTGCCGACGACCGGTTCGAGGAAGTCGGCGAACCCGCCGAGGATGAGGAAGCCGCCCGCGAAGACGGAGCCGAACGCCAGGACGACCAGCGGGATCGTCATGACCTTCGGGGACTCGTGCGGGTGGACGCCCTCTTCCCAGCGCTTCTCACCGAAGAAGGTCATGAACATCACGCGCGACATGTAGTACGCGGTGATCCCGGCGCCGACGAGGGCGCAGGTGCCGAGGATCGCCCCGGACGTGCCGCCCTTCTCGTAGGCCGCCTCGATGATGCCGTCCTTGGTGAACCAGCCGGACAGGCCGGGGAACCCGATGATGGCGAGGTAGCCGAGGCCGAACGTGGCGTAGGTGATGACCATCAGCCCGCGGAGCGCGCCGTAGTGGCGCATGTTCACGTCGTCCTTCATGCCGTGCATGACGGAGCCGGCGCCGAGGAACAGGCCCGCCTTGAAGAAGCCGTGCGCGATGAGGTGCGCGATGGCGAAGACGTAGCCGGGCTTGCCGAGCCCGGCGGCGAGGTGCATGTAGCCGATCTGCGACATCGTCGAGCCGGCGAGGGCCTTCTTGATGTCGTCCTTGCCGCACCCGATGATCGCGCCGGCGAGCAGCGTGGCCGCGCCGACGATCGTCACCACCAGCTGCGCGTTCTCCGACATCTCGAAGATCGGCGCGGACCGGACGATCAGGTAGACGCCCGCGGTCACCATCGTCGCCGCGTGGATGAGGGCCGACACGGGGGTCGGGCCCTCCATCGCGTCCAGCAGCCACGACTGCAGCGGGAGCTGGGCGGACTTGCCGCACGCGCCGAGCAGGAGCAGCAGCCCGATCGCGGTCGCGGTCCCGGTGCCGAGCTTGGCCGCGAGGCCCGCGTGCTCGGCGCCGGTGCCGAGCACCTCGGTGAACCCGATCGTGCCGAACGTCTGGAACATCAGCGCGATCGCCAGGATCAGGCCGAGGTCGCCGACGCGGTTGACGACGAACGCCTTCTTCGCCGCGGTCGCGGCCGTCGGCTTGTACTGCCAGAACCCGATGAGCAGGTACGAGGCGAGACCGACGCCCTCCCAGCCGAGGAAGGTGATCAGGTAGTTGCCGCCCAGGACCAGCAGCAGCATCGCCGCCACGAACAGGTTCAGGTAGGCGAAGAACCGGCGCCGGTCGGGGTCCTCGGCCATGTAGCCGATGGAGTAGATGTGGATGAGCGAGCCCACCCCGGTGATCAGCAGCACGAAGCTGATGGACAGCGGGTCCACCAGCAGGTCCATGCCGATCTTGAACGAGCCGACGTCGATGAAGTCCCATAGGTGCAGGGTGCGGCGCCGCTCGTCGGCGTCGTACCCGAGCATCTGGACGAACATCGCGGCGCCGACGGCGAACGACGCCACCGACATGGTGACGCCGAGCAGGTGCCCCCACCGGTCGGTGCGCCGCCCTCCCAGCAGGAGGATCGCGGCGCCCGCGAGCGGGAGCGCGACGAGAAGCCAGGACGCGGCCTGGATGCCTTCCGCTTTCATCCCCGACCTCTCAGTACTTCAGCAGGTTCGCGTCGTCCACCGACGAGGACCTGCGGGTCCGGAAGATGGTCATGATGATCGCCAGGCCCACCACGACCTCCGCCGCGGCCACCACCATCACGAAGAACGCGATGATCTGACCGTCCAGCTCGCCGTGCATGCGGGAGAACGACACGAACGCCAGGTTCGTCGCGTTCAGCATCAGCTCGACGCACATGAACACCACGATCGCGTTGCGGCGCACGAGGACGCCGAGCGCTCCGATGGTGAACAGGATCGCCGAGAGCGCCAGATAGTGCCCCGGACTCATTGACCAGCCTCGCCTTCAGCATCGGTGCCGGCCGCGGGGCCGCCGGCGGCCTGCGTCCCGGCCTTGACGACGCGCGACTCGGCGCCGGCGTCCTCCGCTCGCGCGGTCACGGCCCGCACGGCGGCCACGTCCTGCCCGGCCGCCTCCTCCTCGGTCTCGCCGAGCAGGTCGGAGTGCCGCTCGACGGTGTCGGTGCGCGCCGCGATGATCGGGTTGACCGACAGCTCCGAGGGGGTCCCGTCGGGCAGCAGCGCGGGCATGTCGACGGCGTTGTGCCGGGCGTAGGTGCCGGGGCCGGGCAGCGGCCCCGGGTGGTCGCCGGACAGGAACCGTCCCTTGGACAGGTCGCGCTGGGTCGGCTTCGGCTCGACCCGCTCGCGGTGCGCCAGGACCATCGCGCCGAGCGCCGCGGTGATCAGCAGGGCGCTGGTCGCCTCGAACGCGAACACGTAGTTCTTGAACAGCAGCCGGGCCAGCCCGATGACGTTGCCGTCGGCGTTGGCCGCCTTCAGCCCGGTGGAGTCGCCGAGCGCGGCGTTGCCGAGCCCGGCGGCCAGCAGGGCGACGAAGCCGAGCGCGCCGATGCCCGCCCACAGCCGCTGGCCCCGGATCGTCTCCACCAGCGAGTCGGTGGAGCTGACGCCGACGAGCATCAGCACGAACAGGAACAGCATCAGCACGGCGCCGGTGTAGACGATCACCTGGACGAAGGCCAGGAACGGCGCGTCCTGCAGGGCGTACAGGGCCGCCAGCGACAGCATCACGGTCGCCAGCAGCAGCGCCGAGTGCACCGCCTTCCGCATGAAGATCATGCCGAGCGCGGCGCAGACCGACACGGCGGCCAGCAGCCAGAAGAAGAACGGCTCGCCGGACTGCTTGTCGGCGACCTGCCCGGCCAGGACGTGCCCGGCCGCGAGGGACGCGCTCATTTCGCCTCACCCTCCGCGGAGCCGTCCGGCTGGAGGCCGAGGCGGTAGTAGTCCTCCTCGGTGTCGCCGAGCCGCATCTCGTGCGGCGGCTGCTCCATGCCCTCGCGCAGCGGCGCCAGCAGCATGTCCTTGGTGTAGATCAGGCTCTCGCGGCTGTCGTCGGCGAGCTCGTACTCGTTGGTCATCGTCAGCGCCCGGGTGGGGCACGCCTCGATGCACAGGCCGCACAGGATGCAGCGCAGGTAGTTGATCTGGTAGACGCGTCCGTACCGCTCGCCGGGCGAGTACCGCTCGTCGGCGGTGTTGTCGGCGCCCTCCACGTAGATGGCGTCGGCGGGACACGCCCAGGCGCACAGCTCGCAGCCGACGCACTTCTCCAGGCCGTCCGGCCACCGGTTGAGCTGGTGGCGGCCGTGGAAGCGCGGGGCCGTCGGCTTCTTCACCTCGGGGTACTGAACGGTCTCGCTCTTGGTGAACATCTGGTGGAACGAGACCCCGAACCCCTTGACCGGATTCAGGAAATCAGTGAGTCCCACTGGTGACCTCCTCAGGAGGGGTTTCGATCGTGGACGGCCCGGCCGCGCCGCGCCCGCCGTGATAGTGCGGCGCGTCCATCGGCGGCACCGGGAACCCGCCCGCGGCGGGGTCGCGGACCGCGTCGCGGCCGGCCTCCGGCGCGACCTGCTCGCCGCCGCCCCGGATCATCTCCCAGAGCACCGTGGCCACCAGCACCACCGCCGCCACGACCGCGGCGACGATGACGATCTGCCGCATGTCGTAGCCCTCGTTCTTCAGCGCCCGGATGGTCGACACCAGCAGGATCCAGCCGAGCGAGAAGGGCATCAGCACCTTCCAGCCGAGCTTCATCAGCTGGTCGTAGCGCACGCGCGGCAGCGAGCCGCGCAGCCAGATGAAGAAGAAGATGAACAGCCACAGCTTGACCAGGAACCAGAGCACCGGCCACCAGCCGGCGTTGGCGCCGGCCCACACCGTGGAGATCGGCGCGGGCGCCCGCCAGCCGCCGAGGAACAGCGTCGTGGCCAGCGCCGAGAGCGTCGCGAGGTTGATGTACTCCGCCAGGAAGAACATCGCGAACTTCAGCGAGGAGTACTCGGTGTGGAAGCCGCCGACCAGCTCGCCCTCGCCCTCGGGCAGGTCGAAGGGGATGCGGTTCGACTCGCCCATCATCGTGATGACGTACACGAGGAAGGACGGCAGCAGCAGCACCACGAACCACTTGTCGTGCTGCGCCGCGACGATGTCGGACGTCGACATCGACCCGGCGAACAGGAACACCGCCACGAACGACAGGCTCATCGCGATCTCGTAGGAGACCACCTGCGCGGACGAGCGGAGCCCGCCGAGCAGCGAGTACGGCGACATCGACGACCAGCCGGCCAGCACGATCCCGTAGACGCCCATCGACGACATCGCCAGCACCAGCAGCACCGCGACCGGCAGGTCGGTGCCCTGCAGCGCGGTCTGATGCCCGAACACCGACACGGTCGGCCCGAACGGGATGATGATGAAGGAGATGAAGGCGGGCACCGCCGACATGATCGGCGCCAGGACGAACACGACCTTGTCGACCTGGCGGGGGACGATGTCCTCCTTCAGCGCCAGCTTCACGCCGTCCGCGAGGCCCTGCAGCAGCCCCTGGGGGCCGACGCGGTTCGGGCCGGTGCGCAGCTGCATGCGGGCGATGACGCGCCGCTCGACCCACATCGACAGCAGGACGGTCAGCACCAGGAAGACGAAGATCGCCAGGACCTTGCCGCCGATCAGCCACCACGGGTCGTGGCCGAAGCCCGCGAGGGTGGGGTCCTTGGCCGCCGCCACGGGCGCGTGCGGGGCCTGCGCGTGCGCGTGCGGACTCATCGTGAGCCTCCAGCGGTGGTGTCGGTCGTGCCCGCGGGCCCACCGCCCGCGATCTGGACGACGTCGCCCGCGCCCGCGCCGAGGTCCCGGTGCAGGGCGCAGCCCGCCGAGTTCGTCGGCAGCCACACCACCCGGTCCGGCAGGTCCGCGGTGATCTCCAGCGGGAGCGTCACCGCGCCGCGCGCCGAGGCCACCGTGACCGTGCCGGTCGCGCCGATCTCCGCGGCCGTCGCGGGCGACAGCCGGGCGACCGCGCCCTTGGCGGTGCCCGCCAGGAACGGCTCGCCGTCCTGCAGGCTGCCCCGGTCCAGCAGCAGCCGCCAGGTCGCCAGCAGCGCCTCGCCCCGCTCCGGGTGCGGCGGCAGCGGCGGTGCCACGTTCGGCGGCTCGGGCCGCTCGCCGCGGTGCGCGCCGAGCGCGGTGAGCTCGCGGCGCGCCGCCTCGGGTCCGGGCAGGCCGAGGTGGACGTCCATCTCACCGGCCAGCGCGTCCAGCACCCGCAGGTCCGACAGGCGCCCGGCGGACTTCAGCACGACGTCGAAGGGACGGCCGCGGCCCTCCCAGTCGACGAACGTGCCGGACTTCTCGGCGACCGCCGCGACCGGCAGGACCACGTCGGCGCGGTCGGTGACCGCGCTCGGCCGCTGCTCCAGGCTCACCACGAACGGGGCGGCGTCCAGCGCCCGCAGCGCGGCGGCCGGGTCGGCCAGGTCCTCGGGGTCGACGCCGCCGACGAGCAGCGCGCCGCGCCGTCCCGCGGCGGCCTCGGCCAGGATCGCCTCGGTGTCCAGGCCGGGCTCGGCGGGCAGGTCCGCGATCGTGCTGGCGTTCGTGGCGCGCAAGGCGCTGCGGACGGTGCTGCGCGACCACTCGCGGTCGAACCTCGCCGTCGCCGCCGGTCTCGGGCT
>NZ_CAACVB010000030.1 GCF_900659635.1 Actinomadura roseirufa | reverse complement strand
GACCGGGATGAAGAACAGGGTGAAGAAGTTGCGGCCCGCTCGGCGGCGGGAACGCTCCGTGGACGCGGGCCCAGGACGCCGCCAGCCGCTCGGGGCCGCGCCGCGCCGCGTCCTCGGGGATCCACCGCTCCAGGCCCTCCCGCCGCACGACGACGCTCTGGTGGCGGCCGGGCCCGAGCGCCGGGACGGACGGCGCGCCGGAGTCCAGCAGTGGCACGGCCCCGAGCTCCGACGGCGTGCCCTGGAAGAACACGTTGACGTGCCCGCCCAGCAGCGTCTCCACCGTCTCGGGGTCGCGGAGCGCGCCGGGCTCGCCGGTCAGCGGCGCGTGCTCCAGCGCGCCGAGCCGCAGCCAGCCCTCGTCCTCGAAGTGCCGCAGCCGCTCGTTGAACCACGCGGCCTGGGCCTGCCCGACCCGGCCGTAGCGGTCCTCCTCGCGGTGCGTCTGCGGCAGCGTCGAGTTGAGTCCCGCCACGACGACCCGCAGGTCCGGGACGGGGAACAGCGTCCAGGGCTGGGCGCTGTCGAAGACCAGCGAGTCCAGGCCCTGGTAGAACTCCTTGAACAGCCCGGCGAAATGCCGCCACTTCGGCCAGTACGGCGGCTGCGGCTCGATGTCGTCGGCCTCACAGCTGGAGAAGTAGGCCTGGCACGCGGCGCGCGTGACGTCGCGGGTGCCGGGGACGATCACCACCCGCTGTGCCTCCAGGCCGAGCAGCGCGCGCAGGCTCGTCAGGAACGACAGCGCCTCGGTGAACTCCTTGCGGCTGCCCGAGTGGGTGAGGTTGCCGGTCACGACGAGCAGGTCCGGCCGCGGGACCCCGGCGTCGGCCAGCCGCGTCACGTCGCTCCAGATGCGGTCCTGGAGCTCGGTCGCCGTGGTGGGCTCGCCCGGCTCGGCGAGCGTCCGGCCGAACCGCGGCCCCGACACGTGCAGCACGCTCACGTGCTCGCGCGCCGCCGGGGACGTCCCGTCCCCGGCGGGGAAGGCGGGCGGGGCCACCGGGGCGCGCCGCACCGCCCGCTCCCCGGTCTGCGCGGGCAGGCCCGGACCTCCGGCCCCGCCGCCCTCCGCTTCGCCATGCTCCAGGCGACCCAGGAGCGGCGCGGAGCCGCCCGGACGGGACGGCCCGCCGCCGGGGAACCCCGGCCCGTTCCGAGGCCGCGCGTGGCCCGCCAGGGCCTCCTGGATGCGCCGCATGAGCAGGCCGCGCGCGGCCTCCTCGTCCGCCACGCCGACCAGGTCCACGTAGGTGATCGTGGACAGCAGCCCGTCGATCGGGCAGTCCTCGATCCGCACCGTGACCAGCTTGCGCGCCGGGTCGTCGGGGTCGGCGCGCAGCGCGGCCATCCACTCCAGCCGCCCGTACCGCGAGCGCAGGTAGCGGCTCGACAGCACGGCGACGACCGCCTTCGCCTCGGAGAGGCCGCGGTCCATGAAGTCGATGAAGTTGGTGCCGGGCACGAAGTCCCACGCCTGCATCATCGTCCGGTGCCCCGCGGCCTCCAGCTGCCAGGCGATCCACGACGCCCACCGCTCGTCCGCGGGGGAGTAGCTGATGAAGAAGTCGGTCGGGCGCTCCTGCCTGGAAAGGTCGCCGGGGGGAGTCATGCCGCCAGTATCGCGCGCCCGGGCGTCCTGGGCGGCGCGCCGTGCCGCCTATGGGATCATGTCGCGCGTGCCGTCCCCGTCCGAGCCCTCCCCGGCCGAACCGGCCGCGCCCGGTCCGGCCGGTCCGCCCGAGGCCGGTGCCGCTCCGCCCCGCGCCCTGTCCGGCGAGCCGCCGAGCCGGGTGTCCGGCCTGCTCAGGTCGCTGGGCGTCCTGGACTGGATCCGCATCGGGGTGCTCGTGCTCGGGTTGGTCTTCGTCGCCACCGGCATGCTCCCGGCCGACACCGCGCGGTCGAGCGTCGGGCGCATCGCGCCCCTGCTCCTCTTCCTGTTCGCCGTCATCGTCCTGGCGGAGCTGACCAAGGAGGCGGGCGTCTTCGACGCGATCGCCCAGCGGATGGCGCGCGCGGGCGGCGGGAACTACGCCGCGCTGTTCCTGCTCTGCGTGGCCTTCGCATCGGTCAACACCGTCTTCCTGAACCTCGACACGACGGCCGTACTGCTCACACCGGTCATGCTCGCCCTGGCGGCGCGCGCGCGGATCGCCGCACTGCCGCTCGCCATGACCACCGTGTGGCTGGCCAACACCGCGAGCCTGCTGCTGCCCGTATCGAACCTGACCAACCTGCTCGCCGCCGACCGGGTGGCGCTGGAGACCCCCGCGTTCGCCGCCCGCATGTGGGCGCCGCAACTGGCCGTCCTCGCCGTCACGATGGCGCTGCTGTGGACGTTCTACTGGCGCCGGGGGATGCGCGGGGCGGACGCCTACGATCCGCCCGAGATCGCCCCCGTCCGCGACCGGGTGCTGTTCTTCGCGACGGGCCTCGCCTGCCTGCTGTTCATCGGCGCGATCCTCGCCGGCGTCCACACCGGCGTCCAGCTGGGCGTCGCGGCCGCCGTCCCCGCGGTCGTGGCGGTGGCCGCCTTCTCCCTGCGCGACCGGACGGCGCTGCGGCCCGCGCTGATCCCCTGGCAGCTCCTGGTGTTCGTCACGGGCCTGTTCCTCGTCGTCCCCACCCTGGAGCGCTACGGCCTGGACGACGTCATGCGATCGCTCGTCGGCGACGACGACGGGACGGCCGGGGCGCTGCGGGCCGCGTTCGCCGGTGGGGGGCTGTCGAACGTCCTGAACAACCTGCCCGCCTACGTCGCGGGCGAGTCCGCCGTCCCCGCCTCCAACAAGGACCAGCTGCTCTCCCTGCTCATCGGGACGAACGTGGGTCCCGTCATCACCCCGTGGGGGTCGCTCGCCACGCTCCTGTGGTTCGAGTGGTGCCGCCGGTGGGACGTCCGGGTGCCGCTCCTGAAGTTCGTCCTGACCGGGACGATCCTGGCCGTCCTCGGCTGCGCCGTCACCGTCGCGGCCCTTCTCCTGGCCCCCTGACGCCCGCGGGCCCGCGGAGGCCGCGGCTAGGGCGCGATCCCGCCGAGCACTCGTCCCGTGGTCTCCAGGAGGCCGCCGAGCAGTTCGGGACGCGCGGCCACGAACCCCAGCTCGGACGGCGGGCGGTCGATGCCCAGCTCGTACGGCTCGCCGTCCAGGCGGCGCAGCCGCACGCCGGCCTCCGCCGCGAGCAGCGCGCCCGGCGGCAGGTCCACGATCTCGGGCAGATAGCCGACGATCCCGTCGATGTCGCCGCGCGCCAGCATCGTCCACGCCACCAGCGGCGCCCACAGCTGCAGCATCCGGGCACAGCGCAGCTCCAGCGCCGAGCGCAGCCCGCTCGCCACCGGATCGCCGGCCGTCACCTGGTGACCCTGCGTCCAGGCCAGCACGGGGTTGCGGTCCCGGCCCGGCCGCGGCCGCTCGGCCAGCGTGAGCGGCGCCCCGTCCGGGCCGCGCGCGCCCTCCCCGCGCACCGCCGACCACGTCCGCCCCGTCACCGGGTCGTGGACGACGCCCAAGACAGGGGTGGCGCGCGCGCACAGGGCGAGCCCCACCGCGTACACCGGCATCCCGATCGCGACGTTGTTCGTGCCGTCCAGCGGATCGACCAGCCAGACCATCTCCTCGCCGGGCGCGCCGTCGAGCACACCCGACTCCTCCGCGATGACGCGGTGCCCGGGATACGCCGCCCGCAGCCGCCCGAGGATCAGCTCCTCCGCGGCCGTGTCCAGCTCGGTCACCACGTCGCCGCCGGTGCCCTTGAGATGGACCTCCAGCGGCCCTCCCACGCCCGCGCGCAGCAGCGCCCCCGCCGCCTCCGCGGCCTCCACCGCGACGCGGCGTGCCTCGGCGAGATCGACCGGGAGGGCCGGTGACGGGGTTCCGGATCTCATCGGGACTCTCCAGTCGGTCGAGTCGGGCCCGGCCTACCGCCGGGCCTCCCAGTGGTGCCGAGGGCGCGGGTGGGCGCCGGCGATCGCGCGAGCCGAGCGGCGGAGCGCGCGCGCCGCGTCCTCGGGTTCGGTACGCGAACGGTGCACCCGGTGCGTCGGGACGTCCAGCGGGCCGAGCGACAGGTCGCCACCGCCCGGCGTTTGCCGGCCCAGGGCGACGGTGGCCGCGTCCAAGCCGTCCTCTATCAGCGTGCTGTGGAACACGCCCGCGGGCAGAGTGTACGACTCGCCCGTCCGGTGGGTGCGCGAACGGGCCGGGACGCAGCGGACGGCGCGGCCCGTGGCCCGCAGCTCGTCGACGTCGCCCCTGCTGACGACCTCGAAGATCTGCTGCCCGGGGCCCGTGCCCTCCGGGGCCGCGGAAGGGCTCGGCGCGCCGCCCGGACCGGTCTCGTCCACCTCCATGCGGACGTTGCGCACCGTCCCGTACAGCACGAAGCTGAGCAGGTCCCAGCTGTGGCAGTGCACCGCGGAGGTGGTGGACGGGACGGCCCGCACCTCGGGCGTCCAGATGTGCAGGCACACCCCGAGCTCACCGGTCCGCTCCACGGGCAGGCACAGGAAGCCCAGGGGGTGCCGGATGGCGGGGACGGGGGAGCGGCCCGCGATGACGTCCCGGACGACGCCCTCCGCCCACGCCGGCAGCGTCCGCGCCGCGGTCCCGGCGGCGATCTCCCCGCGGATCTCCTCGTACCTCATCGCCGCCGCCCGCTCACTCGTACGGGTCCTTCGCGCGCAGCGCCTTACGGATGATCTCGATGACGTCCCGGTCGGTGTAGCCGTGCGCGAGGTCGACGCCGATCACCTCGAACAGCTTGCGGACCTCCTCGACGGTCGGCTCGTCGTCCAGCGGCGCCAGCCGCGCCTGCTCGACCGGGACGCGGCGGGCCTGGTCCAGGCTGGTCTGCAGCTCCGCGCTCACCCAGCCGTAGTAGAACTTGGTGCTGTCCACGACGAGCGCCTCGCCGCGCGGGTCGTCGCGGGTGACCACCACTCGCGAGGACGCCAGGTCGTAGCGCAGCGTCGTCATCGTCCGCGCGAGGCCGATGTCGATGTCGAGCATCCCGAACCGCTGCTTGTGCCAGCAGGCCGCGAGGATCGTCGCGTACGCCTCCTTGCGGGTGCGCTCCAGCGTCCACGGCTCGCCGGTCGCGTCCGGCCCGTCCGACACCGAGCGGCGGTGCCGCGCGTACGCCTCGCAGACCTCCACGTTCGTGGGGTCGAGGATCTCCAGGCGGAACAGCAGCGTGCGGCGCTCGCGGCGCGCCGCCGCCACGGTCTCCGGCAGCGTCTTGGCGCGGATGTAGGTGCCGGTGCCGCCCTTGAAGAACCAGCGGTCGGTGTCGCGGCGCGCCTCCTGGAGCACCTGCGCGACCTGCGCGCCGCTGATGACGCGCACGACCGTGGTCTCGTCGAGCGCGCGCCTGGTGTCGGAGAGGACGTCCTCGAACGCCTCGATGCGGCTCAGCCTGTCGCTCAGCTCGCCCAGGGTGGCCGAGGACTCCCGCAGCGTGTCGCGGACCTCGGCCTCCACCGGGATCCGCCGCTGCCGGTCGCGCAGCACCGACGTCGCCAGCAGGCCGATCACGGCGAGGATCGCGCTGTTGGTGATCTCGTCCTCGTTCGGCAGGTTCACCCCGAGACCGAGCACGGCGACGGTGACGGCGAGGATGAGCGCGATGAAGGCGTCGGCGTTCTTCCCGAGCCAGAGGGCGAAGCGGGTCATTGTATGCGGCGTTCCCGTCCTTGTCGGCGCCGTCATGGTAACCACTGCCCCCGCGGGGCGGCCACCGGCGGGAAAGCCCTGCAGGTAGGGCGGTTGGGACGTTCCGGTCGACCGGCGCGAAGCGGGTCCTGCCGGTGCCCGGAAGGACCTTCGTCATCAACTCGACCTTGCTCGCGTTCCGGGCTATAGGCTCAGCGCATGCACCTGCGGGGCTGGTGGTCGGCGGCGTGGCCGACACGGCGTTCACGAGCGCTCGACGTCGCACTGGCCGTGTGCCTGGCCGCCGTCGACGGCGCCTACGCCTACTTCACCCCGCAGGACTTCTGGTTCCCGCCGGCCGTCACGTCGGCGAGCAGCGTCGTCTTCGGGCTGGCCCTGGTCGTCCGCCGCACGCACCCCGTCGCCCTCAGCCTCTTCACGCTGGTGGCCGGCAACATCCTGGGCGGCGGGGTGTTCAGCACCCTGGTCATGCTGTACTCCCTGGCGGCCTACCACAACAGCCGCAGGAACGTGTGGATCATCGCCGCGGCCGGCTACGTCGACGCGATCGCCCTGCCCACCCCGTGGAAGAACGACACCGGCCTCATCGTCACCGCGATCTCCAACGTGGCGCTCATCGGCGTCCCCGTCCTGCTGGGCCTCTACATGGGGGCGCGCAAACAGCTCGTGGCGTCCCTTCAGGAGCGCGCGGCCAGGCTGGAGCGGGAGCAGCACCTGCTCGCAGAGCGCGCGCGGGGCGAGGAGCGCACCCGCATCGCCCGCGAGATGCACGACGTCGTCGCCAACCGGATCAGCGTCATGGTCGTCCACGCCGGCGCCCTCAAGGCGATCGCCGTCCGCGACCCGCACCGCGCCGCCGAGACCGCCACCGTGATCGGCGACATGGGACGGCAGGCACTGGAGGAGCTCCGCCACGTCATCGGGGTCCTGCGCCAGGGCGAGGAGGTCCTCCCGCAGGAGGCCGTCACCCTCGCGCACGTCCGCGAGCTGGTCGGCCAGTCCGGCGCCGCCGGGCTCCGCGTCGAGCTGTCGGTGCGCGGCGAGGAGCGCCCGATCCCCGTCGCCGTCGGGCGCACCGTCTACCGGCTCGTCCAGGAGGCGCTGACCAACGTGCACAAGCACGCCGGCACCGCCGACACCCGCATCGACCTCGGCCTGCTCCCCGAGGCCGTCGAGGTCGAGATCGCCAACGGCGCGCCCACCGCGCCGCCCGACCACGAGCTGCCGAGCGGCGGCAACGGCCTGCTCGGCCTGCGCGAGCGGGTCACCGCGCTCGGCGGCAGCTTCGAGGCCGGTCCCCGCGGGGACGGCTACGCGGTCCGCGCCAGGCTCCCGCTGCCCACCTCCTGACCTCGCCTGATACTTCCTGACCTGCGGGAATACCCGTTTGTCGGACGCGCTGCATACAGTTGGGGACAGCGGCGGGGCCGACCCGCCCGCACCCGCATGATCAGCAGCACGACCGGCACTGCGACCGGCGATGCGACCGGCAATGGACCAGCGGCACGACCAGGAAGAGGGCGACGATGCGGCCGATCACGGACCTGCGGCGCAGCGTGGCGCCGTTCGAGGTCGTCACCGAGATGACGCCGTCGGGCGACCAGCCGCAGGCGATCGCCGGGCTGGCCGAGCGGATCGGCCGCGGCGACAAGGACGCGGTGCTGCTCGGCGCCACCGGCACCGGCAAGACCGCCACCGTCGCGTGGCTGGTCGAGAAGCTCCAGCGGCCCCTGCTCGTCATGCAGCCGAACAAGACCCTCGCGGCCCAGTTCGCCAACGAGCTGCGCGAGATGATGCCCGGCAACGCCGTCGAGTACTTCGTCTCCTACTACGACTACTACCAGCCCGAGGCGTACATCCCGCAGACCGACACCTACATCGAGAAGGACTCCTCGATCAACGACGAGGTCGACCGGCTGCGCCACTCGGCGACCACCTCGCTGCTCACCCGCCGCGACACCGTCGTCGTCGCGTCGGTGTCCTGCATCTACGGCCTCGGCACCCCGCAGGAGTACGTCGACCGCATGGTCCGGCTGCGGGTCGGGCAGGAGATCGAGCGGGACGACCTGCTCCGGCAGCTGGTCGGGATGCAGTACACCCGCAACGACCTCGCCTTCACCCGCGGCACCTTCCGCGTCCGCGGCGACACCATCGAGATCATTCCGCAGTACGAGGAGCTCGCCGTCCGCATCGAGATGTTCGGCGACGAGATCGAGAAGCTCGCCACCCTGCACCCGCTCACCGGCGAGCTCATCACCGAGGACGACGAGCTCTACGTCTTCCCCGCCTCGCACTACGTCGCCGGTCCCGAGCGGATGGAGCGCGCCATCGGCGACATCGAGGCGGAGCTGGAGGAGACCCTCGCCGCCATGGAGCGGCAGGGCAAGATGCTCGAGGCGCAGCGGCTGCGGATGCGCACCACCTACGACATCGAGATGATGCGCCAGGTCGGCACCTGCTCGGGCATCGAGAACTACTCCCGGCACATCGACGGCCGCGGCGCCGGCACCGCCCCCAACACCCTCCTCGACTTCTTCCCCGAGGACTTCCTCCTGGTGATCGACGAGTCCCACCAGACCGTCCCGCAGATCGGCGCGATGTACGAGGGCGACGCCTCCCGCAAGCGGATGCTCGTCGAGCACGGCTTCCGGCTGCCCTCGGCGATGGACAACCGCCCCCTGAAGTGGGAGGAGTTCCTCGACCGCATCGGCCAGACCGTCTACCTGTCCGCCACCCCCGGCTCCTACGAGATGAACCGGGTCAAGGGCGACGTCGTGGAGCAGGTCATCCGGCCCACCGGGCTGATCGACCCCGAGATCGTCGTGAAGCCCACCAAGGGCCAGATCGACGACCTCATCCACGAGATCCGGCTGCGCACCGACCGCGACGAGCGGGTCCTCGTCACCACCCTCACCAAGAAGATGGCCGAGGACCTCACCGACTACCTGCTCGAACTCGGCATCCAGGTCCGCTACCTGCACAGCGAGGTCGACACCCTGCGCCGCATCGAGCTGCTGCGCGAGCTGCGCGCCGGCGAGTTCGACGTGCTGGTCGGCATCAACCTGCTCCGCGAGGGCCTCGACCTGCCCGAGGTGTCCCTCGTCGCGATCCTGGACGCCGACAAGGAGGGCTTCCTGCGCTCGGAGACCTCCCTGATCCAGACGATCGGCCGCGCCGCCCGCAACGTGTCCGGCCAGGTCCACATGTACGCCGACACCGTCACCCCGTCGATGGAGCGGGCGATCGACGAGACCACCCGGCGCCGCGCCAAGCAGCAGGCCTACAACGCCGAGCACGGCATCGAGCCGCGGGCCCTGCGCAAGCGCATCGCCGACATCCTCGACTCCCTCGCCCGCGAGGACGCCGACACCGAGACCCTCATCGGCGGCGCCGGCCGCCAGCAGAGCCGCGGCAAGGCGCCCGTCCCGGGCCTCGCCTCCCGCACCCGGGAGGCCGGCCGGCACGCCGCCGACCTCGTCGGCGAGCGCCCCCGCGAGGAGCTCGAGGGGCTCATCGAGCAGATGGCCGCCCAGATGCACCAGGCCGCCGCCGACCTGCAGTTCGAGCTCGCCGCCCGGCTCCGCGACGAGATCAAGGAGCTCAAGCGCGAACTCCGCGAGATGAAGGAGGCCGGCGTCAAGTAGCGCGCGGCCGGAAAGGCCGTCCTCCGGCGCCGTTGGCGGCGCGCCGACGAGCTGGGGGCAGGCGAGGGCGAAGCGGCGTCGGGCGGGTCACGATGCTCGGCGCGGCCTTCGCGACCGTCCTCGTCCTGGTCGACGACCGTGCGCGCCGGGAACCGTGGGAGGCGCACGTCCCCCTACCCGGCGCGCACCCGGAGCCCGGAGCCGTCCACGTTGCAGGCCGTCCCGAGTCTCGACCTCCCTCCGATGACGTATCACGGTCTCTCACCCGCTCTACCTGCCGAGCGGCCCTATCCGCCTGGCCTGCCCACTGATCTCCTCGCGGGTCCTCCGGCCGGGCCGGCGGGTGGGTGAATCCCGTTGCGCGGCGGCGGGCCCTCCAGGACGATCAGGTCATGTGGACCGCCGCCCCCGACGGAACCCGGATCGCCTTCGAGGTCGCGGGACACGGGCGGCCGGTCGTCCTGCTGCACGGGTTCTTCGGGGACCGGACCACCTGGCGGTCCTCCGGGCACGTGGACGGGCTGGCGGACCGGTTCCGGCTCGTGCTCATCGACGCCAGGGGGCACGGCCGCAGCGACGCCCCGCACGAGGCAGCCGCGTACGCCGCCGGCGGGCAGGCGGCGGACGTGATCGCCGTGATGGACGCCCTGGACGTGCCCGAGGCCGCCGTCTGGGGCGCGTCGATGGGCGGGATCGTCGGCCTGCACCTGGCGGCCGCCCATCCCGGGCGGATCACCCGCGTCGTCGCGGGCGGTGCCCACGCCGGGCCCGTCGCCACGGACCCCGGCGAGGCCGCCCGCGAGGCCCGGCTCCTGCGCGCCGAGGGCGCCGCCCCGTTCGTCGCCGAGATGGAGCGCCGGGGCCGGCTCCCTGACTGGATGCGCACGGTGATGCTCAAGGGCGACCCCGCCGCGCTGGCGGCGCTCTCTCTCGCCTTGGCCGACCGGGAGGGCGTCGAGGACGTGCTCGCCCGGTCGGGCGTCCCGCTGCTCCTGCTCGCCGGCGCGAACGACCCCCGGCTGCCCGCGATCCGGCGGACGGCCGCCCGGGTGCCGGGCGCCGTCCTCGCGGAGCTGCCCGGATGCGGCCACCTGGACACGTTCCTCCGGACCGATCTCACCCTGCCTTTGGCCCGCCCCTTCCTGTCCGCCGGGTGGGAGAGGCTAGCCGTCAGGGCCTGAGGGAGTAGAAGAGCTCCACGCGCCGCTTGTGGTAGGCGACGTCGTCCTCGTCGTGCCGGACGCCGCGTCCGGCGGCGAGGTCGAAGTAGGCGGCCTCGCGGCGCAGGCGATGCCGGATGAGCTGGTTCAGCGTGACGTCGTCCATCGGGCCCGCGGTGCCGCCCGCGCGGTGGTAGTCGGCGACGAACCGGCGCCGGGCGGCCGCGGCGTCCGGCGTGCCGGCCTCGTCCGTCCATTCCAGGGCGGCGGAGGCCACCTCGAACTCGGGGGCCGCGACGAACGCCTCGTCCCAGTCCAGGACGGCCACGAGACGCCCGTCACGGGCGAGGGTGTTGCCCGCGTAGTAGTCGCCGTGCACGACCTGCCGGGCGGAGGCGTCGCGGTGGAAGGCGGCCAGCCACCGGTCAAGGTCAGGGTCGGCCAACGCGGGCTCGGCGGTGGCGTCCCCGTAGAGGCCGATCTCCGCGAAGGAGCGGACGGGACGGGGCGGCGGCCTGTACCCGGCCAGCGCCCGGTGCAGCCGGGCGAGGAGCTCGGCTCCCTGGACGCGGACGTCCGGCCGGTCCTCGTCGGGCCATCCGCCCGCGACGCGCGGCCACAGCGACAGGGGACGGCCGTCCACGCGGACGATCGTGCCGCCCGCCGCGGTGCGCAGCGGCGCGACGGCCTCGGGCAGGCCGCCGGCGGCGCGCGCGGCGACGGCGTGACACCATTCGATCTCGGCGTCGCCGCGCCAGGCGGGTCCCACCCGCACGACGAGGTCGCCGATCCGGTACGCGGCCGACTCCTCCCCGCCGAACAGCCGCTCCGCGGGCCCGCAGGCGTCCCGTCCCCAGGCGTCCCGGACCGCCCGCCGCATGCGGTCCGTCAGCGGCGTCTCGACGTAGATCATCAGGGGTGCTCCGGGGCGGTGGCGGACGGTCGGCCTGTGGCGATCATTCTGCCCCGGCCGCGCGGCCGTCCTACCATCGCCGGATGGAGTACCGCGTGCGTCTCGCCGAGCCCGGTGATCTGGCCGGGCTGCCGGAGATCGAGAACTCGGCCGATCCGCTGTTCGCCCCGCTCGGGATCGTGTTCCCGCCGGGGCCGACGGTGGTCGAGCAGGTGGCGGCCCGGGACGCCGAGATCGTCGTGGCCGGTGACCCGCCGGTCGGGTTCGCCGCGGTCGAGCGGGTGGACGGCGCCGCGCACCTGGAGCAGATCTCGGTGCGAGCCGACCTGGTCGGCCGGGGCATCGGCGCGAGCCTGCTGCGGACGGTCCTGGACCGCGCCGCGGCGGCCGGGTCGCCGGGCGTCAGCCTGCTGACGTTCCGCGACGTCCCCTGGAACGGCCCGTGGTACGCCCGGCACGGCTTCTCGGAGCTGCCGGAGGAACGGTGGGGGCCGGGGCTCCGGTCCTACTGGGACGCCGAGATCGAGGCGGGCCTGCACGAGCTGGGGCCGCGGCTGGTCATGTGGGCGCCCCTGGGCCCGTGACCGCTCGCCGCGGCGCACGCCGGGTGACACTTCCCTGTCCTGGAGAGATCTACAATGTAAAGGCTGGAACCCGTGACGCCGCGTGGACGTCTGCCCTCATGGACCAGCCCTCGTGATGCCGGAGGAGGACGATGACAGGCCCGAGTACGTGGATGGGACGGGTCCGGAACCGTCTCGGGGAGCGCGGGCTCGCCGCCGCCGTCCTGGCCGGCCTCGTCCTGGCCGCCGTGGTGCCCCTGGTGGCGCTGCCCGCGGCGCGCTGCGAGGTCTTCGGCGCCGGCTGTCCCCGCCCCCGCCCGCAGGAGGTGCGCGCCGACCCCGTCGCGGCGCCCGGCAAGCCCCTCGCGCCGGCCGAGATCGCCGTCCGGGGCTCCTATGTGGCCCTGGGCGACTCGTACTCCTCCGGCGTCGGCGCCGAGGCGACGGTCGGTGACCAGAACCCCCTCGCGGCCTGCCACCGGACGTCGAAGGCGTACTACAACGAGGTCTCCAAGGCGTTCCCGTTCAAGGACACGTCGTTCTTCGCCTGCTCGGGCGCCACCACGGCCGACGTCCGCAACGGGCGGCACGGCGAGCCCGCCCAGCTCGGCCGGATCGGCGCCGGCACGAGCCTCGTCACGATGAGCGTCGGCGGCAACGACATCGGGTTCTCCCGGATCATCGCCGCGTGCGTGGTGAAGCTGCCGTGGAGCAGGAGCTGTACCCGCCAGGGCGAGCCGATCGCCCAGCGGATGGCCGACCTGCGCCGCACCCTTCCCGTCCTGATCGACCAGGTGCACGCCCGCGCGCCGCGCGCGCGGATCGTCCTGATGGGCTACCCGAAGGCGTTCTCGGAGGTGCGGGGCACCGACGGGGACAACATCAGCGTGGACGAGCAGCAGTGGCTGAACGCGCGGACCTACGATCTCGGCCAGCTGATCCGGCAGGCCGCGGCGGAGGCGGACCAGCGCATCGTGGCCCGGCACGGGCAGGGCAGCGTGGAGTTCATCGACGCCTACAGCGCGTTCGCCGGCCACGAGGTCGGCAGCGCCGACCCGTACATGAACGGCCTGACGGTGAACCTGGCGGCGCTGGAGGCGGAGCCGCGCAGTTACCACCCCACCGTGCGCGGCCAGCACGCCCTGGCGGGCCTGTTCATCGACCAGATCAAGAAGGGGCCCGGCCGCGCCGTCCTGTGAACGGGCCGTCCTGTGAACGGGCGGCGCCGCGGCGTTCTCGTTCCGGACATCGCGAGCCGCCGGGACGTGTACGGACCGAGGCATGACCGTTTCCTGCAAGCCATGGCCTCGCCTGCGTCAATACGGTGGACCTGTGAACACGAACGCTGAACACTTCCTTCTTCCGGGGGAATCGGGATATGACGATGAGCGGCTCGGCCTCAACCGGGCGATAGAGTCACGGCCGGCCTGCGTGGTCGCGGCGTCCGGCGAGCAGGACGTCGTGGCCGCGGTGCGGCTGGCGGGCGAGCAGAAGCGCGCGGTGGGCGTGCAGGCCACCGGCCATAGCCCGGTCGTGCCCGCGGACGACGCCGTGCTGGTCTCCACGCGCCGGATGGACGGCGTCCGCGTGGACCCCGAGCGCGCGACGGCATGGATCGAGGCCGGGGCCCCGTGGCGGACCGTCCTGGAGCACACCACCCCGCATGGTCTCGCCCCGCTGAACGGATCGAGCCCCAGTGTCGGCGCGGTCGGCTACCTGGTGGGCGGCGGCGCGGGGCTGCTGGGGCGCCGGTTCGGCTTCGCCGCCGACCATGTCCGGCGGCTGCGCCTGGTCACCGCCGACGGCCGGCTGCGCGACGTGACGGCGGCCTCCGACCCCGACCTGTTCTGGGCCGTCCGCGGCGGCAAGGACAACTTCGGCCTGGTCGTCGGAATGGAGATCGACCTGTTCCCGGTCGCGCGGCTGTACGGGGGCGGGCTCTACTTCTCGGGTGAGGCGACCACGGAGGTGTTGCACGCCTACGCCGAGTGGGTGCGCCACGTGCCGGAGGTGATGGCCTCCTCGGTACTTCTCGCCACCATGCCGGACCTGCCCGGCGTTCCCGATCCGCTGCGCGGGCGGTTCATCGCCCATGTCCGGGTCGCCTACAGCGGTGAGGGCGGCGCGGCCGAGGGCGAGCGCCTGGTGCGGTCCCTGCGCCAGTTCGGCCCCGCCCTCCTCGACACCGTCCAGGACATGCCCTACGCCCAGGTCGGCACGATCCACCACGAGCCGACGGACGCCCCTTACGTCGCCTATGACCGGAGCATGTTCCTGCGCGAGCTGGACTTCGGCACGGTCGACGCCCTCCTCGAACTGGCCGGACCCGACGCGGGCGCGCCGTTCATCACCGAGCTGCGCCACTTCGGCGGCGCCTACGCCCGCACGCCGGAGGTCCCCAACTGCGTCGGCGGGCGCGACGCGCTCTTCTCCGTCTTCACGGGCCTCGTGCCCACGAACTCCGAGTCGGACGCCGCGGCCTTCCGGCAGCGCGACGAGCTGCTGGCGAAGCTGGACCCGTGGAGCACCGGAGGATCCCTCCTCAACTTCGCGGGCGTCGAGGACGCCGGCCTGGACCGCGTCCGGACGGCCTACGCCCCGGCGGACTTCGAACGCCTCAGGGCGATCAAGACGGTGTACGACCCGGGCAACATGTTCCGGATCAACTTCAACATCCCGCCGCGGGAGTAGCCCGCCCGGTGTCCCAGGTGCTCGGTGTCCCAGGTGCTCGGCGAGGCGCACCCCAGCGGGCCCGGGGCCCGCTCGCCTCGCCCCGCACCGAGGCGTCCATGACAGATGTCATGGGCGATCCATGCGCGATCTCACTGTGCGTGGCAGGGGCGTCGCGCGCAGGATGGCGGCATGAACGCCACCCATGACATCGGGCATCCGCACACCACCAGGACCTTCCGCGCCGTCAAGCTGCTGCTGGGCGCCTACACGGCCGTGAGCGTCCTCATGCTCGGGGCCGTCTACCTGCTGCGCGGCCATCATGGGATGGTGAACGACTCGGTGTGGAGCCGGTGCACGATCGTCGCGGCGACCTCGCCCGTGCTCCTGTGGCTCGCGCGACGCGCGGCGGACGGGTCGTCCCGGGCGTACCGGCGGCTGCGGGTCGTCTCGGGCGTGCTCGTCCTGGTGATCACGGTGATCATCACGCTGCCCGCGTTCCCGGCGTGGGTGCGGGTCGAACAGGCCGGCTGCGGGCTGCTCCTGCTCGGCGTGGTCGCGCTCGTGAACGGCCGGCGCCTGCGCACGCTGTTCGACGCGCGGTGACCGGCCGGGCGCGCGGCGGCGGTGTTAGCGTTCCCGGCATGAGGGACGCCGGAGGGAGCGGACCCGCCGGGGCCGGCGCGGACGGCGACCCGCCGCGCTGGACGGGCGGTTGGCGGCGCGCTCTCCTGGCGGCCGGGATGTTCGTCTACCCCGCCATCGCCCTGGCCGGGGTGGCGCAGTACTCGCGAGGCGGGGCGGCCGCCGCCGGATACGCGGTCGTCGTCGCCTTCTGCTGCTGCTACGCACTCGCGGCCCTGTCGTTCGCGGGCGGGTCCAAGGGCCGGACCCGCGGCCTCCTCGCCGCCATGGCCGTGCTCGCCGCGGGCGCGGTCCCGTTCGCCCGCGAGATCGCCTTCTACCTGACCGCGGTCGTGGTGTCGTTCACGATCGTGGTGCTGAAACGGCACGTCCCGCTGCTGATCGGCGCGGGGGCGCTGGCCGCGCTGCTGGTGCCGTGGGCGGTGCGGCCCTGGCACCAGGACCCCGCCCTGTTCGAGGCGCTGGCGATCGTCTTCACCGCCCTGGCGGTCTACGCCTTCCTGGAGACGGCGCAGGCCAACGTGGCGCTGGTGGAGGCGCGCGCCGAGGTCGCCCGGCTCGCCTCCGACGCCGAGCGGGCCCGGATCGCCCGCGACCTGCACGACCTGCTCGGCCACTCGCTCACCGTGATCACGGTCAAGAGCGGCCTCGCGCGGCGGCTGGCCGGCGACGACCCCGCCCGCTCGCTGGCGGAGATCACCGAGGTCGAGCACCTGTCGCGGCAGGCGCTCGGCGACGTGCGCGCGGCCGTGTCGGGGTACCGGACCGTGACGCTGGCGGGCGAGCTGGCCCGCGGCCGGGAGCTGCTGCGGGCCTCCGGCGTCGCCGCCGACCTGCCCGCCGCCGCCGACGTGGTGGCCGCCGAGCACCAGGAGCTCTTCGGCTGGGTCGTGCGCGAGGGGCTCACGAACGTCGTCCGGCACGCGCGCGCCACCCGCTGCACGGTCACGGTCACCGCGACCCAGGTACAGATCCGCGACGACGGCGCCGGCGGCCCGTCCCCCGCCGGGCACGGGCTCACCGGCCTGCGCGAGCGCGTCGCGGCGGCGGGCGGCACCGTGGAGGCCGGGCCGGTGGCCCCGCGCGGCTGGCGGCTGACCGTGACGCTCGGAGCGTCCCCGTCCCCGTCTCTGTCCCCGTCCCCGTCCACGGCCCCGGGCGGGGACGCGGCATGACGATCCGCCTGCTGCTCGCCGACGACCAGGAGCTGATCCGCACCGCGCTCACGGCCCTCCTGGACCTGGAGGACGACTTCACCGTCGTCGCGTCCGTCGGCCGCGGCGACGAGGTGGCCGACGCCGTCCGCGCGCACCGTCCCGACGTGGCGCTGCTCGACATCGAGATGCCGGGCATGGACGGGCTCACCGCGGCGGCGCTGCTCGCCGCGCGGGCGCCGGACGTCCGCGTGGTGATCCTCACGACGTTCGGACGGGTGGGCTACCTGCGGCGGGCGATGGAGGCCGGCGCGTCCGGCTTCGTCGTGAAGGACGCGCCGGCCGAGGCGCTGGCGGACGCGATCCGCCGGGTGATGGCGGGCGAGCGGGTCGTCGATCCCGCGCTGGCGGCCGCGACGCTCGCGGTGGGCGAGTCGCCGCTGACCCCGCGCGAGCGCGACGTGCTGGACGCGGCGCGCCACGGCGCGGCGGTCGCCGGGATCGCGACCGCGCTCCACCTGTCGGAGGGCACCGTCCGCAACTACCTGTCGGCCGCGATCGCCAAGACCGCCACCCGCAACAGGATGGAGGCGGTGCGCGTCGCCGAGGAGCGCGGCTGGCTGTGAGCCGCGCGGCGGTCCGCCCGAGAAATCGGCACCGACTCCCCGAGCCCTTCAGCAATCGGCGCCGCGGGACGTCTTTCTAGGTAGAAGCTCGAGAAAGGGCGGACCCTGGAGTGTCGAGAGAAGCTCTCTCCGCGTTGTTCCACGAGCACGCGAGAACGCTGGTGCGCACAGCGGTGCTCCTGACCAACGATGAGGAACTGTCCGAAGAGCTGGTCCAGGACGCCTTTCTGGGCCTGCATCGCCGCTGGAGACGCAAGGGCCCGCCGGAGAGCCCGGAGGCCTACCTTCGCACGTCGGTGGTCAACGCCTGCCGCTCGGCCCTGCGACGCAGGAAGGTCGCCGAGCGCGCCGCGGTCCCGCGGCTCGTCCCGGACGGCTCCGCGGAGGCGGCCGTGCTGCTGCGCGAGGAGCGGGCCGAGGTGTTCGCGGCGCTGGACGGGCTCAGCCGCCGCCAGCGCGAGGTCCTCGTCCTGCGCTTCTTCCTGGACCTCGACGACCAGGCCATCGCCGCCACGCTCGGGGTGAGCCGCGGGACCGTCTCCTCGACGGTCTCGCGTGCCCTGCGCGCTCTTGAGGATCTGCTGGGAGGCCGAGGATGACCACCGATCCGGAGACCCGCCTGCGCCGCGCCTTCGAGGCCGCGACCGCCGGCGTCCAGGCCCCGCCGGAACCCGACTGGGACCGGCTCCGGCCCCGCCGCGTCTCCGCGGTCCCGGCGGCCGTCGCCGCGGTGGCCGCGACGCTCGTCCTGGCGCTCACCGTCGGCCTCGTCCGGGGCGCCGACGTCGCCGAGGACGCCTTCACGCCCGGCGCCGCGACCGCCACGCCGGTGCGACCGGCCGCGTCGCCCGTCTTCGCGATGCGGCAGCGGGGCGGGTCGCGGCCGCAGATCGTGGACCTCGCCACCGGCGCGGTCAGGGGCACCGTCCGGCCGCCGTCCGGCTACGACGAGATGGCGATGTCGAGCCTCGCCGCCGCCGCGGACAACCGCACCTTCTTCTTCACCGTGCGCAAGTCGCCGGCCGGCCGGTGGATGGTGGCCCGGGTCCACACCGGCGACTCCGGCCGCCCCGAGGGCCGCGCGGTCCTCGTCGCCCAGGCCCCGTCCGCCCGTGACCTGGAGGCGGTCGCGCCGGTCGACGAGACCCTGACCACCTCGGAGCCGTCACACTGGGCGAGCGTCGACGGCCTGTCGGTCTCACCCGACGCGACCCGGCTGGCCATGAGGGTCGGCGGCAAGAGGGCCTGGGGCATCTCGTTCTGGGACCTGCGCACCGGACGCACCGCGACGTGGGGCAGCTCGGTCTCGGTGTCCTCCCTCGCCTGGGCCCGCGACGGTTCACTGCTGTGGGCGTCCGCCCGCTGGGCGGGTCGGCTGGACCCGAAGGAGCCTCCCTCCGTCCTGCGGGCCACGCGGACTCTCTCCCAGCGCGATGACGCCGGCCGCTTCGAGCTGCTCCCCGACGGCGACCGCGTCGTCGTGCGCACCACCCCGACCTCGGGACGCCTGTTGAAGCTGACCGACCGCCCGGACCTGCCCAACATCATCCTGGACACGTGGGTCACCACGGTGCTCGATCGTGACTGGGCGGTCAGCGCCGATGGGACCCACGTGCTCTACCAGCGCAACGGCGTGCGGACGCTGGCGAACCTGACCACCGGCCAACGCACCCCCACCAGGCTGGACGGTTCCGCGAACCAGACGAGCCACTTCGCCTGGTGACCCGCGAAGGCCGGTGCTCCGGACCGGATCGAGGCCGAACCGGCTGGGCTAAGTTGATCGACCATCGATCTCTACCCGGAGACAAAGGGGACAAGGCATGAAGCTCGCGTGCTCGGACTACACCTTTCCGCTTCTCGGTCACGAGGAGGCCTGTGCCCTCATCGCGAGTCTTGGTTTCGCCGGGGTCAACGTCGGTGTGTGGGGTTCGGGGACCCGGCTGCGGGCCGAGGAGGTCGCGGCCGACCCGGGTGCGCGTGGGCGCGAGGTGGCCGAGCGGCTCGCCCGTCACGGCCTGGTGGCCGCCGACGTGTTCCTGATGGCCGATCCGGATTTCTCGGTCCTCGCGGTGAACCATCCGGGTTCGCAGGAGAGGGAACGTTCCCGGGAGCGCTTCAAGCAATGGGTCGAGTTCGCCGGCGCCGCAGGTGCCGACGGCCTCACGATCTTGCCCGGTCTGGACTTCGAGGGCGTCGCTCACGAGGACTCGCTCGCCCGGGCGGCGGAGGAACTGGCCGTCCGGGTCCAGGCGGCGCGGGAGGCCGGGCTGGAGGTCTCGGTCGAGCCGCACGTCGGTTCGATCGTGGCCTCTCCCGGCGACACGAGGCGGCTGGTCGAACTCTGCCCGGGACTGGGGCTGACGCTGGACCACTCGCACTTCGTCATGCAGGGGTACGCCGTACCCGAGCTCGACCCGGTGTTCGGCCGGGTCCGGCGCCTGCACGCCCGAGGGGCCCGGCCTGAGCGGCTCCAGGTCGGGATGAAGGAGAACGAGATCGACTACGAGCACGTCGTCGGCGGCCTCGCCGACGCCGGCTTCGACGGTTTTCTGATCACCGAGTACCTGTGGATCGACCAGGCCCGCTGCGACGAGTGCGACACCCTCTCCGAGACGATTCTGATGCGCGACAGGCTGACCGCCGCCGCATCGACGAGTCCGTCCGCCGTGTGACGGAACGTCCCACCGGAACCGCGCCGACCATTCCGGTGGGCTGAGCAGGACGGGGACCGCCGGAGGAGTCCGGGTGCGGCGCCGTGCCGGTCAGTGGGGGCAGGGCGGCAGGTGCGGGGCGGGGCGGGCGCCGTTGAGGCGGCCGCAGACGGGGGTCGACACGGGACTGCCCTGCCGCGCCGTCACCTTGATCATGGTGAGGCCGCGGTTGCCGGGGC
Organism: Actinomadura roseirufa; assembly: GCF_900659635.1. Taxonomy (GTDB): domain Bacteria; phylum Actinomycetota; class Actinomycetes; order Streptosporangiales; family Streptosporangiaceae; genus Spirillospora; species Spirillospora roseirufa. The sequence goes on along the minus strand of NZ_CAACVB010000030.1, from coordinate 32,067 downwards.
CGTTGACCTCGTGGGCGGAGTCGGGGCGGAAGTCGATGTCGCCGGTGGCGCTGCCGCCCTGCAGGACGTGCAGGTGACGCAGTTCGAGGAGGACGGCGCCGGAGGTGACGGCCCGGCCGCCGGTGACCAGATGGGGGCCGAGGGCGCCGAAGGCGCTCTGCGCGGCCTGGCCGACCGCGACGGCGGCGTCGAAGCCGAGGGCCATCTGCCCGTTGACCAGCAGCGGCTCGTCGGGGCGGACGCGGGGGGCGCCGATGCCGAAGCGGTTGCGGGCGAGCAGGAAGAAGTCGCTGGTCTGGTCGCCGTTGTCGGCGATGAGACTCGGCAGGTGGACGAACGCGGTGTGGTAGACGGTCATGTTCGCCGGCAGCGGCACCTGGTGGGGGCCGGTGCCGAACTGGGACTTGGTGATGTCGTCGCCCGCGAACAGCAGGAGGCGCCTCTTGGTGCAGCCGCCCTGGGTGAGGCCGTTCATCAGGCCGGGCATGTCCTCGGCGCGCCCGGCGAAGAAGACGAGGGTGTAGGAGCCGGACTTGTCGCAGGCCGTCCGCACCTTGAGGGACACGTCGTCGATGCCGACGTACTCGACGTCCTCGGTGCGGCGGGACCGCAGGGCGCGGGTGACGTCGTCGGCGATCTCGCGGCTGTAGGCGTCGCCGGACGGGCCGGGCGCGCGGTGGACGAGCATCGCGCTCTCGACCGGCCGGCCGCCCAGCTCGGCGCGGGCGGTGGCGGCGATCGCGGCGGCCTCGTCGTGGTCGGTGGAGGCGAGGCCGTAGTAGTGGGGGAGGTCCGGGAGGAGGTCGGAGGAGTTGACGGTGTTGACGACGGGCAGGCCGGAGCGGGTCAGCCGTTCGATGGCGGCCCTGGACGGCGCGGTGTTGCGGCCGATGCCGACCACGCCGACCACGGACGGGTCACGCCGGGCGATGCGCAGGATGCGGCCCGCGGTCTCGGGGGCGAACGCCATGTCCTGCCCGGCGTTGGCGGGCAGGAGGCGCACCCGGAGCGGGTTGCCGATCTCGCCGGGCTGGCCGCGCCGGTTGTTGCGGGTCTGCGCGAGGTAGGCCCCCGCCAGCTCCTGGACGCTGGAGACGGTCAGCTCGCTCTGTCCGGCCCCGGCGGTGAACACGCCGACGTAGACGATCGTGACGTAGGGCTTGCCGCTGTGGACGACCGCGCGGTTCTCGTCCTCGATGCGGCGTTGCAGGTCGGCGAGGGTGAGGTGGGCGCCGGTGTTGGCGGGGGAGGGGCGGCGGCGGTCGCCGTCCAGGCCGATGCTGTCGGCGCCGCGCTCGAACCGGACGCCGCCGGTGGACACGCCGACGCACTCGCGGCTGCCGTCGTCGTTGGTCTGCAGGTGGGTGTCGGCGTTCCAGGAGACGGGCAGGCCGACGCTGCAGTAGGTGGCGCGCAGGTTGGTCTGGGCGAACGTCAGCGCGATCGCGGCGAGGACGACGGCGGCCAGGAGGCTGCGCCGCGACCACAGCCACGTCCAGCGCGGGCGGCGCCGGACGCTGAGGTCGGGGGTGTCGTCGCCGGTGCGCTCGGCGGCGGGGTCGCCGTCGACGGGGATGCGCAGGAGCCAGGGCAGCGGGACGGCCTCGCTCGGGCCCTGGGCGAGGCCGAGTGAGGAGCGCCAGTGCTCGTAGCGGTCGCGGGGGGCGCCGCCGCCCTCGGGCGCCGCGGCGGGACCGAGGGCGTCGCGGGTGGCGGCGTCCACGGAGGCGATGATGATCAGCGGGTGGAACTCGCTGCGCCGGGTGCGGATGTCGCTCATCGCCGACAGCACGGCCAGGCCGCCGTTGCGCCGCCCGGCGCGGGCCAGGAACACCACGGGCGGGGCCGGGCGCTTGAAGCCGCGGAGGCTGGGCGCGAGCTTGCGGTGCTGGTCGCGCATGTCCTCCAGCAGCGCGAACGTCTTGATCTGGAGGAGGAAGCGGGCGGCGTCGGGCTTGCAGAGCCCTTCGAGGACGCGGTGCAGGCGGCCCTCGAAGCCGAGGGCGTCGCCGTCCTCGTCGCCCTCGCCGAGGACGGCGAAGAAGGAGGTGCGGGCGAACCAGCGGTAGCGGCCGCCGAACCCGGCGCGCGACAGCACCGGCAGCCAGATGCGCCGGGCGCTGAGCGCGGCGACCAGCAGCAGCGCGGCGGCCAGGACGGCGGCCGCGGTGACCAGCAGCCGGCGCGGGGTCTGCTCGGCGATGCCGCCGGCGAGGACGGCGATGACGGCGACGACGGACGCGCCGATGGTGGACCACCAGGCGGGCGCGTGGACGGTGCCGCCCTGCCAGCGGAACAGGCCGGCGTGCTCGTTCCAGCGGGCGGCGGACGCGAGCGGGGAGCGCCGGTAGGGCGGCGGCGGGTGGGTGCCGTCGGGGCCCGGCGGCCGCTCGGCCGCGGCGGCCTGGATCGTCCGGACGAGATCGGAGCGGGGGAAGCGCAGCCTGCCGAAGGGGGAGCGGGCGCGGCTCCAGGTCAGCGGGTGGGAGAGGGTGTCGATGAGGGCGAGCGCGGCGGCGGCGTCGGAGCCGCGGTCCGGGAGGTCGGGCGCGATGAAGGTCAGGCCCATCTCGCCGGCGACGTGCTTGAGCTCGTCGAGGTGCGGGTCGGCGTCGCCGTCCCCGGCGGGTTCGAGGACGATCGCGGGATAGGGACGGGAGTCGAGCCGCCAGGGCAGGCCGCCGGTCAGCCAGGCGAAGAGCGCGAAGAGCCCGCGTCCGTGCTCGGGCGCTCGGGGGTTCCCCACGGTCGGCCTTCCCTTACGGTGAGGGGCTGGTCGTGTGACTCGCAGGGAAGCGTAAGACGGCGGGCGAGCCGACGTCAGGCCGTGACCGGAGAACCACGTCCCGCACGGCCGGAACCGGTCGTCTCGGCCGTTCCAGTGATGGCGGCGGGGCGTTGGAGGCCGCCGGTGGCGTCGTCCGCCCGGCGCTTCACCGGGTTTCGGCCGGTAGGACGCGGGCGCGCGCACCTGGCACCGGTCCGGACTCGGCCGCCCGAGCGGGCGGGCGGGCGCGGAAGGCGGTCCGGTACGCCTGCGGGGACGCGCCGACGCGGCGTGCGAAATGGGCACGCAGCGTCACCGCCGACCCGTAGCCCGTCTCGGTCGCGATCCGCTCCACCGGCAGGTCCGTGCTCTCCAGGAGCTGCTGCGCCCGGCGCACGCGCGCCCGCGACAGCCACTGCCGCGGCGTGGTGCCCGCCTGCTCCTGGAACCGCCGGGTCAGGGTCCGGACGCTGACCGACGCGTGCCGGGCGATGTCCTCCAGCGCCAGCGGGCGGTGCAGGTTCGCCTCCAGCCAGGCGAGGGTCGGCTGCAGCGCCGCCGTGCCGTCCGGCGGGTCCTCGTGCCGGATGAACTGCGCCTGCCCGCCGTCCCGCTGCGGCGGCATGATGATGCGGCGCGCGGTCCGCGCGGCGGTCGCGGCGCCGTGGTCGCGCCGGACGAGGTGCAGGCACAGGTCGATCCCGGCGGCGACCCCGGCGGAGGTGAGCACCCGCCCCTCGTCGACGAACAGCACGTCCGGGTCGACCGACACCCGCGGGTACCGCCGGGCCAGCGCGGACGCGTGGATCCAGTGGGTCGTGGCCCGGCGCCCGTCCAGCAGGCCGGCCGCGGCCAGCACGAACGCGCCCACGCAGATGGAGGCGACGCGCGCGCCCCGGCCCCCGGCGGCGCGCAGCGCGTCCAGCACCTCGCCGGGCGGCTCCCCGTGCTCCTCGTGCCCGGGGACGATGACGGTGTCCGCCCCGGCCAGGGCGTCCAGGCCATAAGGGGTCTCCACCCGCATCCGCCCCAGCTTCGACGAGGTGGCCACCCCGCCCGGCGGGGCGCACACCCGGACCTCGTAAAGGGGGACGCCGGCCTCCGTGGTGGCGCTGCCGAATACCTGGCCCGGGACGGCGAGGTCGAAGGCGATGACCTCGTCCAGGGCGAGCACCGCGACGATGTGCATGGCCAGAACGTAGCGCACATCGGCATTCGGGACACTGGCGGGGGTACCGGACGGGGCCGGACGATCGGAGGCATCACCACGAGCGAGGAGAGACCCGATGGCCGACCAGTTCGCCGAGTTCGCCATTCCCGACACCGACCTGACGCGGAAGGCGTACGCCCTGGTCTTCGAGACCGAGACGACCGCCCTCGCCCACCACAGCGTGCGGGCCTACCTGTTCGGGCGGGCCCTCGGCGAGCTGCGAGGGCTCCATCCCGGGGCCGACTACAACGACGAGATGCTGTTCCTCGCCGCCGTCATGCACGACATCGGGCTGACGGAGGACGGCGACGGAGACCAGCGCTTCGAGCTGGACGGAGCGGACCTGGCCGCCGACTTCCTGCGCGCGAGCGGCGTGGACGAGTCGGACATCCAGTCGGTCTGGGAGGCGATCGCCCTGCACACCAGCCGCGGGCTCGCCCACCGCTTCGGGCCCGTGACCGCGCTGGTGCACGCGGGCATCGGGACCGATGTCGCCGCCGTGGAGGCGGACACGCTCCCCGCCGGTCTCGCCGAGCGCGTCCACGCGGCGTTCCCCCGCCTGGACCAGGACTGCGGGCTCGGCGCGGCGATCACCGGGCAGATCGCCCGCGACCCGGGCAAGGCGCCGATCGGGTCGCTGCCCTTCGAGGTCGCGCGGCAGTTCGGCGTGGACCTGACGATTCCGCTGTGGAAGGAGGAGACCGCGCGCGCCTGGCCCGGCGTCGCCTGAGTCTCCGGCACCTCCAGGATGAGCCGGGTGCGGGCGACCCCCCGGGGCGTCGCGTCAGCTCGCGAGGACCGCCTGCAGGAAGTCCCGGGTGCGCTGCTCGGACGGCTCGCCGAAGATCTGCTCCGGCGGGCCCTCCTCGACGATCTGGCCCTGGTCGAACATCATGACGCGGTCGGAGATGTCCTTCGCGAAGGTCATCTCGTGGGTCACGCACAGCAGGGTCAGGTCGCTCTCCCGTGCGATGTCGCGCAGCAGGTCCTGCACGCCGACGACCAGCTCGGGGTCCAGCGCCGAGGTGACCTCGTCCAGCAGCAGAACCTTCGGTTCCATCGCCAGTGCCCGCGCGATCGCCACCCGCTGCTGCTGGCCGCCCGACAGCCGCGACGGGTGGGCGTCGATCCGGTCGGCGAGCCCGACCATGTCCAGCAGCCCGCGGGCGCGCTCGACCGCCTCGTCCTTCGGCAGCCCCAGCACCCGCATGGGCCCCTCGGTCAGGTTGCGCAGCACGTTCATGTTGGGGAACAGGTTGAACTGCTGGAACACCATGCCGATCCGCTTGCGCATCTCGTGCAGGTGCTTCTGGTTCGCCGGGACGCGCCCGCCGCCGCGCTCCATGTGCCACAGCGTGTCGTCGCCGACCCAGATGAGCCCGCCGTCGGGCCTCTCCAGCGTCATCAGCAGCCGCAGGATGGTCGTCTTGCCCGACCCGCTCGGCCCGATCAGCGTCACGCGCTCGCCCGGCGCCACGGTGAAGTCCAGCTCGCGCAGGACGGTGGTGGAGCCGAACCGCTTGACGACCTTCTCGAAGCGGACGCCGGGCGCCTCGCAGACCCGCGGGTCCGCGGTGGGGCTGCCGGGTTCGGTGTCAGTGGGCGGCATAGCGCTTCTCCAAGCGGCGGACGAAGATCGAGGCCGGCACGCTGATCAGTACGAACAGCAACCCGACCATGGTGATCGGCTCCAGGAAGCGCAGGCTCTCCGCGCCCTCCCGGTAGGCGGTGTTGAGCAGCTCGGTCACGTTGATGACCAGCAGCAGCGGCGAGTCCTTGAACATCGCGATCAGGTAGTTGCCGAGCGTCGGGATCACCCGCCGGACCGCCTGCGGCAGGATGACGTCCAGCCACACCCGCGACCGGGGCAGGTTCAGCGCGGTCGCCGCCTCCCACTGCCCGCGCGGGACGTCGGCGATCCCCGCCCGGTACACCTCGGCGGTGTAGGTCGAGTAGTGCACCCCGAGCGTGATGATCCCGGCGGTCAGCGACCCGATCGTCAGCCCCCAGGCGGGCAGGACGTAGTAGACGAAGAACAGCTGCGGGATCAGCGGGGTGCACCGGATGAACTCGGTCGCCCACCGCACCGCCTGCGCGACGACCACGTTCGGCGTCCGGCGCAGCAGCGCCCACACCAGACCGAGGGTCACCGCGATGACGTACCCGAGCAGCGTCGCCGTCAGCGTGTAGCGCAGGCCGCGCAGCAGGTCGGGGAGCACGTCGGAGGAGTACTGCCAGTCCCATTCCATCAGCCCGCCGCCTCCGTCCCGGGCGCGCCCGCCGCGATCGTCCCGAGCGACGGCCCGCGGGACGGGCGGCGGCCGAGCATGCGGTCGACGCGGCGCTCGGCGTACCGCACGAACAGCAGCAGCACCTGCGCGATCACGAAGTAGAGGACCGGGATCACCGAGAAGACCGCGACGGTCTCACCGGTGCTGCCCTGGACGTCCTTGGAGACGCGCGCCAGGTCGGCGAGCCCGACGGTGTAGACGATGGCCGTCCCCTTCATCAGCTCGATGAGAAGGTTGCCGAACGGGGGCAGCATCAGCGCGAACCCCTGCGGGAGCACCACGCGGCGCATCCGCTGGTAGGGCGAGAAGTTCAGCGCGACCGTCGCCTCGTACTGCGCCGCGGGCACGGCCTTCAGAGAGCCGCGCACCACCTCCGCGCCGTAGGCGCCGACGTTCAGGCCGAGGGCGAGCACCGCCGCGACCATCGTCGAGTCGATCCGGACGCCGACGAGGGGCAGCGCGTAGAAGAACCAGTACAGCAGCACCAGTGTCGCGGTGCCGCGGAAGAACTCCACGTACACGCGGTTCAGCCCGCGCACCCAGGCGTGCCGCGAGGCGCCCGCCAGGCCGAACAGCAGCGCGAGCACCAAGGCCAGTGCCGCGCCGCAGACGGTGAGCTGGACGGTGACCCACGCGCCCCTCAGCAACTGGGGGTAGCTGTCGAGGACCTCGGACACGGCTCAGCCCTTGCAGAACTTGGCGGCGGTGTCGCCCGGGCCGGGGACCTCCGCCTGGGTGAAGCCGAACGGCCGCAGCACCGGCAGCAGCCGGTTGCCCGTCTTCAGCTCGGCCAGCTTGCCGTTGAAGGCGGCGAGCAGGTCCGCGTCCGCCTTGCGGAACGCGAACGCCCCCGCGCCTAGCTGCTCCTTGCCGTCGATGACCGGGACGAACGGCGCGGTGACCTCGTACGGCTCGCCCTGATGCTTGGACAGCACGTCCGCCAGCGAGATGCGGGTCAGCCAGACGCAGTCGACCCGTCCCGCCTTGAGGCCCTCGAAGGCGCTGGCCTGGTCGGCGAACGTCTTGATGTTGCTCTTCTTCACGCCGTGCTTCTCCGCGTATCCGCCCTCGACGGCGCCGGTCAGCACCCCGACCCTGACCCCCTTCTTCCCCGGGTCCTCCGGCTTGAGCAGCCCCTTCGGGTTGCCCTTGCGGACGAGAAAGGCGCTCTTGGCGACGTACTCGGGGTCGGAGAAGGCGACCGTCTCGCAGCGCTCGGGGGTGATGAACATGCCGGCCGCGATGACGTCGAACCGGCGGGCGCTGAGCCCGCCGATCAGGCCGCCGAAGTCGACCTGCACGCCCTCCACCTTGCCGATGCCGAGCTCCTTGAACACGACCCGGGCCAGCTCCGGCGCCTCGCCGGTCAGCTTCCCCGACTTGTCGGTGAAGCCGTAGGGCGCCTCGTTGGCGAACCCGACGGTGATCTTGCCGGACGAGCGGGCGCGCTCCAGGGTGCCGCCGCCCGAGCGCTCCTCGCCGGGGTCCGTCGTGGAGCAGCCCGCGGCGGCCAGCGGGACCGCGGCCGACAGCAGGACGGCGCCGCGCAGGAAGTCGCGTCTGGAGGAAGTCATCGTTGAACTCCTGGATGCTGTGGCACCGCGCCCCGCGAAGGGCGGGAGTTCCCCCGCGGGCGCGGGACCGGGGGTGGGGTCGGGGGGCGGAGACCGGGGCGGGAGCGGAAACCGGGGCGGGAGGAGGGGAGCGGGAGGTGGGGAGCAGAGGTGGGGAGCAGAGGTGGGGAGCGGAGGTGTGGGGAGCGGAGGAGCGGGAGGTGCGAGTGCCGGCGCCGGGCCCGGCCGGCGGTGTCAGACCGGCCGGGCCCGGCGGGACCGTCCGGTCAGTGGACGGGAGTGAAGTCCCTGGCCCCGATGAACGAGGGGCGCGGCGACGGCGCCGAGAACGGCTCGACGCAGGTGTTCTCCACGCTGTTGAACACGACGAACACGTTGGACCGCGGGAACGGCGTGATGTTCCCGTTGGAGCCGTGCATGCAGTTGCAGTCGAACATGGTCGCCGACCCGGCGGGGCCGGTGAACAGCTCGATGCCGTGCTTGTCGGCCAGGATCGACAGGCTGTTGGGATCGGGCGTGCCGATCTCCTGCCCGCGCAGCGACTCCTTGTAGTGGTCGGAGGGCGTCTCACCGACGCACGCCACGAACGTCCGGTGCGACCCCGGCATGATCATCAAGCCGCCGTTGTGCACGAAGTTCTCGGTCAGCGCGATGGAGATGCTCACCGCGCGCATCCGCGGCATGCCGTCCTCGGCGTGCCAGGTCTCGAAGTCGGAGTGCCAGTAGAAGTCCTTGCCGGTGAACCCCGGCTTGTAGTTGACGCGGCTCTGGTGGACGTACACGTCCGAGCCGAGCAGCTGCCGGGCCCGGCCGACCACCCGCGGGTCGCGGACGAGCGCGGCGAACACCTCGCTGATCCGGTGCACCTCGAAGATGGAGCGGACCTCGTCCGAGCCGCGCTCGGTCACCGTGCGCTCGTCGGCCAGGATCACCGGGTCCGAGGCCAGCCGGCGCAGCTCGGCCCGGTAGTCCTCGACCTCCTCCGGCGCGAGCAGCGCGTCCACCGACAGGAACCCGTTCGCGTCGAACGACTCCAGCGTCGCGGCGTCGATGGGACCGTCCTGCGGTCCGCCGTACACGACCGGGTCCTGCCGGTACAGCAGCGCGGCCTCGGCGGCCTTGCGGGTGGGGTAGGCGTCGTCGATGGACGGGTGCGACTCGATGATGCTCATCAGGCGTCCTCCTCGGTGAGCAGGGGATAGACCCCGTTCTCGTCATGGACCTCCCGGCCCGTACAGGGCGGGTTGAAGACGCAGACGGTCCGCACGTCGGTGTGGGCCCGCAGGGTGTGGTGCTCGTGCCCGTCCAGCAGGTACATCACCCCGGGCTCGATGTGGTGCTTCTCGCCGGTCTCCTCGTTGATCAGCTCGCCCTGGCCCTCGATGCAGTAGACGGCCTCGATGTGGTTCGCGTACCACATCCGCGTCTCGGTGCCCGCGTACAGCACCGTGTCGTGCAGCGAGAACCCGACACCCTCCTTGGCCAGCACGAGCCTGCGGCTGGACCAGGTCTCGGCCCGGACTTCGCGGTCGGTGCCGACGGTCTCGGCGAGGGAACGAACGATCATGAATCTCCTCTTTCGTGTGCGTCGTCGTCCGGCACGGGCGTCGCGCTCAGACGGCCACCTTCGCCCGGACGGCCTCCACCGAGTCGGCGATGATCTCCAGCCCGCGGGACAGCTCCGTCTCGGTGGTGGTGAGCGGCGGCAGCAGCTTGACCACCTCGCCCTCCGGCCCGGAGGTCTCCATCAGCAGCCCGCGCTCGAACGCCTCCGCGCACACCCGCGGCGCGAGCGCGGCGTCGCTCATGACCAGGCCCCAGGCGAGGCCGCGGCCGCGGACCGCGTCGACCGCCCCGGCGTGCGCCAGCGCGATCTCGTTCAGCGCCGTCTCCACCTGCTGGCCCTTGGCGAGGGTCTGCTTCTCCATCCCGGCGCCGGTCCAGTGGTCCTCCAGCGCGCCGACCGCGGTGACGAACGCCGGGTTGAACCCGCGGAAGGTGCCGTTGTGCTCGCCCGGCTCCCACACGTCCAGCTCGCGCCGCATCAGCGTGACCGCGAACGGCAGCCCGTAGCCGCTCAGCGACTTGGACAGGCAGACGATGTCGGGCGTGATCCCGGCCTCTTCGAAACTGAAGAACGGCCCGGTGCGGCCGCAGCCCATCTGCACGTCGTCGACGATGAGCAGGATGTCGTGCCGGCGGCACAGGTCCTGCAGGCCGCGCAGCCACTCGGCGGTGGCCACGTTGATGCCGCCCTCGCCCTGCACGGTCTCCACGATCACCGCGGCGGGCTTGTCCAGCCCGCTGCCGCTGTCGTCCAGCATCGTCTCGAACAGCAGGAAGTCGGGCGTGCGGCCGTCGAGGTAGTTGTCGTAGGGCATGGCCACGCCATGGCCCAGCGGTACCCCCGCGCCGGTCCGCTTCATCGAGTTCCCGGTGACGGCGAGCGCGCCGAGCGTCATGCCGTGAAAGGCGTTGGTGAAGCCGACGATCGTCTCGCGGCCGGTGTACTTGCGCGCCAGTTTCAGCGCCGCCTCGACCGAGTGGTTGCCCGCCGGACCGGGGAACTGAACCTTGTAGTCGAGCCCGCGAGGGCTCAGCACATACTCGTTGAACCGTTCCAAGAACTCCCGTTTCGCGGTCGTGTACATGTCCAGGCTGTGCACGATCGCGTCCCTGGCCAGATAGTCCATCAGGCGGCGTTTCAGCTGCGGGTCGTTGTGCCCGTAGTTGAGCGTTCCCGCGCCGGCGAAGAAATCGAGGTAGGTCCGTCCGTTCTCGTCGGTGATGTGGCTGCCCTGGGCGGTGGTGAACACCGCCGGCCAACTTCTGCAGTAGCCGCGTACTTCCGATTCCATTCGGGCGAAAACGTCCATGATCTGCCTCCGGCAGGTGGGGAGTGAAGAGGAACGGACAGGATGGTCGGGGAGGCCGCGGTCACCCGGCGGCGCTGAACGGGCCGATCCGGAACAGTGCCTCGGGCTCGTGCGCCCCGCCGGGGAAGTGCTCCGCACCGAACAGGGGGCCGCGCTCCAGCGGGCAGCCGCGGTCCCGGGCGAACGACTCGAACATCGCGGTGGAAGCCTTGTTGCCAGGGGTCACCGTCGCCTCCAGGAAACGGTGGCCACGGGCGGCGAGCCGGTCGCCGAGCCGGTCGAGCATGTCGCGGGCCAGGCCCCGGCCGCGGTGCGAGGCGTCCACGGCCACCTGCCAGACGAAGAACGTGTCGGGCTCGGCCGGACGGACGTAACCGGTGATGAACCCGCGCGGCACCCCGTCCACCCGAGCCACCACCGAAGTGTCGGCGAAATCGCGGCACCAAAGGGTGTAGCTGTAGGGCGAGTTCACGTCCAGGACTCGTGAGTCCCGGGCGAGGCGCCAGAGCGCGGGGCCATCGGAGAGGCTCGGCTCCTGGAGTTGCACGTCCACGTTCGTCTCGTCACGGTCGGGGCGTCGGGTCGGTGTTTCCAGGGGTTGCGCTGCCATATCCAGGAAACTTAGCGAAATCCCGTGGATGCTGCTCTTGATTGTTATCTAGGTGATGTTTGGCGGCATCCGGAAGTGGGTATGGCAATACGCTTGGCTCGTTCCGAGGATTTCTTAGCGGTGTTAACGCGCCGACGGGATGACCTTTTCTCCCTGCTACGCAGGCGGGACTGCCGAAAAGGCGTCCGGAACCGCGTGCGGCCGGTCTGCGCGTCACTTTAGTGTTCTGCCGCCGATTGGCGAGAGAATTTATGTATCGGTTGTGTGAGGTGAATCACGTGGATTCGCGGTCAACGCCGGACCGGCCACGGGCGTCGCGCTGTGTCCGCTGAGGTCGTCCGGCTCACCCGCCGAACCCGGTGTCACCGGGCCGGGTGAGAAACGATGCGTCCTCATCATCCCTGTTTGGTACCCCTGAAGCGTGCCGCCGAGCGCAGGCGTCATTCAACCTTTAGTAAGGCTCGGCTTGCCGCGGAGTAAGCGGGTGCGGGGCCTCGCGCGGGCGCGGGACCCCGCCGTGCCTCAGCGGGCGAAGCGGTCCGTCGCCTCGATGAGACGGTGCAGGATGCCCGGCTCGCTGAACGCGTGCCCCGCGTCGTCCACCATGTGGAACTCCGCCTCGGGCCAGGCGCGGTGCAGGTCCCAGGCCGTCGCGGCCGGCGTGCACACGTCGTAGCGACCCTGCACGATGACCGCGGGGATGTGGCGGATCAGGTCCACGTCACGGATGAGCTGCTCGTCCTCGAAGAAGCCCTCGTTGACGAAGTAGTGGTTCTCGATGCGCGCGAACGCCACCGCGTAGTCCGGCTCCGCGAACTCCGCCGCCAGCTCCGGGTCCGGCCGCAGCGTGAGGGTCGACCCCTCCCACGTCGACCACGCCCGGGCCGCCGCGACCCGCACCTCGCCGTCCGGCGAGTCGAGCCGCTCCCGGAAGGCGGAGAGAAGGTCCTCGCGCTCGTCCTCGGGGATCGGCTCGACGTACTTCTCCCACAGGTCGGGGAACAGCAGCGAGGCGCCCTCCTGGTAGAACCAGTACAGCTCGAACGGCCGCAGCGTGAAGATGCCGCGCAGCACCAGCTCCGTCACCCGCTCCGGGTGCTTCTGCGCGTACGCCAGCGACAGCGCGCTGCCCCAGCTCCCGCCGAACACCAGCCAGCGCTCGATCCCCAGGTGCTCGCGCAGCCGCTCCATGTCCGCCACCAGGTGCCAGGTGGTGTTCGCCTCGAGCGACACCTCCGGATCCTTGGCGTGCGGCAGGCTTCGCCCGCAGTTGCGCTGGTCGAACAGAACGATCCGGTACGCCTCGGGGTCGAACTGGCGGCGATGCGCCGGAGTGCACCCGCCGCCGGGGCCGCCGTGCAGCATGACCGCGGGCTTGCCGCCCGGGTTCCCGCAGACCTCCCAGTAGATCTGATTGCCGTCGCCGACGTCGAGCAGCCCGGAGTCGTACGGCTCGATCGGCGGATACAGGGTGCGAAGCTCCATGGTGCGCGATTCTCCCACCGGGTCCCCCACGACCCGCGTTTCTCCCTCCCGGGCCGTGTCCGGCGCCGCCGCGCCGTGAATTTCCGGTCGCGTGTCGCCGCGCCCACCCGATGTGACGCGCGGCACCGTAGCGCCCTGTCCACGGGCGCCCACGGGCCTTGATCAGGCCCCCGGCGTGCGCGAACTCGTCACGAGGATCACGAAAGCAAACCCCAAACTGGGCAAACGTTCCGCGGCTCGGCACTAGAGTGCCTTTCGTGAGCGAAGCGACGAGCCGTAGGGCGAGGAGTGAAGCGAGCACCATGACCATGACGGCCCCGCGAACGCGGCTCCGAGCCGCCAGGCGAGGAACACAGTGAGTGAGCTGAACGGATCGGGTGGTTCGCGCGGAGTCCCGGACGCGGGCTCCCCTTGGCCCGCGATGGGACTCGACCCCGGCCGCGGGTCCGACGTGCCCGTGCCGGCCGCCCAGCAGCCGATACAGATGGCCAAGCCGAAACCGGAGCCCGCGCGCCCCGAGGTCGAGCAGCCCGAGGCCCAGCCCTGGGACATCGTCGAGCGGCTCCGCCAGATGGCCGACCTCATCGGCGACGCGCTCGCCGCCGGGGAGCGCAAGGTCAGCGAGGCGCAGACCGACGCCGCCTCGCAGATCGCCGCGGTCCAGGCGGAGAAGGAGTCGGCGCAGCGGGACGCGGCGGCGGCGTGGGGTGAGGTGCAGCGCGCCCGTGGTCAGGCCGAGCAGGCCGACCGCCGTGCCGTCGACGCCGAACGCCGTGTCGCCGAGGCGCAGACCGAGTCCGCCTCGCAGATCGCGGCCGTCCAGGCGGAGAAGGAGTCGGCGCAGCGGGACGCGGCGGCGGCGTGGGGTGAGGTGCAGCGCGCCCGTGGTCAGGCCGAGCAGGCCGACCGCCGTGCCGTCGACGCCGAACGCCAGGTCGCCGACGCCGAGCGCCGCGCCGCCGAGGTCCAGAACGAGGCCGTCGCCCAGATCGCCGCGATCCAGGGCGAGAAGGAGACGGCCCAGCGCGACGCGGCCTCTGCCTGGAACCAGGCCCAGCAGGGCCGCGCCCAGGCCGACCAGGCCCGTGGCCAGGCCGAGCAGGCGCGCGTCCAGGCCGACCAGGCGCGCGCGCAGGCCGACGCGGCACGCGCCCAGATGGAACAGGCGCAGGCCCAGGCCGAGCAGGCCGAACGCCGCGTCGCCGAGGCCGAGGCCACCGTCCGCCAGGCGATCCAGCAGCGCGACGCGATGAGCGAAGCCCGCGACGACGCGCTCCGCGCCGTCGAGGACGCCGTCACCGGCCGCCGCTCCGCCGAAGCCGAACGCGACCGCGTCACCGACCAGGCGTCCGAACTGTCCCGCGCCCTGGAATCGGCCCACGCCGAGCTCGCCGCGCTCCGCGCCAAGGTCACCGACGCGGAGATGACCTCTCAGAACCTCCAGCACGCCGTCGTCGCCGCCGGCAAGGAGGCCGACGAGACGCGCCGCCGCGCCGACGCCGCCGAACGCCGCGCCGCCGAATCCGAGCGCCGCGCCCAAGAGTCCGAGCGCCGCGCCCAGGAGTCCGAACGCCGTGCCCAGGACGCCGAACGCCGCGCGGACGTCGCCGAGTCCGAACGCCAGCAGGCCCTCGACACCGCCGCGCACTCGCTCGAAGCCGCCAAGAAGGCCGAACGCGAACGCGACACCAACGCCAAGGCCAGAGAGGCCGCCGAACGCGGTCGCGAAGCCGCCGTCCAGGCCCAGGCCCGCACCGAGTCCGAGCTGACCCTCGCCCGCGGCCGCGCCGACCAGGCCGGACGCGAACGCGACAAGGCCGTCGCCGGCATGCGCCAGATGGCCGCCGAACGCGACGCCATCGCCGAGAAGCTCGCCGAACGCGACCAATGGGTCGACCAGCTCGCCCAGGCCGTCACCGAACAGCGCGCCTCGATCGCCGAACTGTCCCAGGAACGCGACGCCGCCCGCACCGCCGCCGACCAGGCCCGCTCGCTCATCGACGAACTCACCCGACAACTACGCACGATCATGCCCACGGCGGCTCCCAGAATCTAAGCAGGACCCTCGGCGTCGGGCGCTGGGGCGCCCTCCTTCAACGGGACCTGCGCGATCGCTGGCATCGCTCCGGCTCGCCTGGGGGCTCGCTGCGCGATCAGGTTCTCGCACGCTCGAACCTGGCTTCGCACGCGATCGCAGCGGTGCGTCGTTGCGGGCTGAGCTTCAGGCCGGGTCGTTTGTCGCGGTGTTCTTGGCGTCGGGCGTCCTTTTTGTGTGGACGCTGCGGTGATCGTTGGCATCGCTTCGGCTTGCTTGGGGGGCTCGCTGCGCGATCAGGTTCTCGCTTCGCTTGAACCTGGTTTCGCACGCGATCGCGGCGTTGGGTCGTTGCGGGCCGGGGGCAAACTGGGGCTTCGGGGGCGCCGTTTGGCGGCGTTGGGTGGTGGGCGCGTCCTTCGCTGAGGGGCGGGGCGACCGTTGTGTGCTTTCGGTTCGTGTGAGGGTTCGCCACGCGATCGGTTCTTGCTCCGCTTGGACGGGGCTCCGCCCGTGATCCTTGGGCGTGTTGCGGTGTTGGGGCTGGGCGTCCTTCGTCGGTCGGCGCCGCGGGGGTTGCTGCGTCGCTTCGGCTCGTCTGGGGGGCGGTGTGCGATCGGGTTCTCGTTTTGCTTCGCACCTGGTCGGAGCGGGTCGCCGCGAGGGGCGGGCGGGCTCGGGCTCGAGGTGCCGCGCTGGGTGATCAGGTTGCGGGTTCGGGCTCGGATCGCTGCGCGGGCGGTGCCGGGTTCTTGTGTGATTTTTGGGGTGGTGGGGGCGTTTGGGGTGGCTCTTTGGGGGGCGTCTTATCTGGGGGGAAGGGGCGCTCGGCACCCTTTTGTTGGGGGTCTGTGGGGTGGGGGCGGGGCGGGGTTTGTGGGGGCTTGTGGCTTCTGACCAGGGGAGGGGCGCGGTGGGGAGGCGCGTCCCGGGACGGTGCACCCGTGGGCGGCTGTTATCCTGGTGGCCCGTGGACAGTGCGGTACCGTCCGCCTCGTAACGACCACGGGAGTGTCTTCTTGCCTTCGGCAGCCACTGGTAGGTCACGTCCTACCAAGCATCTGTTCGTCACCGGCGGTGTCGCCTCCAGCCTCGGCAAGGGACTGACGGCGTCGAGCCTCGGGCGGCTTCTCGCGCTTCGCGGCCTCCGGGTCACCATGCAGAAGCTCGACCCCTACCTCAACGTCGATCCCGGCACGATGAACCCGTTCCAGCACGGCGAGGTGTTCGTCACCGACGACGGCGCCGAGACGGACCTGGACATCGGGCACTACGAGCGGTTCCTCGACACCGAGCTGCACGGGTCCGCGAACGTCACCACCGGCCAGGTGTACTCCAACGTGATCGCCAAGGAGCGGCGCGGGGAGTACCTGGGCGACACCGTCCAGGTGATCCCGCACATCACCAACGAGATCAAGGACCGGATCCGGGGGATGGCGACCACCCGGGACGGCGCCCCCGTCGACCTGGTCATCACCGAGGTCGGCGGGACCGTCGGCGACATCGAGTCGCTGCCGTTCCTGGAGTCGGTCCGGCAGATCCGGCACGAGATCGGCCGGGAGAACTGCTTCTTCCTGCACGTGTCGCTGCTGCCCTACATCGGCCCGTCCGGAGAGCTGAAGACCAAGCCGACGCAGCACTCGGTCGCCGCGCTGCGCTCCATCGGCATCCAGCCCGACGCGATCGTGTGCCGGTCCGACCGGCCGATCACCGACGGGCTCAAGCACAAGATCAGCCTGATGTGCGACGTCGACCGCGAGGCCGTGGTGTCGGCCGTGGACGCCGCCAGCATCTACGACATCCCCAAGGTGCTGCACGCCGAGGGGCTGGACGCCTACGTCGTCCGGCGGCTCGGCCTGCCGTTCCGCGACGTCGACTGGGGCGCCTGGGACGAGCTGCTGCGCCGCGTGCACCGGCCCGCCCGCGAGGTCACCATCGCGCTCGTCGGCAAGTACATCGACCTGCCCGACGCCTACCTGTCGGTCACCGAGGCGCTGCGGCACGGCGGGTTCGGCAACGACGCCAAGGTCCACATCCGCTGGGTCAAGAGCGACGACTGCGAGACCTCCGACGGCGCCAAGCGCGAGCTTGACGGCGTCGACGGCGTGCTCGTCCCCGGCGGGTTCGGGGTGCGCGGCATCGAGGGCAAGCTCGGTGCCGTCCGGTACGCCCGGGAGAACCGGGTGCCGCTGCTCGGCATCTGCCTCGGCCTGCAGTGCATGGTCATCGAGGCGGCCCGCACGCTCGGCGGGCTCGCCGACGCCGGCAGCGCCGAGTTCGACGCCGCCACCGGAAACCCCGTCGTGGCGACCATGGCCGACCAGGTCGACGTGGTCGCCGGCGAGCGCGACATGGGCGGCACGATGCGGCTCGGCCTCTACCGGGCCGACCTCGCCGAAGGGTCGGTCGTCCGGGCGCTGTACGGCGCGGCCGAGGTCTCCGAGCGGCACCGGCACCGGTACGAGGTCAACAACGCCTACCGCGACCGGCTCGAGCGGGCGGGCTTGCGCTTCAGCGGCCTGTCGCCCGACGGGCGGCTCGTGGAGTACGTCGAGCTGCCCCGCGACCAGCACCCCTTCTTCGTGGGCACCCAGGCGCACCCGGAGTTCCGGTCCCGGCCGACACGGCCGCATCCGCTGTTCAGCGGCCTGGTGTCGGCCGCGATCGACTACGCCGAGGCCCGCAGCGGCGAGAGCGGCCTCGGCCGGGTGACCGCGCCGTGAGCGGCCTCGGCCCCGGCGACGTCCGCGACCGGCCCGAGCGCTGGACGGTCACCGAGGAGTCCACCGCGTTCGAGGGGCACGTGTTCGACGTCCGCCGCGACCGGGTCGAGATGCCCCGCGGCGACGGCGTCGAGATCGTCGGGCGGGACGTCATCGTGCATCCCGGCTCGGTGGGCGTCCTCGCCCTCGACGACCGCGAGCGCGTCCTGCTGCTGCGCCAGTACCGGCACCCCGTCGCGCGGCTGCTGTGGGAGGCGCCCGCGGGCCTGCGGGACGTGGCCGGCGAGCCCCCGCACAAGCTCGCCGAGCGCGAGCTGCTGGAGGAGGCCGGATACCGCGCCGAGCGGTGGGACACGCTGGTCGACGTGTTCCCCTCGTCCGGCATGTCCGACGAGCGGGTGCGGATCTTCCTGGCCCGCGGTCTCACCGAGGTGCCCGCCGACCAGATCGACTTCGAGCGGGTCCACGAGGAGGCCGACATGCCCGTCGTGTGGGTGCCGCTGGACGAGGCCGTCCGCAAGGTCCTCGCGGGCGAGGTGCACAACATGGTGGCCGCGACGGGGATCCTCGCCGCGCACGCCGCGCGGGCCTCCGGGTACGGCGGCCTGCGGCCCGTGGACGCCCCCGAGGACTGACCGCGCCCCCCGCCCGCCCGCCGCGGGCGGGGGCGTCCGACTCGCCCCGGATGAGGGTCTCCCCGCACCCCGGGACGCGGCATGATGGGCACGTCCCCGACGGCCGGCCCCAGCCCGGGCCGCCGGACGCCCACCGCCGGAAGAGGTGCCGCACTGTCCCCGAGCACGACCGGCCGCAGCGTGGCACGGCCCCCCGCAGACGACGCCGGCACGGGCTCGGCCCTCGGCTCCGCCGTCGGCACCTACCTGGGACACCTCGCCGTCGAGCGGGGGCTCGCCGCCAACACCCTCAGCTCCTACCGGCGTGACCTGCGCCGATACGTGCTCGTCCAGGAGGCGAGGGGCCGCACCGCCATCGGTGAGATCACCGAGGACGACGTCCGCGCGTTCCTCGTCGGACTGCGCGAGGGTGACGAGGAGCACCCGCCGCTGTCGGCGGGCTCGGCGGCGCGCGCGCTGGTCGCCGTGCGGGGCCTGCACCGCTTCGCGCTGCGCGAGGGCCTGGCCGCGGGCGACCCCGCCCACGACGTCAAGCCGCCCACCCCGCCGCGGCGGCTGCCCAAGGCCATCGGCCTGGACGAGGTGGAACGGCTGCTCGCCGTCGCCGCGGGACCTGCCGAGGGTGAGGCGGGCACCGCGCGCGGGCTGCGCGACCGCGCCCTGCTGGAGCTGTTGTACGGGTCGGGCGCCCGCATCTCCGAGGCGGTCGGCCTGGACGTCGACGACCTCGACCTGCGCGAGGGGTTCGCGCGCGTCGCCGGCAAGGGCGGCAAGGCGCGGGTCGTCCCCATCGGCGACTACGCCCGCGCGGCGGTGGACGCCTACCTCGTGCGGGCCCGCCCCGAGCTCGCCCGCGCGGGCCGCGGCGGGCCGGCGCTGTTCCTCAACGCCCGCGGCGGGCGGCTGTCCCGGCAGGGCGCGTGGATGGTGCTGCGCGCCGCTGCCGACCGGGCCGGGCTGAGCGAGGTCTCCCCGCACACGCTCCGTCATTCCTTCGCCACGCATCTGCTGGACGGGGGAGCGGACGTGCGGGTGGTGCAGGAGTTGCTCGGGCACGCCTCCGTGACGACGACGCAGGTTTACACCCTGGTCACCGTGCAGGTGCTGCGCGAGGTCTATGCCACGTCCCATCCGCGCGCGAGGAGCTGACAAATCCCGACGATCGGCGCGCGTCGGCTTGTGAGGCGGAGAGAGGGGGCCTAGAGTCCCCGTTCTGGATGGCAATTCCGGGCCCGCCGCGGAGGAATCTGGTGACCAGCACGAAGGCAGCGGAGGGGGTTCTCTCCTCCGCCACCATAGAGACCGACCCGAGCCGAGCCCTCGGGCCCACCCAGCGACCCGTGCCCGTGTTCCCGGAGCCGGAGCCGCTGGCCGAGCACGGGCCGGCGCGGATCGTCGCGATCTGCAACCAGAAGGGCGGCGTCGGCAAGACCACCACGACGATCAACCTGGGCGCCGCGCTCGCCGAGTACGGCCGCCGCGTCCTGCTCGTCGACTTCGACCCGCAGGGCGCCCTGTCGGTCGGTCTCGGCAAGGGCGACCCGCGCCAGCTCGACATCACGATCCACAACCTGCTGCTCGAGGCCGACACCGAGTGGGAGGACGTCGTCATCGAGACCGGCGTCGACGGGATGGACCTGCTGCCGAGCAACATCGACCTGTCCGGCGCGGAGGTGCAGCTCGTCCACGAGGTGGGCCGCGAGTACATCCTGCAGCAGGCGCTGAAGTCGGCCGTGCCGCACTACGACTACATCCTCATCGACTGCCAGCCGTCGCTCGGCCTGCTGACGGTCAACGCGCTGGCCGCCAGCGAGGGCGTGCTGATCCCGCTGGAGTGCGAGTACTTCGCCATGCGCGGGGTGGCGCTGCTGATGGAGACCATCGACAAGGTGCAGGGCCGGATCAACCCCGAGCTCGTCATCGACGGCGTCCTCGGCACGATGTACGACTCGCGGACGCTGCACACCCGCGAGGTCCTCGGCCGCATCGTCGAGGCGTTCGGCGACAAGGTCTTCCACACCGTCATCAACCGCACGGTGCGGTTCCCCGACGCCACCGTGGCGGGGGAGCCGATCACGTACTTCGACCCCAACTCGATGGGTGCCAACGCGTACCGGGGCCTGGCACGGGAGGTGCTCGAGAGGTGGGCTCACGTCGGGTAAGGCTGCCCGGTGTCGAGGAGATCTTCCGCCCGACCGCGCCGCCGCCGCCCGACCCGGTCCGCCGGCCGACCGGCCGGCAACGCCATGACTCCAAGATCACGGTGTACCTGTCCTCGGACGAGCTGCTGGCGCTGGAACAGCTCCGGCTGGCGCTGCGCGCCGACCACGCGCTGGCCGTCGACCGGGGGCGGCTCGTCCGCGAGGCCGTCGCCATGATGATCTCCGACGTCGAGGTGCACGGCGAGAACAGCACGCTGGTGCGGCGGTTGCGCGCGGGTTCCTGACCCCCGCCGGAACGTCCTAGACTGCCAACGATCTTTCCGCGCCGCCGAGCAGCCGTAGGGATTCGCATGGCCCATCCCCCTGGCCCGCCGTCCGCTCCGCCGCCGCCTCCCGGGTTTCCGCCGCCGCCCCCGGGGTTTCCGCCTCCGGGGTTCCCGCCGCCCCGCGCGGGCGGCCCGCGGACCCTGGTGATCGTGCTGCTCGCAGGGGCGGCCGCCGTCGTCCTGGCGATCGCGGGCGTCATCGGGTTCCTGGTCCTGCGCGGCGAGGACGAGGACCCCGCCGCGGGCGGGCCCGTGGACCTGCGCGAGCCGCTGACGTTCCAGGAGGTCGCCGCGACCGCGCCGGCGCCCTGCGCGGCCGGGATGCTCCCGGACCCCGAGGAGGCCACCTGCTACCGCCTGGGCGCGTCCGCGATGACGGTGCGGCGGCTGGAACGCCTGCGGATCCTGGGCCCCGACGCCGCGCACGGGCAGTCCGGCTGGCGCCTCGCGCTGACGCTGACCAGGGCCGACGCCGCCGGATTCGGCCGGATGAGCGGGCAGGCTGCGGCGCGTCCCGACGGCTCGCCCGGCCGGCGGATCGCGATGGTCGCCGGCGGCCGGGTGCTGTCCGCGCCGGCCATCCAGGGCGGCCCGATCACCGGCGGGGACCTGGAGATCAGCGGATCGCGGCTGTTCACCCGGCCCTACCTGGAGGACCTCGCCCGCCGGCTGAGCGGGCGGCGGGCGCCCTGACCCCGGCGGCGCGCCGTCACCCCGGGTGATCGTCCGCGGTGCGCGCGCCCGCCGGGCGTGGGACGATGTGGCCGGTGACCGCACAGCCGCAGGAGAGGGAGGACGGCGTGGCCTCCGCTACCGTGGGCGACGTGGACGCGACGCCGCCCGCCCGGGAGGCCGCGCAGGAGCAGGACGGCCAGGGGTTCCGCGTCCACCTGGACAACTTCGAGGGCCCCTTCGACCTGCTGCTCGGCCTGATCTCCAAGCACAAGCTCGACATCACCGAGGTGTCGCTGCACAAGGTCACCGACGACTTCATCGCGCACATCCGGTCGCACGGCCGGGAGTGGGACCTCGACCAGGCCAGCCACTTCCTGCTGGTCGCCGCGACCCTGCTGGACCTCAAGGCCGCCCGCCTGCTCCCCTCCGGCGAGGTCGACGACGAGGAGGACCTGGCGCTGCTGGAGGCCCGCGACCTGCTGTTCGCGCGGCTGCTGCAGTACCGCGCGTACAAGGAGGTCGCGCAGGTGATCGCCGGGCGGATCGCCGAGCAGGACCGGCGGTTCCCGCGGCTGGTGCCGATGGAGCCGCGCTTCGCCGGGCTGCTGCCGGAGGTGCTGCTCGGCCTCGGCCCCGAGCAGTTCGCACGGCTGGCGGCCAAGGCGCTCACCCCCAAGGCGCCGCCGTCGGTGTCGGTCGAGCACATGTACCAGCCGAGCGCCAGCGTCAAGGAGCAGGCCGCGATCGTGGTGGCGCGGCTGCGGCGGCTCCGCAAGACCACCTTCCGGGTGCTGGCGGCCGACGCCGAGGGCACCTACGAGGTCGTCGCGCGGTTCCTGGCGCTGCTGGAGCTCTACCGCGAGCGGGCCGTCACGTTCGAGCAGCTGGAGCCGCTCGGCGAGCTGCACGTGACCTGGACCGGGACCGACGAGGGCGACGTCGAGGTCGGCGACGACTACGAGGGCGCCCGGGCACCGGAGAAGGACCGGAAGGACGAGGGAGACGATGACTGAGGAGCCCGCCCCGGCCGGCGAGGCGGAGGCACCCGGCGTGCGGGCCTCGATCGAGGCCGTCCTGCTCGTGGTGGACGAGCCGGTGGCCGAGATCACGCTGGCGCAGCTCCTGGAGCGGCCGCGCGCCGAGATCGGCGCCGCGCTGCGCGAGCTGTCCGCGGAATACACCGCGCAGGGCCGGGGGTTCGATCTGAGGGAGGCCGCCGGCGGATGGCGGTTCTACACCCGGGACGCGTGCGCCCCGGTGGTGGAACGGTTCGTCACCGACGGCCAGCAGGCGCGGCTCACCCAGGCCGCGCTGGAGACGCTCGCCGTCGTGGCCTACCGGCAGCCGGTGAGCCGCGCGCGCGTGTCGGCGATCCGGGGCGTCAACAGCGACGGGGTCATGCGGACCCTGATGCTGCGGGGCCTGATCCAGGACGTCGGGCAGGAGCCGGAGACGCAGGCGCACCTCTACCGCACCACCGGGTACTTCCTGGAGCGGCTGGGGCTGCGCGATCTCGACGAGCTGCCCGAGCTCGCCCCCTACCTGCCCGACGACCTGCCCGACGACATAGTTGAGGACAAGTGACCGAGAACGAGGGCGTGCGCCTGCAGAAGGTGCTGGCCGAGGCCGGGATCGGCAGCCGCCGCCACTGCGAGGAGCTGATCGGCGAGGGCCGCGTCACGGTCGACGGGAAGAAGGTGTTCCGGTTCGGCGAGCGCGTCGACCCGCGCAGCGCCGTCATCCACGTCGACGGCAAGCGGGTCGAGACCCGCGCGGAGATGCGCTACTACGCGATCAACAAGCCGCGCGGCGTGGTGAGCACGATGGCCGACGAGCGGGGCCGCAAGTCCCTCGCCGACTACGTGGACGTGCCCGAGCGGCTGTTCCACGTCGGCCGCCTCGACACCGACACCGAGGGCCTGATCCTGCTCACCAACGACGGGGAGCTCTCGCACCGCCTGACCCACCCGAGCTACGGCGTCTTCAAGACCTACCTCGCCGAGGTGCACGGGCCGATCCCGCGCGACCTCGGCAAGCGCCTCAGGGCCGGGGTGACGCTGGACGACGGCCCCGCCAAGGCCGACCGGTTCCGCATCTTCGACCAGGTCGGCAGGCGGATCCTGGTGGAGATCACCCTGCACGAGGGGCGCAAGCACATCGTCCGGCGGCTGCTGAAGGAGGTCGGCTTCCCGGTGCAGCAGCTGGCGCGCATCGAGTTCGGCCCGATCAAGCTCGGCTCGCTGAAGCCGGGGACGATGCGGGCGCTGACCGTCCACGAGGTGGGCGAGCTGTACAAGGCCGTCGGCCTGTAGGCCGGGCGGACCGAGGACGAGGAGGGGAACGAGCTGTGGCGGTACGCGCGGTCCGTGGGGCGACGCAGATCGACGCCGACGAGCGGGACCAGATCCTCTCGGCGACGGCGGAGCTGGTCGCCGAGGTGATGGCCCGCAACGAGCTGAGCACCGACGACGTCATCAGCGTGATCTTCACGGTGACGCCGGACCTGACGGCGGAGTTCCCGGCGCTCGCCGCGCGCAAGCTGGGGTTCCACGAGGTGCCGCTGCTGTGCGCGACCGAGATCGGCGTCCCGCACGCGCTGCCCCGGGTGATCCGGCTGATGGCGCACGTGGAGACCGCCCGGCCGCGGTCGGAGATCCAGCACGTGTACCTGCGCGGCGCGACGGCCCTGCGCCTCGACATCGCGCAGTAGGGTGGCCGCCGTGAGCGAGGGCAGCGAGGACGAGGGCAGCGTGAACCAGGTGGGGGCCTCCGGGCCCGCGGGCGCGGGCGGCGAGCCCGGAGGCGGCGCGCTCGGCCGCGTCGTCGTGATCGGGACGGGGCTCATCGGCACCTCGATCGCGCTGGCCGTGCGCGAGCGCGGCGCCGAGGTCCTGCTTGCCGACCGTGACCCCGCGGCACTGGCGATGGCCGTGGAGCTCGGCGCGGGCGAACCGCTGCCGGACGGCGCCCTGGACCGGCCCGCCGACCTGGCGGTGCTGGCCGTGCCGCCCGCCGCGGTCGCCGTCGGCCTCCTGGACGCGCAGAAGCGCGGCCTGGCCGCCGCCTACACCGACGTGGCCAGCGTCAAGCGGCTGCCGCTGGAGCAGGCCGCCGAGCTGGGCTGCGACCTGTCCGCGTTCGTGCCGGGGCACCCGCTGGCCGGGAGCGAGCGGTCCGGGCCGTCGGCGGCCCGCGCCGACCTGTTCCTCGGCCGTCCGTGGGCGCTGTGCGCGACGCCGCGGACCGCGCCGGAGGCGGTCGCGGCCGTGACCGCCCTCGCCCGGGACTGCGGCGCGATGCCGGTGACGGTCGACGCGGCCGAGCACGACCGGGCCGTCGCGCTCGTCTCGCACGCGCCGCACGTGGTGTCGGCCGCCGTCGCGGCCCGCCTCACCGGCGCCGACGACGTGGCGCTCGGCCTGTCCGGGCAGGGCGTGCGGGACGTCACCCGGATCGCGGCCGGCGACCCGCGGCTGTGGATCGGGATCCTGTCGGCGAACGCGGCGTCCGTCGCGGACGTGCTGGAGGCCGTCGCCACCGACCTGGCCGTGGCCGCCTCGCTGCTGCGCGACGGCAGCGAGGAGGCCGCCCGGCACGTCGCCGACCTGCTGCTGCGCGGGAACGCGGGCCGGTCCCGGATCCCCGGCAAGCACGGCGGGGACGCCTCCGCCTACGCCACCGTCCAGGTGGTCATCCCGGACCGCCCCGGCGAGCTGGCGATGATCTTCCAGGCGGCGGGGATCGCCGGGGTCAACATCGAGGACGTGACGATCGAGCACTCGCCGGGCCGCCCGCTGGGCGTCCTGGAGATCTCGGTCGTGCCGGGCGAGGCCGAGCGGCTGGCCACCGAGCTGCGCGGCCGCGGCTGGTCGGTCCCCGGGTAGCGGCCTCCCGGGGCCCGGACGGGCCGTGGCGGTGGCCGCGGCCCGGTAGCCTGATGGGCTGGGGCCTGTACGAGGGACCTGTACGAGGGACACGTACTCACGCACCGGCGCGGCGCTGAACGCCGCCCGCCCGCCGCCGGCGGGCACCCACGCAGAGAGAAGGAGCGATCGTGCCGCTC
This sequence comes from Actinomadura roseirufa, assembly GCF_900659635.1. Lineage (GTDB taxonomy): Bacteria > Actinomycetota > Actinomycetes > Streptosporangiales > Streptosporangiaceae > Spirillospora > Spirillospora roseirufa. The sequence continues at coordinate 6,635 of NZ_CAACVB010000030.1, read as the reverse complement.
GTCATCGCCATGGACGGCCCCTCCGGGTCGGGCAAGTCCAGCGCGTCCAAGGGCGTCGCCCGCGCGCTCGGGCTGCGCTACCTCGACACCGGTGCGATGTACCGCGCCGTGACGTGGTGGATGCTGCGCAACGGCGTGCCGGTGGAGGACGCCGCCGCCGTGGCGGCGCGGGCCCAGGACCCGGTGCTCGAGTCCGGCACCGACCCCGACGGGCCCACGATCACCGTGGACGGCGCGGACGTGTCCGGGCCGATCCGCACCCGCGAGGTCACCAACGCCGTCAGCGCCGTCAGCGCCGTCCCGGCGGTCCGCGCGCGGCTGGTGGAGCTGCAGCGGGAGATCATCGGGGCCGGGGGGATCGTGGTGGAGGGCCGCGACATCGGCACGGTCGTCGCCCCGGACGCGCCGGTCAAGGTGTACCTCACCGCCAGCGACGAGGTGCGCGCGCGGCGCCGCGCGAAGGACCTGGCGGCCGACCCGGGCGCCTCGGTGACCGTCACGCTGGACGAGCAGGCCCGCCGGGACCGGCTGGACTCCACCCGCCGGGCGTCGCCGCTGGCCGTGGCCGCGGGCGCGCACGAGATCGACTCGACCGAGCTGACGCTCGACGAGGTCATCGAGGCGGTCGTCCGCCTCGCCAAAGAGCAGGAGTGAGCGGGCGCCCGCAGGCCCGTGGGGACGAGACAGTGAGCGAATACGAGATCGAGACGGTCGACGTCGTCGAGGACGTCGACGAGGACACCGGCCCCGCGCCGGTCATGGCCGTCGTGGGACGCCCGAACGTCGGCAAGTCCACCCTGGTCAACCGCATCCTCGGGCGCCGTGAGGCCGTCGTGGAGGACGTGCCGGGCGTGACCCGCGACCGGGTCGCCTACGACGCGACCTGGTCGGGACGGCGGTTCACGGTCGTCGACACCGGCGGCTGGCTGCCGGACGCGTCCGGGCTGGCCGCGGCCATCGCCGAGCAGGCGCGGCTCGCGGTCGACCTCGCCGACGTCGTGATGTTCGTGGTCGACGCGACCGTGGGCGCCACCGACGTGGACGAGGCCGTGGTGGAGATCCTGCGCCGCGCCGGCAAGCCGGTGGTGCTGGTGGCCAACAAGGTCGACGACGTGGGCGCCGAGGCGGACGCGGCGCTGCTGTGGTCGCTCGGCATCGGCGAGCCGCACCCGGTCAGCGCCCTGCACGGGCGCGGCAGCGGCGACCTGCTCGACGCGGTGCTGGCGGCGCTGCCCGCCCCGGCTCCCGCCGAGACGTTCGGCGAGCCGGACGGCCCGCGCCGGGTGGCGCTGCTGGGCCGGCCGAACGTCGGCAAGTCCAGCCTGCTGAACCAGCTGGCGGGGGAGACCCGCGCCGTCGTGGACGCCGTGGCGGGCACGACCCGCGACCCGATCGACGAGATGATCGAGCTCGGCGGCCGGACCTGGCGGTTCATCGACACGGCGGGCATCCGGCGGCGGCACCGGGAGAACCAGGGCGCCGACTTCTACGCGACGCTGCGGACCCAGTCCGCGCTGGAACGCGCCGAGGTCGCGGTCGTGCTGGTGGACGCCGCCGAGCCGCTCGCCGAGCAGGACCTGCGGATCATCACGATGGTGGTGGAGTCGGGCCGGGCGCTGGTCGTCGCCTACAACAAGTGGGACCTGCTGGACGAGGAGCGCCGCCACTACCTGGAGCGCGAGATCGACCGGCAGCTGCACAACGCGCGGTGGGCGCCGCGGGTGAACGTCTCCGCCAAGACCGGCCGGCACATGGAGAAGCTGGTTCCCGGTATCGAGACGGCGCTGGAGGGCTGGAGCACCCGCGTCCCGACGTCCAAGCTCAACCAGTTCTTCGCCGACCTGGTCAACTCCCACCCGCACCCGGTGCGCGGCGGCAAGCAGCCGCGCGTGCTGTTCGCGACGCAGGCGGGGGTGCGGCCGCCGCGGTTCGTGCTGTTCACCTCCGGGTTCCTGGAGGAGGGGTACCGGCGGTTCATCGAGCGGAGGCTGCGCGAGGAGTTCGGCTTCGCGGGCACGCCGCTGGACATCACGATGAAGATCCGCGAGAAGCGCGGCAAGAACGCCAGGAAGTAGCCCGCCGCCCGGCCCGGTCACGGACGGGGCGGCTACAGGTCGGGACGGCCCCGCTCGCCCGCCACGGGCCGGTCGCCCGGGAACGGCGGCGCCGGGCGGGGCACCGGACCGGGCGGGGTGTTCTGCCGGGCGTAACGCCCGTACACCAGCGGCTGCGTCGTCTTGTGGTCGCCCTCGGGCGGCTCGCCGGACGCCTCGGCCTCCCGGGCCCCGGCGCCGGTGGCGCGGCCGAGCGCCAGCGCGCCGAGGAACACGATGACGACGCCGAGGGCGGTGAATCCGGACAGCTGCTCGGCGACCCGCCGCCCCTCCTGCGCGCCGAGCGGATCGCCCACGCCGTGGACGTCCCACAGCGCGGCGACCGGTCCGCCGACCGTGAACCAGGCCCCGCCCAGCACCGCGAGCGCCGCGCCGGCGGCCACGACGGCGCGGCGGCCCCCGGCGAGCACGACGAGGCCGCCGAGGACGGTGGCCGCGGCCGGCGCGATGCTGAGCTGCAGCCGGCCGGTGTCGAAGACCCACGGGTCGTCCGGTGCGAATCCGAAGTCGAGGTAGGGGCCGGCGAAGGGCAGCGACCCGCCCCACAGCCCGAGTACCACCAGCAGCATCCCGGCGGTGATGCTCCGGGCGCGCGGTGCCCGTCTGGTCCCAGCCATGATCGCTCCTCTTGATCCGGCTGTGTGATTCTTGGTGTGAAACCCCTTTACCCGGAGCGGACCGCCCCAAGCGCGACGCTCTACGGCGCATTGAGAGGAAACCGGCTTCATGGCGCCTGACGTTCACGTCGTCCACGCCCGGGAGGAGCCGCCGGACGCCTGGGACGCGGCGGTGTTCCTGGCCGGGCCCACGCCCCGCGACGCCGCCGTCCCGTCCTGGCGGCCGGACGCGGTCGCCGAGCTGCGCCGCGGCTGGCGCGGCGGGCGGCTCGTGGTCTTCGTGCCCGAGGACCCACGCCGGCGGTACGCCGACTACACCGGTCAGGTCGAGTGGGAGGAGCGCTGCCTGCACCTGTCGGACGAGGTCCTGTTCTACGTGCCGCGCGAGCCCGTGACCATGCCCGCCTTCACGACCAACGTGGAGTGGGGCATGTGGCACGACAGCGGCCGCGCGGTGTTCGGCGCCCCGCCGGACGCGCCCGGCAACCGCTATCTGCTGCACTACGCGCGCAAGCGCGGCGTGCCCGTCGCCGACGACCTGCCGGGCACCGTGGCGGCGGCGCTCGACCGGATCGGGACCGGCGCGCCGCGGACGGGCGGCGAGCGGGAGGTGCCGCTGCTGCTGTGGCGCGGCGAGCCGTTCCAGCGCTGGTACGCGGCGCAGCGCGGCGCGGGGAACGTCCTGGTCGGCGCGCGGGTGGTGTTCCGCTTCGGCGTGTACTGGGGCCTGCACGCGCGGGTCCACGTCGCGGCGGAGGACCGGGTGAAGGACAACGAGATCGTGATCGCGCGGCCGGACATCTCGGTCGTCGTGCTGCACGGCCCGCCCGCCGCGCCGGAGGAGACCGAGGTGGCGCTCGTACGGGAGTTCCGCGTCCCGGGCGCCGCGGCGGACGGGTTCGTGCACGAGCTGCCCGGCGGGTCCGGGCCGGGCGGGCCGCTGCGGACGGCGGTGGCGGAGGTGGCCGAGGAGACCGGGCTGGTCCTCGCGCCCGACCGGCTGCGCGCGCACGGCGCGCGCCAGGTCGCCGCCACTACGTCCGCGCACCGGGCGCACCTGTTCTCCGCCGAGGTCACCGCGGGCGAGCTGGCACGGCTCCGCGCGGCGGGCCCGCAGGGCGTGGCCGCCGACGGTGAGATCACCCGCGTCGAGGTCCGCCCGTTCGGCCGGATCGTCCGGGAGGGGCTGGTGGACTGGGCGACGATCGGAATGATCGCCCAGGTGCTCGCCGTCCGGCCGGATCCGAGCGACGGCGCGACGGCCCGCTGACCGGTCCGATGGGAAGGGCTGACGGGCGCTGTCCCGAAGGTCCATGGGTAGCGCAGATGCCAGAGATGTCGCACCGATGGCCTTGCATCTTCCAGCCTTGAGGCGATGCAGGGCTCGCAGAAGCGAGGCGCTAACCTGGGCGCGTGACGACGTTCAGGATCAGTGAGGCGGCGGCGTTGCTCGGCGTCAGCGCCGACACCGTCCGGCGCTGGGTGGACGGCGGGCGCCTGCCGGCCGAGCGCGACGAGCACGGCCACCGGCGGGTCCCGGGCACCGAGCTCGCCGCGTTCGTGCGCGGCCAGGCGCGCCAGGGCGCGGGCACGGCCGGCCCGCCCGACCAGGCCGAACGGTTCTCCTCGGCGCGCAACCGGCTGCGCGGCATCGTCACCGAGGTCGTCCGGGACGGGGTGATGGCCCAGGTGGAGATCCAGGCCGGCCCGTTCCGCGTGGTCTCGCTGATGAGCCGGGAGGCCGCCGACGAGCTCGGGCTGCGCGTGGGCGTGGTCGCGGAGGCCGTCGTGAAGTCCACCAACGTCGTCGTCGAAGTCGCCGAGCCGGGCTGACCCCGGCTCCCCCCGAGGAGGACACGTGTTCAAGCGCATCCCGGCCGCCGTCGCGGCCCTGGCGGCCGCCGTGCTCGCGGGCGCGGCGGGCTGCGGCGACACCGGCGGGGACGACGAGTCCCGCCCGAGCGGCCCGAGCGGCGGCGGGACCCTCACCGTCTTCGCCGCGGCCTCGCTCACCGAGACCTTCACCGCCCTCGGGAAGTCCTTCGAGGGCTCCCACCCCGGGGTGAAGGTCAAGTTCAACTTCGGCGGCAGCTCCGGGCTGGCCCAGCAGATCACCCAGGGCGCGCCCGCGGACGTGTTCGCCGCCGCCAGCCCCGCCACCATGAAGACCGTGACCGACGCGGGCGACGCCGCCGCGCCGCAGGTCTTCACCCGCAACCGCCTGGTCATCGCCGTTCCCGGCGACAACCCCGGCAAGGTCGCGAAGGTGAGCGATCTCGCCCGTCCCGGCCTGAAGGTCGTGCTGTGCGCCGAGCAGGTCCCCTGCGGCGCCGCCGCGAAGAAGGCGCTGGGCGCGGCCGGTGTCACGGTGCGGCCCGCCTCGCAGGAGCAGGACGTCAAGGCCGTCCTCACCAAGGTGCGGCTCGGGGAGGCCGACGCCGGGCTCGTGTACCGCACCGACGCGCGCGCGGCGACCGGGCAGGTAAAGGGCGTGGAGTTCGCCGAGTCCGCCAAGGCGATCAACGACTATCCGATCGCCACGGTGGCCAAGGCGCCGCACGCCGCGCTGGCGAAGGAGTTCGTCCAGCTCGTGCTGGGCCCCGTGGGGAGGGCGGAGCTGACGCGGGCGGGGTTCGAGTCGCCGTGAGGCCGTCCGGGCGATGGTGAGCCTCCGGAGGCGCCCGCCGGGCCGGGCTCCGGCGGCCGACCGGCTGCCGGGCCGGCCGCCGTGGATCCTCGTCCTGCCCGCCCTGGCCGGGCTCGCCTTCCTCGTGCTGCCGCTCGCGGGGCTGCTCGTCCGCGCGCCGTGGTCGACGCTCGGGACCCGGCTGGGGGAGCCGCAGGTCCTGGAGGCGCTGCGGCTGTCACTGGTCAGCGCGACCCTCGCCACGGGACTGTGCCTGCTGTTCGGCGTGCCGCTGGCGTGGGTGCTGGCGCGGGTGCCGTTCCCGGGCGCGCGCCTCGTCCGGGCGCTGGTCACCGTGCCGCTGGTGCTTCCCCCGGTCGTCGGCGGCGTCGCGTTGCTGCTGGCGCTGGGCCGGCGCGGGCTGGCCGGCCGCTGGCTGGACGAGACGTTCGGGATCACGTTCCCGTTCACCACGGCCGGGGTGGTGCTGGCCGAGACGTTCGTCGCGATGCCCTTCCTGGTGATCAGCGTGGAGGGCGCCCTGCGCGCGGCCGACCTGCGCTACGAGGAGGCCGCCGCCACGCTCGGCGCGAGCCGCTGGACGATCTTCCACCGGGTCACGCTGCCGCTCGTCGCGCCGGGCATCGCGGCGGGCGCGATCCTGTGCTGGGCCCGCGCGCTCGGCGAGTTCGGCGCGACGATCACGTTCGCGGGCAACTTCCCCGGCCGGACGCAGACCATGCCGCTGGCCGTCTACCTGGCGCTGGAGACCGACCCGCAGGCGGCGATCGTGCTCAGCCTGGTGCTGCTCGCCGTCTCGGTGCTCGTGCTGGCCGCGCTGCGCGACCGGTGGGTGAGCACCACGTGACCGGCACCGGCGGCCCGGACGCGGGATTGGACGCGGGGCCGGACGCGGGGCTGGACGCGCGGCTCGTCGTGCGGCGCGGCGCGTTCGACCTGGATCTCACCCTCACCGCGGCGCCCGGCGAGGTCGTCGCGCTGCTCGGCCCGAACGGCGCGGGCAAGAGCACGGCGCTGCGGGCGCTCGCCGGCCTCGTCCCGCTCGCCGGCGGGCACGTCCGGGTCGACGGAACCGACCTGCGCCCGCTGCCGCCCGAGCGGCGCGGCATCGGCATGGTCTTCCAGGACTACCGGCTCTTCCCGCATCTCAGCGCGCTCGACAACGTCGCGTTCGGGCCGCGCTGCCAGGGCGCGGGCAGGCGCGCCGCCCGCCGCGCCGCCGCCGGATGGCTGGAGCGCGTCGGGCTCGCCGAGCAC